>NZ_VPEP01000013.1:0-68119 GCF_013417035.1 Acinetobacter sp. YH16053
ACTGGCAGTACTTTTATAATCATGAACGACCTCATATGTCAGTAAATGGTTGTCCACCTATTTTTAAACAATAACAAGGCTTTAGATTTTCTACCCATTAATTCAATTAAAAATGGGGGTATTACCGAATTAATTAATATTATTAACCGCTATGTTGCACAGAGCGATAAAGCCAAACCCATTAAGACATAAACAAATGGCAGTCCTATTTTCAAACCTATGCTGTTTTTAGGGGGATGAGGCAACAGGTCGGACGACTCTATACATTGGGAAAATTATTTCTATATAGCCGTTCTAAACAAAGATGGAATGATATAAATCTGCCTACATTGAAGCTATATTTTGCACCACGCTATAAAACATATGCAAATAGTTATTAGGAGTATTTTCTAAGAAGAGATATTTACGTAAATTTTAATAAAGAAATACCTCGTGAACTTTATATAAATGGTGATTGGAATTTAATTTTTAGATTTATTGAAAAGGAATAATTTTGATTTTAACAAGATTATTCCTTTGCAAAATATAATATTTAATCACTCAACCACTTTATCATTTCTTTTATTTCAAAATCCTCAGTCCCATCCATGATAAATTTCCTTACACTATCTCTATATATTTTATTGATTTCATAAAAAGTATCCACCTCCTTCTTCACTGATATTTGCAAAATATCTTTTGCAATAAATTTATTAAAATTGGTTATTTTTAATTTTTCAATATGCTGAGAGAAACTTATGTGAATTTTATTATTATCACGAAACCTACCTCCTTTAAAAAAAGACAACAAAAACTTTTTAAACTCATCTTTAATCTTATCATTATTTATTTCCTTCTTATCGGAAAATAAATTATAACTTTTATTAATTTTATCATCTAAATTACAATTATTTAAATCTATATTTGCAAAATTAAAATTTGAATTATTAATATTATCATTATTGCAATTTTCAAAAGATGAGTATTGAAAATTAGAATCTGTAAAATCTGAATTTAAAAATTTAGGGAAATTCTTAAAAATACTATAAGTAATATTTAAACCATTAAAATTTAAAGCATGAATATCACCATTAACAAACAGACCTTCATATACTTCATTACCATCACAAACTTTGTAAATAGTTTTTAATTTATCATTAAAATCAGATGGTTTATTATTATTAAGCTTATATAATATAAATACTATTTTCTCGATTGATTTCAAATAACCATCTTGATCACCTTTTTCAAAAAAAAGTTCACTTATATTAACTTTAGATTTAATATTATCAATTAAATTAACAAATATTTCCACATAATTCCGAGACTCTAAAAACAAAACCAAGTCTCTTAACTCATTTGAATCCTTTCCAATTCTAGATAACAACCTTAAAAAAGTTAAATTTAGTTTCTTTTCTTCAAAAAACCTAAATAAATCTAGTGTAATAAAATATGATTTAAGAAAATCATACCTTAAATAGACTCTATCTCCATTAATTTTTAAAAGTGGATTCTTTTTCATTTTCTCAACATATTTATCCACATTTTTTTCAAAATTTAATGCTATCAAATCATGAAATTCAGAATCAGTCCAAGAATCTCCTAATTCAGAACATAAATCAATAAATGTGCTGACTATTTGCTCAGGTGATTCTATTAAATTGTGGCGATTTTTTTCTCGCCTAAAGATTGAGTATATCAAATGATCATTTAGCTTATTTAATGATGGATATTTTGTAGGTTCTTCACAAAGCTCAAATATATTATTGCTTCCAGATTTAATATTATCTTCATACATTGTAGAAATTACATCTACAAAAAATGGAACGACACGTTGGTGTTCAAATAATGAGCTTAATTCAATTTTCTCATAGATACTATTAACTATAGACATATGCTCATCATACTTATTAAATCTTTGATTCAAATATTTTGTACAATTATCTAACTTAAAACCGAGCAAATTAAGTTTATTAATTTCGAAATCATTTAATATTTCATCAGAAAATATATTATTCTCACGACTAGTTATAACAAACCTATTAGACCCTAATTGTAAATTCATATCATGAATTGATTTTAAAAAATTATAGATATTAAATTTTTCTGAAAAAATAGATGCAAATTCATCCAAACCATCAATAATAGTAACAATTTTCCCAGTTAAAATAGACAACTCAAATGTTTTCTTATCAAAAATATTTTGATGATCTAAGTATTTTGCTTCCATTTGATACAAATCATAAATATTATCTACATTCCCATATGGTAGATGATTTTCATTAATATAATTCCTAATATCTTCTGAGCTAATATATATTGTCAAAAATTTGTCTTTACTACTTTTTAACTTATTCGCCAAAGATTGGCATAGCGATGTTTTTCCTATACCACCCGATCCAATAATTAAATTTGCTGTATTTTTTTCCGTTGGATTACTAACCAAATTACTAATAAAATTTATAGCATTATTATGAACTACCTCATTAGAGTCTAATAAATCTTGAGGAGTATAAAAATCTATTTTTTCAGGGATAGAAAAATCCTTAAATTCTTCACTTATACAGTGATTCCATAAAAAATCTTCATATTTAATATTTTTAACATTATATTGACTATTGATAATTTGATCTAATTTATGAATAATTCTATCACTTAAAATTATTATTTGGGAATTCTTTTCTACTAATATTTTATCTATAAAAGCGAAAGCATTCTGTAAAGTTTTCGCCATATTTATATTAGGATGAGTAGCAATAAAATATATAGGCGAACCAGTTATATTTTGAACTTCCCAAATTTCATACTTTATTCGATTATCTCTAGAATAATCGATAACTTCATTTATTTTCTTCTTACTTTTATAAGCTAAGCTAATAATTTCCTCAACTTTGGTAAGTGTTAAAGGCTTCCTATTGATTTTTTTTTTAGCTGGCCTTTTGAACAAAGCATCACCATTAATTGTTTTTAACAATTCATTAAAATTTTTATCGAATTCATTTTCATTAGTAAAATCAATGTATAGGTGGTTTTCTAAATATATCGGTATAGCATCTTTTTCTTTCAATATTGGAATAATTTTTGTTTTACCATTTTGTTCCATTTGTTTCCAATGCTGACTAACAGCAATAGAAGTTTCGATTCCCACTCCTCCTTTTCTGCTACTAGATTTAAGTTTGTAGTTTCCTGTAGCTACAACTAACATATAATCACAATCAACGACGGATTGTTCCATATATAAATTTTTATCTATAAAACTATCTAAATCGTATCCATCCCAAATTACGTGGAAGTTAAATTTTTCCTCTAAAGCATCAGCTAATTTTTTTACCCAGAGTCTATGGTCTTCATTATCCCAACTATAAGATATAAATATACTTTTTTGATTTTTCATAAAAATTTTCATCAAATAACTTTTGCGATATCCTCACTTACTCTATATAAAAAATCAAGACAATAACTAAATATTTATTTACATTAAGGAAATTTTTTTTACAAAGAATCAACAGAAATATTTATGTCGGTATATTTTTATTCATTAAAAGTTATTTATTTGTTTTTCAATACCTTATAAGTTAATTTTGACACCCTCTTTCACCGCCAAACATTATTCTCATGAAGTCTCATGTGATCTTAAAAAGCTTAAATCTAAAGGGTTTAAGCTTTTTTTATGTTTAATGCAATCTACTTTATCTATTGCAAGCTTGATCTTGTTGGGGGTATAACTAGGGGTATAATAAATTACCCCCAAAATTATACCCCCAATTCTGTGGAATCATTGCAATGCTTACAGATGCTCAAGTCAGAAAAATAAAACCATCGGAAAAGAAAGCCAAATAATTACCTATGATCGAAATCTAGCACATATCACGGCTGGCGGGCTTGGTTATCGTGAATTCTAAAAGTTGAACCCATATAGGGGGAAGCCCCCTACTCACTTAGGTATGATTTATTCAAATCACCATTCATCTATTACTATTAAAACATATTCGTCCTTCTATGTATTTCTTATTAGTGGCGGGTTTTCCCGCTGCGGACAACTTCACACTATTGGATTTATGGGTACAGATACAATCAAAGCCTAAGAATCTCAAAAGAGGCATGTCGCCTATCATTAAACTGATATGCTATTCAGCTCATGTTGATTTTTACCCATTTTATCGACATGACAACCTGAATATGTTTATGTCATCGACATGACAACTCTCTCATGTCGATTTTTGTCAGTTTTATCGACATGAAAGCCTGAATATATTTATGCCATACAGCTAAAGGAATAAGACAATATTCCTTTTAGGTTTTAAGCACATCAACAACCTGAACGCTAAATGTCACATCCTAAAGCGAATTAGCTTTTTAAAAAGGTCATAATCAGCCAACCACCCACCCAATAAAAAAACCGCTGCTCAATCTTCCAGATCAACACAGCGGTTTTAAACTCATCTTTTACAGATCAGTCACATCTTACATTTTCTTTTCTTCAATATTTAACGCATTGATTGCCAATACCGCCTGAGTACGATTTTGCACACCCAATTTACGGAAAATTGCGGTCACATGCGCTTTAATCGTCGCTTCAGAAACATCTAATTCATAGGCAATTTGCTTATTCAACAAACCTTCTGCCACCATCATCAATACACGGAATTGCTGTGGTGTTAAAGACTGAATACGTTCAGCCAAAGCTGTTTCATCTGCAGCGCGAGGGTCAAAGTTAACATTCGCAGCCAAGTTTGGCGGCAACCAAATCTCACCTTCTAAAACTTGACGAATTGCTTCACCAATATGGCTCGGATGTGCCGATTTTGGGATATAACCCATCGCCCCATGCGCAATTGAACGTTGAATAATCGATGCTTCTTCGTGAGCGGACACCACAATAATTGGGATAGATGGATATTGCGCACGCACATGCACCAATGCAGAAAAGCCCGATGCCCCTGGTAAATTCAAGTCCAATAAAACAAGATCAGGCTCAGGTCCATTTTCCAAACGTTCGTACAATTCATTAACTGCAGCAGTTTCATGAATTTGAGCTTGCGGTAAGCTATAACGAACCGCCTGAATTAAGGCATGGCGAAACAGCGGATGATCATCAACGATTAATATATTCATAACAGACGTGAGAGATCTTGGGCACAGTTGTTATATTCTAACCACACAAAGACAATTAAGGATATGCAAGACATGACTTTTTTGCATTTATTGTGCAATTAATCACAGAAAAGCGTTTATTTTTTATGTTTTCAGCGCTCAGTCAAAAAGGTTGATCATTTTGTGGATTTTTTAATCAGTTTTATTTTACAATCAAAACGCTCAAAACAAGATGTAATATGAAATAGAAAATATCCCAAGATAAGGGTTTATATCCGTACCGATTCAGACAAACTCAGCAACAAAGCAGGACAAGCGTTTGATATTACCCCGGGCATGGTCGCAACAGTCGATATTAAAACGGGTGAAAAAACGGTGTTGGATTATCTGATCAAACCATTCAACAAAGCCAAAGAAGCCTTGCGTGAGCGCTAAACAGAAATTCGCTTATACCTGAATTTAATGAATTATCTCATCTCTGATTCTTGCCTTCTCCCAAAACCCAATTGGGTTCAAATGAAGGCGAGAATGAGGGCGATAATATCCTATGCCCTCTACAGTTTTATTTTTCACAGATTTTGCATTTCATCTTAATGGCCTAAACAATCTACAGCAACGCAGTAAATCCTTATTTTCGCCTCTTTCCAAGCCTGATGACACTGTGTATAACCATAAGTCACGCAATGAAAATGATAAGCATAGGCAAAACAGGTAAAAAACCGTTAGACTATGCATCTCTCTCATTCAATGTCGTTTCAGACAAATAAGAAGGTGAAGGTTGATGCCGCTCAATACTGTCGAAGAGCTTGTAGCAGATATCCGTGCAGGAAAAATGGTCATCCTCATGGATGATGAAGATCGTGAAAATGAAGGTGATTTAGTCATTGCCGCAACCCACGTTCGCCCTGAAGATATCAACTTCATGATCACACACGCACGTGGTCTTGTTTGCTTAACCTTAAGTCGTGACCGTTGCCAGCAATTAAACCTACCATTAATGGTTGATGCCAATGGTGCACAACACGGTACAAACTTTACTTTGTCGATTGAAGCAGCTGAAGGCATTACCACGGGGATTTCTGCCGCAGAACGTGCGCATACGATTCAAACCGCTGTCGCTGCACATGCCAAGCCTGCCGATATTGTTCAGCCTGGGCATATTTTCCCACTCATGGCACAGCCAGGTGGTGTATTGCACCGTGCAGGACATACCGAAGCAGGTTGTGATCTTGCCCGTTTGGCAGGTTTAGAGCCTGCATCGGTAATTTGTGAAATCATCAATGAAGACGGCACGATGGCGCGTCGTCCAGATTTAGAAATTTTTGCTGAAAAGCACGGATTGAAAATTGGTACCATTGCCGATTTAATCCACTACCGCATGACCAATGAGCAAACTGTAGAGCGTTTGGATCAGCAAAGCATCGACACCGAATATGGTACTTTTGACTTGTATCGCTACCGTGAATTGGGTAACCCAGATATTCACTTAGCATTAGTCAAAGGCGAGCCTAAAGAAGGCGTGACCACAGTCCGTGTGCATGGTTTTAATCCAACCCGTGATTTACTGAAGCTGAAAAAAGCAGATGGTTCGGCAACTTGGAATTTAGACCGTGCTTTAAAAGAAATTGCCAACAGTGAACGTGGTGTTTTGGTCTGGATTGGTCAAGCTCAATTGCAAGACTTGGGCCCTGCCCTAGACAGCCTTAAAACCCCGAAACAAGGCAAAGCCAATGCTGCATTGTCACAGCAATACCAAACCATTGGCGTGGGTGCACAAATTTTACGTGATTTAGGCGTTGAAAAAATGAAGCTACTCAGCTCACCATTACGTTTCAATGCTTTATCAGGCTTTAACTTAGAAGTGGTGGAATATATCACCGCAGATCCAACATCAGAGAAATAATCGAGGTTGCTATGGCAATTCGCCGTATTGAAGGTTTATTACATCTCGCTAGCGAAGGCCGTTATGCGATTTTAGTCGGTCGTTTTAATAGTTTTGTGGTTGAGCATTTGCTTGATGGCGCAATTGACACATTGAAACGTCATGGCGTATCAGAGGATAATATCACCGTTGTTCATGCACCAGGCGCTTGGGAACTTCCTGTTGTGGCTAAAAAATTAGCTGCATCGAATGGTTATGATGCCATTATTGCACTCGGCGCAGTGATTCGCGGTAGCACTCCACACTTTGACTTTGTTGCAGGCGAATGTGCCAAAGGCTTAGGTGTGGTTGGTTTAGATACTGGCTTACCTGTGATTAACGGTGTATTGACTACGGATAGTATTGAACAAGCAATTGAACGCTCTGGAACAAAAGCAGGTAATAAAGGAAGTGAAGCTGCCTTAACTGCAATTGAAATGGTTAACTTGTTAAAGGCTATTTAACGCTATGTCGCAAACACTTCAAGCAACTTATGCAGCAAAACGTAAAGCACGTCGTTTTGCTGTGCAAGGTATTTATGAATGGCAGATGAGCCACAATCCAGTACATGAAATTGAAGCACGTACCCGTGTGGAAAATGCCATGCACAAAGTGGATCTCGGCTATTATCATGAATTGTTGACTCAAGTGGTTGCCAATCATGAAGCATTGGATGCATTACTGGTGCCTGTTCTTGATCGTGACATTCAAGCCCTCGATGGTGTTGAACTCGCCACCTTACGTTTAGGTGCTTATGAGTTAGAACAACATCTGGAAATTCCATACCGTGTGGTATTGGATGAAGCGATTGAATTGGCAAAACACTTTGGTGGTGCAGACAGCCACAAATACATCAATGGTGTATTAGACCGTCTTGCCAACAGCTTACGTGCAGCAGAAAAGCAACAAAGCAACTAATTCAAATTATTGAGTCGATTGTTGTATGGCTGAGTTTTCCATTATTGAGACCTATTTCAACAGACCGCGTCCCGATGCAGTCGATTTAGGTGTCGGTGATGACTCAGCTCTGCTCACCCCTCCGCCGCAACAACAATTGGTCATTTGTGCCGACACTTTAGTCGCTGGACGACATTTCCCCCTCGATACCAACCCACATGCGATTGGTTGGAAATCGGTTGCGGTCAATTTATCTGACATTGCCGCCATGGGTGCCACCCCACACAGTATATTATTGGCATTGAGCCTACCCCAAATTGATCACGACTGGCTCAAAGGGTTTAGTCAGGGTTTACATGATTGTTGCGATCAATTTGGGGTAAGTTTAATTGGTGGAGATACCACACAAAGCCCGCATCTCACCATTTCCGTTACCGCCTTAGGCTGGATTGAACAAGGACATGCCATTCCACGTTCAGGCGCGCAAGTCGGTGATTATATTTGCGTCAGCGGACAAGTCGGTGATGCCGCTTTTGGTTTAGATCATCTCGATCATCCTTTAAAACAACGTCTCGACTACCCAACACCACGTTGTCAACTTGGACAACAACTCAAAGGTCTGGCTTCAAGCATGATTGATGTTTCAGATGGCTTGGCACAAGATTTAGGGCATATTCTCAAAGCCTCTCAGGTCGGTGCTTGTATTGAACTCAGCCAACTGCCTATAGATGCTGCATTAACCGAATTACCACAACAAAAGCAGTGGCAATATGCCTTGGCAGGTGGCGATGACTATGAGTTATGCTTTACAATAAGCCCACAAAATTATCAGCAGCTTTTGCAAAAACCGCTGAATACCCCTATTCATATTATTGGCAAAATTAACAATCAAAACCGCTTAAGCTTTGAACAGAATGGCGTAGATCGTTCACTTCATTTTCATGGATACCAACACTTTGCAAAAACCCGCGATTAATTTCAAAGCCATGTCTTGGACTGACCGACTGATTGTATGCTGTGGTGTTGGCTTCGGTTCAGGTCTACTACCCAAAGCTCCCGGTACCTTTGGTTCGGCCTTTGCCCTACTGTTCATTCCCATTTGGTTCGCGCTTGGTTTCATTCCAAGCCTTTTTGCCATTGCCATCATGTCCCTCGTTGGCATATATATCTGTGGACGTACTGCACAGGTTATGGGCGTACATGATGATGGTCGTATTGTTTGGGATGAATTTGCAGGACAATCGATTACCTTTTTACCCCTGATTTTTATCAATCAAATCAGCTGGGTCTGGGTAATTGTGGGTTTTGTCCTATTCCGACTGTTTGATGTATGGAAACCTTGGCCAATCCGTGTCATTGATCGTCAGGTCGAAGGTGGTTTTGGCATCATGCTGGACGATATTATTGCGGGTCTTTGGGCCGCATTATGTATTTATATTTATTTATCTTTTACTTTGGTTTAGCCATCACTAGGATTCAACATGTCTACCACCGTGATTATTCTTGCAGCAGGTAAAGGCACGCGCATGCGTTCAAATTTACCAAAAGTATTACAACCTCTTGCAGGACGCCCACTCTTGGGTCACGTGATTGATACCGCAAAAAAATTACAAGCCGATCATATTATTACCATTTACGGTCACGGCGGTACTTTGGTTCAAAATGCGTTTGCACATGAACAGGTGCAGTGGGTCGAACAAGCGGAACAGCTCGGCACAGGTCACGCAGTCAAAGTGACTTTGCCTGTTTTACCACGTGAAGGTGTATCACTGATTTTATCGGGAGATGTACCTTGTATTACAGAGCAAACTTTACAAAAGCTACTCGATGTTTCACGTGAAACCCAAATTGGCTTGGTGACACTTACCCTTGCTGATGCCACGGGTTATGGTCGTATTGTACGTGAAAACGGTAAAATTCAAGCGATTGTTGAACATAAAGATGCATCTGAAGCACAGCGCCAAATTCAAGAAATCAACACGGGTATTTACTGCGTCAGCAATGCCAAATTACATGAATGGCTGCCAAAACTGAGCAATAACAATGCGCAGGGTGAATATTACCTGACCGATATTGTGGCGATGGCAATTGCCGATGGTTTAGAAGTTGCATCGGTAGAACCTCAACTGGCTTTTGAAGTAGAAGGCGTGAATGACCGTGTGCAATTGGCTGCTTTAGAACGTGAATTCCAGAACTTCCAAGCCAAGCAACTCATGCAACAAGGTGTGCATTTAATTGACCCAACCCGTTTTGATTTACGTGGTAATCTCACTGCAGGTAAAGACGTTCGCATTGATATTAACGTAATTATTGAAGGCGATTGCGAACTGGGTGATGGCGTAGAAATTGGTGCAGGTTGTATCCTCAAAAACACCAAAATTGCTGCGGGCACTAAAGTTCAGCCGTATAGCGTATTTGACCAAGCGGTTGTAGGTGAAGCTGCGCAAATTGGTCCATTCTCACGTTTACGTCCGGGTGCGGTATTGGCCAATGAAGTGCATATTGGCAACTTTGTTGAAGTGAAAAACAGTCAAATTGGTTTAGGCTCCAAAGCCAACCACTTTACCTACTTAGGTGATGCCGAAGTGGGTGCAGGCAGCAATATTGGTGCAGGTACGATTACTTGCAATTATGATGGTGCCAATAAATTTAAAACCATTATTGGTGACCAAGTCTTTATTGGTTCAAATAGTTCATTGGTTGCACCTGTCACCATTGCCAATGGTGCAACGGTAGGCGCAGGCTCGACCATTACCCGTGATGTTGCAGAACAGTGTTTAGCTGTGGAACGTTCTAAACAGTTCACTAAAGAAAATTATCAACGTCCACAGAAATTGAAAAAATAAGAGGAAGTTCCTATGTGCGGTATTGTCGGTGGCGTTGCAGAACGTAGTATTACCAATATCCTCATTGAAGGTTTAAAGCGTTTAGAATATCGCGGTTATGATTCCGCAGGTTTGGCATTGATTAGTCAAGGTCAGGTCTTGCGTGAGCGTCGTGTCGGTAAAGTAGCAAATCTTGAGCAAGCAGTACTAGATTCTCAAGTCACAGGTTCACTCGGTATTGCCCATACACGTTGGGCAACACATGGCAAACCGACAGAAAACAATGCACATCCGCATATTTCTGGCAATGTTGCTGTCGTACACAACGGTATTATCGAAAATTATCAAGAACTGAAAGATGAGCTAGAAGCTTTAGGCTATATGTTCAGCTCTCAAACGGATACTGAAGTGGTTGCGCACTTGGTCAACCATGCTCTTAAAACTGCACCGAATTTATTGGTTGCGGTACAGCAAGTCGTGCCTCAACTGAAAGGTGCTTATGCTCTGGGAATTATCCATACCGATTATCCAGATGAATTGATCACGGTACGTGAAGGTTCTCCTTTGGTGATTGGTGTCGGTATTGGCGAAAACTTTATCAGTTCAGACCAATTGGCGTTATTGCCGATCACCAACCGTTTTATGTATTTGGAAGAAGGTGATATCGCCCGCTTAACCCGCGACAGCATTGAAGTTTTTGTAAACGGTCAAACGGTTGAACGCCCTGTAAAAGAGTTGGATGCAACTGTAAGCAATGCATCGAAAGGTGAATATAAACACTACATGCTCAAAGAAATTTATGAGCAGCCTGAAGCAATTCAACAAACCATTTCACAAGCATTAAATGGCAACGCTTTACGTGAAGATTTCCTGAAAGATGCTGAACTTGATTTTGCCAACATCCAACAGGTACAGATTATTGCCTGCGGTACCAGCTACCATGCAGGGATGATTGCAAAATATTGGTTTGAACAGCTGATTAACTTGCCATGTCATGTGGAAATTGCCAGCGAATACCGTTATCGTACCCCAGTCATTGTGAATAACACGTTGTATGTGTGCATTTCACAATCTGGCGAAACTGCAGATACTTTAGCTGCGTTACGTGATACACAAAAACGTGCTGCTGCAAAAGGCTTAAATATTAGCACCATGACCATTTGTAACGTGGCAACTTCATCTATGGTGCGTGAAACCAATCATAGTTTGTTGACACTCGCAGGCCCTGAAATTGGTGTGGCATCGACCAAAGCCTTTACGACACAATTGGCAGCATTAATGCTATTGGTGCTCAAAATTGGTCAGGTGAAAAATGCAATTGCAGCGACAGAAACAGCTGAAATTATTGCAGGCTTATGGCACACACCAAAAGTGATTTTAGATACTTTGCAAAATGATACGGCAATTTTACGTTTGTCTGAATTGTTTGTAGAGAAAAATCACTGCTTGTTCTTGGGTCGTGGCACACAATTCCCAATCGCCTTGGAAGGTGCTTTGAAACTGAAAGAAATTTCATATATTCACGCAGAAGGTTATGCTGCGGGTGAATTAAAGCACGGCCCATTGGCATTGGTAGACAATGACATGCCTGTGGTGATTTTAGCACCGCAAGATGACATGCTGGATAAACTGAAATCCAATATGGAAGAAGTACAGGCACGTGGTGGTGAGCTGTTTGTATTTGCAGATGAACACAGCGGCATTCCTGCAGATAAAGAGCGTCAGCATGTGGTTTATGTACCGCAAGTCAGCGCGTTGCTTGCGCCAATTGTGTATAGCATTCCTGTGCAGTTGTTGTCTTATCATGTGGCAGTTTTGCGCGGTACTGATGTCGATCAACCTAGAAACTTGGCGAAAAGTGTAACAGTTGAATAATTTTTTTAACATTATTCAATGATTTAAATTTAATAAAATTATTTTAAATCACCTAAAAATCCGCAGTCGGCTTCATTTTTAGAAGTTCAGTACTGCGGATTTTTTATGTCTGATGCTTTTATTTTTCGCATAGCTGCAGCGCATTGTAAGTGATATTAATATTTTTGCAGACAATGAAAACTTTTATAAAACAAACAACCTAAGTCATTTAACCGCACTATTTTCCAAAAATGTTGTTTATTTATTCAGTCAGTACAATGACATGCAAAAAATGATTGACCCTATTTTTGCATCATGTATTATACACCGCATGCGGGAATAGCTCAGTTGGTAGAGCACAACCTTGCCAAGGTTGGGGTCGCGAGTTCGAGTCTCGTTTCCCGCTCCAAATTCAAAAAGCCTCAATCGAAAGATTGAGGCTTTTTTATTGATTTTATATTATGTTATCCCCAATCATACTTTCTTTATTATCTTTTATTTCACAGTTTCGGGCCCCAAATACGACATATTCGTAGGTAGTTGCAAAAAATAAATGCATTAAAATCATTAGATTTCTTTAATCCAATAGAATCTCATCAGCCAATCAAGCATCTCATTATCGACCAACTGGCATAATTTCATAAATCCATTTTTTTGTGTTTTAATGGTGATATCACAATGTAAAACACAATATTATGGATTTAATATTCAAAAAACCTGAAGAAGTTGTTGCTTTATTATGTGAGAGGCTTCGTAAAGAACGTCTTTATCTGGAAATGACTCAGGCAGATGTTGCTGCGCGTGCGGGTATTGGTGTGAATACTGTATCTAATCTAGAAGCTGGTCGAAATGTTTCATTTGAAAATTTAGTACGTGTTGCCATGGTGCTCGGCCGATTAAAAGAATTAGAGGAACTTTTCAAACCACATTTAAATAGTGTAGATGACATGCTCCGCTATGAGAGTAACACGGCTCGCCAACGTATCAAAAGGAAATGAATCCATGCTCAAAAAACTTGATGTTTACTACAATGGATGGGGCGAATATTGGCTTTGGGGCACACTAGTTTCCTCAACTGCAATCACAGGTCGACCATTGATTGCTTTTGAATACAGCGCAGAAGCAATTAGTAAAGGTTTAGAGCTTTCATCTTACCTACTTCCGCTAAAAGGTGACCCATTAAGAAAGAACTTTCCTGCACATCAAATGGGATTACCAGGCCCTATATACGATGCCTTACCCGATGGCTGGGGCATGCTCCTGATGGATCGCTTATTTAAAAAAAATGGACTTAATCCAGCACGAGTTGGGCCTTTAGAACGCCTCACGTATATTAGTACACATGCAATGGGGGCATTATCCTTTGAACCTTCAGCATCCGAGTTAACATTAGCTGAAAATATTCCATTGCTAAGACTCGCTCAAGAAGTTCAGGAAGTTCTCAAAGGAGAAGGTGCCGAATTTTTACAGCATTTATTAATTATGGGCGGGTCTCCACAAGGTGCAAGGCCAAAAGCACTTGTTTATCGTGATCCTGTCACTAATGAATTCTCAACAGTTCACTCACATCAACATGAAGCTTGGCTGATCAAATTTCCCGCTCAGCAAGAGCATCCTGAAGTTTGTGCAATTGAAACTGTTTATGCAGAATGTTTGCGTCATTGTCATATTGACACCCCAGACACCCAATACTTCACTCTTCCGAATGGCCTAACTGCATTTGCCTCAAAAAGATTTGACCGCTGCGATGGCATGCGCATCCCTATGCAAAGTTTAGCTGCCTTTACAGGGGCTGATTTTAAATCACCTGGGAGTTTAGACTACAGCAACTTTCTTCGTGCTACACACTTTTGTACCAATGATATTCGCGAAAAAGCGATTGCATTCAAGCGCGCTGTTTTCAATGTGGTGTTCAATAATCGAGATGATCATTGCAAAAACTTTTCGTTTTTAATGTCTCAAAATGGACAATGGAAACTCGCCCCAGCCTACGACGTTACTTTCTGTGAAGGCCCAGGTGGATATCATCAAATGGATATTATGGGTGAAGCACTGGATATTACTCGGTCTGCCATTGTCAAACTGGGCATTCAGGAAGCAGAGCTTTCTATTCAAGAGGTTGATGAAATGATTAACTCAATTTGCGAAGTTGCCAGCCGATTTATGAAGATTGCTCATGATCTATTACCTGAACAAATTAGATCTGAAACTCTCCAAATGATCCAAAATAGGATTGAGCATAATATTCATTTATTGAATTGAATATAAACCATCCGATTTAATCAAAAGCAATCTGGAAATACATATAAAATTTAATCAATAACAGATCAGTGATAAACCCCGAACCCAAGATGGTATATCCACTGCGGGCTTTGGTCATTATAAACAGACAAAGTGAACCGTACCGGGTTTGTCGGAGACTTTTTTATTTAAGTTAGGCCACCTGACCTAACGGGTTAATCTTATCATAGTACATTGCTTCAAACTCAAAAGGTGATACATAACCCAGTGCACTGTGTACACGCTCTTTATTGAACCAATCTACCCAGTTTAGTGTCGCAAGTTGTACATCCGCTAAACCTTGCCAATCCGCTTTTAAATATTCAATCACCTCTGTTTTGTATAAGCCATTCACCGTTTCAGCCAAAGCATTATCGTATGAATCACCGGTCGTACCGACTGATGCTCGTAAATTTGCTGCTTCTAAACGATTGGTATAGCGAATGGAAAGATATTGCACACCTCTGTCGGAATGATGAATCACATTCTTTGGCATGCCTCGATCATGCAATGCTTGCTCCAATGCATCGAGCACCATATCTGTATTCATCCGTGTCGATACTTTCCATCCAACAATTGCTCGTGAGAACACATCAATAATAAATGCAGTATAAACCCAGCCTGAATTTGTTTGAATATACGTAAAGTCACTCACCCACAGTTGGTCAGGATGATCAGCAGTAAAATTACGTTTTACTAAATCATCTGCTCGTTTTTGGTCATCTCGGCTACGGGTGGTTTGTTTGTTCTTACCCCGCCAAACACCTTGTATACCTAGCTTTTGCATTAATCGAGCAACAGTACAGCGTGCAATAATATAGCCTTCACGTTTCAGTTTTTGCCAGACTTTACGTACACCATACCGACCTGAACTTTCCTTCCAAATACGTTTGATTTGCTCTGCATGATGTAAATCATGCAGAGCACGTTTCGCTCGATGTTCTGGGTTATCAACGAGATCTAAAGCCCGATAATAGGTCGAAGCTGCAATCGGTAAAATTCTACAAATCGCTTCAACACCATATCGATCTTTATTGTTCTGGATAAAATCCACCATTATTTGTGTGGGCGGTCGAGCTCCGCCTGGGCGAAAAAAGCGGCTGCTTTACGTAGAATTTCATTGGCACGTTTTAATTCTTTAATTTCACGTTCCATTTGCTTCATTTTTTCTTGGTCAGATATCTGTTGTACTTTGGCAGGATTTAGTTGATCCATATGCTTTAAATACCAAACACGCAATGTTTCAGGAGTACAACCCTTGCGCAGCATGCTGCTCAGGTGCAATAGCTGTGATTGCAGCCCAAGTAGAAGGATAATCTTTTTCAGATTCAATCAATAATTGAACCGCTCTTTCTCTGATTTCAGGGGTATATTTTGGTTTTGTCATTGGAACATTCTCTCAAGAAAGTTGGTCTCCGACAAACCCAGTACGGTTCAATACTTTCGAGATTGATGATATAAGCCACCCCTTGCTTGGCATCCAAAACCAACTGGATATAAACCTCTGCCAAATGTCTACGAATTTCCGCTTCATATCGGCACAATAAATCAAAAAGTTTTAAGTTTTCTGCTGCAAGAATAACCCCTTGACGCATGAGATAGACCAATACGCGTCGGGCTGCATGTGGCATAAGCGCATCTGTATCACGATCCTGAGCATGCTCCATCTCTGTTTGATTATCTGCATGTTGTTCCTCTGCCCCAGTTGTAGGAAACGAATCTTCTACAGGCTGATTAGCTTGGATTTCTATATTTTTCTCTGAATTTGAAGATGGTCTGCGTACCATTTCAAAGAAGTTGTCATGCTGTTGTATCTTATTTTCTGATTGCATCTCGATCTCCTTAAAGTGCCAGCTCATCTATATTTTTGGGAAATAAATCTGCACTCAAGTAATACACTGGAATACTGGCCTGCAAATGCACACCTGAACGATCCTTAAGTTCAACTTGCTCGGTATGCTGCATTTGTGGTGCTTTAATGGCTTTTGCTATACGCAAATAAGCAACAAGTTCTTCAAGCCCCGCTTGTAAAGGATGTTCATGTGTTAAGTGGGCAATACTCATCACCCCTTTCTGTGCGAGCGTTTGATATACTTTTTCAGCAACAGCACGAACCCGTACATTGTCTAAGTACTTCAGCATCTGATCACTAGGTTCAGTCTTGTTTTGTTGCTCTTCGACCTCACGTATATCCATATGTTCTGTGGGACTTTTTAAAGCAAGACTTTCAGGCGAATTCAGCTGGATGGAACCCACGGCTAAATCCACTTGTACTTCTGTTTTTAAATCACACTCCGATTCCAACAATGCCACTGCATTTTTTTCTAATTCCGACAACAACTGATCAATCAAACGGTTTTCCAATGCTGCACCACTTTCAATATAAGCTCTCAAACCTTCTTCTGTACGATGTCGGACTTGGAAAACTCGGCTACTTTCGCGTCCTAACTCACGCATTAACTGACCTAAATATTTACGTTGAGATTCGCTTAATTGTTGTGCAATAGGATGATTCAAAATACTGCGTAACTGCTCTCTAAACTCAGTAGAACGATCTTGATCCTGAAGTAATTGACAAAACCCATCAAAAGCACTGCCTGCATCACTTTGGGCAAGCAACTGCTCTTTTTCCATTAAGCTCAGCAATACTTCTCCACGTGAATAAGCACCACTAATCATATCTAGACGCAACTCTTTATCTCGTAGACGAATCTCATCTTCGACCCGTCTAAAATCGCCTGTAAGAATGGAAGCAAGTTGATAAATTTCTCGTATTCTTTCTTTTTGTTCTGATTCTTCTAATTGTGTAACAACACCCGCCAACAAAGCATCTATTTCATTTTGAATCACTAATTTTTTTTGTTCGAGCAACTCCACTCGTTCTTCAATATTTTCACTCAATGCGACCACAAAATCACGAACCGCATCCTGCACAATTCTTAAATGTGATGCTGTGGTATGGGTTGCTCGCTCATCCAAGCCCTGACAAAAACGTAATACGGTTTCGCTAATATCCGTTTTACTCAGCTTGCCATCTATTTCTCTGAGCCAGCCTGAATGAATCCAATGATTTAAATAATGCGCTGCATTATTTTCTGTCTGCCAAATACCCTGCTCACGACTAGATTTAATCAACTCATCCAAGACATTTCTTGCACGACCATAAGGGACTTCATTTTGTTCTGCAAATAAGTCAACAATGAACGCTAAAATATGTGGTGCGTTATCTGCTCTTAATAATTTCCAAATTGAGTTTTCATGATATAAACGCCGATACTTGGCCTGTAACCCTAGAATATTCATGCCATTCCACATCATCTGTATGATGGTTATTTATTCTACAGTTATTTTTTAATCACCCAAGCAAATTACCAAGCAAGACGACACGAGTTGTCGCATAAAGTAAGATGATATAAACAATCACCTTACTTCATCGAAAAAAATAAAAAACAAACCTTATCTAACTTCTTTGTGTACAGTGACAGCAACCTTAACCTACCTCTCCCCATACACCGTTGCAATCAAATGCTCCACCACTTGCGGCTCAGCCAAAGTCGAAGTATCTCCTAAACTATCCAATTCATTCGCTGCAATTTTCCGCAAAATACGGCGCATGATTTTACCTGAGCGGGTTTTAGGTAAAGCAGGTGCCCAATGCAGCGCATCAGGCGTTGCCACAGGCCCCAAAATTTTGCGAACCCAATTGACTAATTCTTCACGCAATTCCTCTGACTCGGGTGTACCAACTTGCAAAGTTACAAAGGTGCAAATCCCCTGCCCCTTAATATCATGTGGCATTCCCACCACTGCTGCCTCAGCCACAGCTTCATGCGCTACTAGGGCACTTTCAATTTCCGCAGTACCTAAACGGTGCCCCGAAATATTCAAGACATCATCCACACGCCCTGTAATCCAGTAATAGCCATCTTCATCACGGCGTGCACCATCTCCTGTAAAATACGCACCCGGATAGGTCGAAAAATACGCTTCAATAAAACGTGCAGGGTCGCCCCAAATACCGCGCATTTGCCCTGGCCATGAATCTTTCATAATTAAATTGCCTTCGGTCGCGCCTTCCAGTTCATTACCTTCGGCATCGACAATAGCAGGTTGCACGCCAAATAATGGGCGGGTTGCCGAACCAGGTTTCAGTGGCGTTGCACCAGGCAATGCTGAAATTAATATGCCCCCTGTTTCGGTTTGCCACCATGTATCTACAATTGGGCAACGTCCTTCGCCTACCACGTTGTAATACCAGTTCCACGCTTCGGGATTAATCGGCTCACCGACTGAACCGAGTAAACGCAAGCTGCTGCGGTCACTTTCACGTACAAAACGATCTCCCTCCCGCATCATGGCGCGAATGGCAGTCGGTGCAGTATATAAAATGGTGATGTTGTGTTTATCGACAATATGCCCTGTGCGCGCCCAACTTGGATAGTTCGGTACACCTTCAAACATCACGGTAGATGTGCCATTCGACAACGGACCATATAAGACATAGGAATGCCCTGTAATCCAGCCTACATCTGCGGTACACCAAAATACATCATCCTGTTTCAGGTCAAAGACTTCTCGAAACGTGCTGTTCACATAGGTCAAATAACCGCCTGTGGTATGCAAAACGCCTTTGGGTTTTCCAGTCGAACCCGAGGTATATAAAATAAATAGTGGATCTTCGGCATTCATCGGCTCGGGTGGGCAGATGTCATTGACCGACATAATTTCCATGTGATACCACAAGTCGCGTTCAGGTAACATCTCAATCGGATTCCCTGTACGATGCACCACAATCACATTTTGCACACAGTCGGTACCTGCTACTTTTAGAGCAGCATCAACATTGGCTTTTAAATAAATTGGCTTGCCACCACGCATGGCCGAGTCTGCAGTGACAATTAACTTGGCCTGACAGTCTTCAATTCGGCTAGCCAAAGCATCGGGAGAAAAACCACCAAAAACCACACAATGCACTGCACCAATCCGCGCGCAGGCTAGCATGGCAATCGCAGCTTCGGAAACCATTGGCATGTACAGCACCACCCGATCACCTTTTTGCACCCCGTTCTTTTTCAGCACGTTGGCAAAACGACAGGTTTCATCATGCAAAGAAGCAAAAGAAACCACTTTATGCCGAGATGGATGATCTCCTTCCCAAATAATTGCAGGTTTATGCGGATGTTCTTTTAAATGACGGTCTAAGCAATTGGCACTGACATTCAGTTGCCCATCGGCAAACCATTCAATTTTAAAATGCTCGGGGTCAAAGTTGGTATTTTTGACTTGGGTAAAAGGTTTAATCCAATCTAAGCGTTGGGCCTGCTCTGCCCAATAAGTATCAGGGTCATCTATAGATTGTTGATAGCGTTGAAAATATTCTGCCTCAGTGGTGCGGGCAGTCTTTTTAAATTCATCTGGAACAGGATATACGTCTTTCATCTGCTACTTCCTTGATGTTCTTGCATCTCATCACGAGATGTATGCCACGTTATTGATTATTATTTCTGCATATTCACAGTATGAACTTTCTTTTTTATGGCTCACCATTCGGCTTTAGTCGCATAAATTTTATACAAACAATAGCATGCCAAAGCGTTGATCGAATGCCATATTCTTGCATTCATACTTTCAGGTTTACATTCCACTGTACTGCGCATTGCATTATTTTTAAAGAAAATATCGTCTAATAACCGTGAGTATTAACATTTTTTTACGCAGCCAATCATTCATACCTGCGACCCTGTCTTACAGATAAAACCACATACAACTCGCAGTTTAAATGCTACAAAATAGTACGCTCATCACTTCTATCCAAGTTGTCTAAAATACTGGCAAGTAAGCATTGCTCATTAACCAAATTGAGTTTTTCAGGCAAAATAGTCGCTTCATTTTGAATTCGGAATTATCGTGGCAGAATCCAAACCCTCACTCAGTGAAGTTTCTGAAAACACCAGTCAGCTGTTGCAGGAAGCCACTGAAAAAACCACGCAAACCGTGATCAATCATACGGCCAAGTACAATGACGCCTACTCCACCATCGATAAAATTATGGAAGGATTTTGGGAGCGTGTGCCGTATTTGATAATTGCAGCCGTAGTGCTGTTTGTATTTTGGCTGCTTGCTCGCGTGTTCAAATGGTCTATCCGTAAGACCCTAAACAATCGTTCCTATACCCGACAAAATCTAGTTTTGGTGCTGAATCGGGTTGGTAGTTCCGCTATTATTTTCTTTGGCTTTCTGATTGCAATGGTGATTGCGATTCCAGGATTCACCCCTAGCCAACTCATGAGTGCCTTAGGTCTAGGCTCTGTTGCAATTGGTTTTGCTTTTAAAGATATTTTCCAGAATTTACTGTCGGGTGTGCTGATTTTGCTTGGCGAGCCATTTAAAATTGGTGATGACATCATCGTAAATAATATGGAAGGTACGGTAGAAGATATTCAGATTCGTGCAACCTTCTTGCGCTCTCCCGATGGACGTCGTATCGTGATTCCAAATGCGACAGTGTATACCAGTGCGGTAACGGTCAATACAGCTTACACCCGTCGTCGTTGCGAGTTTGTGGTGGGTATTGGTTATGAAGATGACGTGCAAAAAGCCAAAGATATTATTTTGGCCATTTTAGACCGTGACATCAAAATCTTGAGCCAACCTGCATTTAGCGTCAATGTCACTGCCCTGGCCGATTTTTCGATTAATTTAAATGTGCGTTGGTGGGTCAATACGACGGAAACCTCCACCTCTGCATCCATCAGTGAAGTGCAGGAACGGGTGATTGCCGCTTTTGCCGAACATCATATTTCCATTCCTTATCCTGTGCAGGAAGTGAAAGTTTATCGTGGTGATGCAGCAGTCAATGAAGATGATTCAGCCCGTGCTAAACAAACGCCCTAAAACATAAGCAATTACGGTTTCAGTACGAATAATACGGTTGCCCAAGTGCCGCGCTTGGCAGCCATTTTTTTCGAGCAAATCAATTTCGTAGGGAATAAATCCACCTTCTGGACCAATCACAATACTGCATGGATGTTGAATGGCATGTGGCATAGCTTGCTCAGTATAAGGATGCGCCACATAAGCAGGACAATCGGCAGAAATCAAACTGGGTAAGACATCTTCCACAAAAGGTTTAAAGCGTTTATAAAGCTGAATCTCAGGTGCAATGGTATCGCCTGCTTGTTCCAAACCCAAAGTTACATATTGATCGAGTTGTTGCAAAAATGGTGTTTGCCAATAGCTTTTATCGACCCGATAACTGTGCAGCAAAATAATTTTTTCCACACCTAGCGTCACGCTATCCATAATTAAACGACGTAATACTTTAGGGCGTGGTAAAGCCACAATCAGGGTCACAGGCAGTTTTTTCGGTACAGCTTCTTCATACAGGGCTTTGACTTGAATCCGCTGCTCACTAACGTCCACCACTTCGGTCAAATAACGCTTGCCACCGCGAATCCCGACTTTTAAGCTGTCACCGACTTGTACACCGACATGCGTGTGTAAATGCTGCACTTGGCGCTGGGCGCTAATAGACCACACTTCATTTGTGGTCTGCCGAGGGTCAAGCAAAACGATATTCATATTTAAAGATACTGATTCATCACGTGAATATGCTCAGTCAAAGAGCCACGATTTTTATACATAATCACTTGAGCATTTTGATTCAGCTGAGCACGCAACGCAGGTTCAAACAACAATTGCGTTAACGTATTTACAGCTTGTTCAGCATCTTCGACCACATACACGGCTTCTGCTGCAACAAACTCATCCACAATACTTTGGAAGTTAAAATAATTTTTGCCCAATACCGTGGCGACATTTAAGGCCAAAGGCTCTAAAATATTATGCCCACCGCCAGGTTCATTCAGCGAACCACCGACATAACAGGCCTGACTTAAGGCGTACCACAACCACATTTCACCCATGCTATCGGCTAAATACACTTGTGTTTCAGGTTGAATCGCTTCAGCCAAGCTACGGCGCTGCATATTAAGTTGCAGTTTTTGTACCTGCATAGCCACTTCATCAAAACGCTCTGGATGGCGCGGCACAACAATACATAACAGTTCAGGATGCTGTGCGAAATAAGGTTTCAGTGCAGTCAATAATTGCTGTTCTTCAGGCGCATGGGTACTGGCAAGGGTAATAATTTTGCGATGTACCAATTGCCATGTCTGTTGCAACTGCGCGGCTTGCTCTACAAAATCTTCTGGTGCAGTAATATCAAATTTAATATTACCCACCACTTTTGTACGCTCGGCAGGCATCCCCAATGCAATAAAACGCTGCTGTGTGGCAGGGTCTTGCGCCAAAAGTTGCTGCAATTTTTGCAACATGCCGCGAGTTAATCCTTTAACTTTGGCATAACCTTTGGCCGATTTTTCCGAAAGCCGCGCATTAATCAACAAACACGGGACTTGAAAATGCTGCGCCTGATCAATCAAATTAGGCCACAATTCTGTTTCGACCAGTGCCAATAATTTAGGCTGATATTTCTGATAAAACTCACGAATTAAATGTACCTGATCGGCAGGTAAATACACAGCTTGAAATAAATCTAAATACGGTGCTTTTAAAAATAATGATTTGGCGCGTGCCTGCCCTGTTTTGGTGGTATTGGTGACTAAAACAGGATGCCCCGCTTTTAAATAATGTTCAATTAGAGGTTGCGCGGCATTGGTTTCTCCCACCGACACCACATGAAACCAAATGGCATGTAAATTTTTAGCGGGCTGAAATGGGCCAAAACGTTCAAGCAGTTCTTGTTGTAATTGCTCAGGATGTTCGGCACGTTTACGAATACGTGACTGATAAATCGGTTTTAACAGCGCCAAGGCTGCGTTATACCAAAATGGAGTAGCCAAAAGATGCGCCCCAAAGAAAGATTATCGGCAAAATATAACAGAGCCACACGCGCATGTTAATTGCATGTGGCGCTATACTGGCTTTTATTCTACAGCGTGTTGTGTTTCCGCCAAAGTTGGATAATCGATATAGCCTTCTGCAACGGCTGTACCAATCATGTTTTCCAGCTTGAGTTCGTTTAAAGGTACATCTGCCAATAAACGCTCATACAAGTCTGGATTGGCAATATACGCCTTACCAAATGACACCGCATCAGCCTTGCCCGAAGCCAATAATTCCACGGCATCAGCACGACTTAAACGCATGTTCGCGATATATGGCACACCGCCTGAACGTACTTTCATTTCTTGGGAAATGCTGTCTTCGGCTAAATATTCGCGGGTAAAGAAAAAGGCGATTTTACGCTGCCCCAATTGCTGCATGACATAGCCAAAGGTTTCACGTGGATCATCATCTCCCATGTCGTGCTCATCGCCACGTGGTGCTAAATGCACACCGACTCGACCTGCGCCCCAGACTTCAATTAAGGCGTCCATCACTTCTAACAAGAAACGCACACGATTTTCAACCGAACCACCGTATTCATCGTCACGTTGGTTGGTTTTGCTTTGCAGGAATTGATCAATCAAATAACCATTGGCTGCATGCAACTCTACCCCATCAAATCCTGCTTCTTTGGCACGGATGGCGGCTTGTTTATATTGCTCGGTAATGGCGTGGATTTCTGAAATTTCTAAGGCACGTGGCAACACATATTCACGTTTAGGACGCAACAAACTGACATAACCTGCTTGTTGTACCGCACTTGCCGATACTGGTGTTGCACCATTGAGTAAATCTGGATGTGAAACACGACCTACATGCCACAGTTGCGCCACAATCAAACCACCTTTGGCATGCACGGCATCGGTAACGAGTTTCCAACCCTGCACTTGAGCATCGGTAAACAATCCTGGGGTATTTAAATAACCATTGGCTTCTTCAGAAATTACCGTTGCTTCTGAAAGAATCAAACCTGCGCTAGCACGCTGTGCATAATATTCCGCCATCATTGGCGTTGGAACACGGTCATCGCTCGCGCGGCTACGGGTTAAAGGTGCCATCACCACACGGTTTTTTAGATGCAGATCACCCAAAACTAAAGGAGAGTCTAATTCAGCCATTTTTGCCTCTAATCTCACAGTTAAAGTGAGTGTTTCAAATATTCGACGTATTGCTGAATGAGTGCTTCATTACGAGAAAAATATGACCATTGTCCGTATTTTTCTGCACGAATAAGACCTGCCTGTTGCAGTACCGATAAATGATTTGACATGGTCGATTGCGACACGTTGCCCAAACGCTCGATGTGTCCTGCACATACACCACGCTTAAAGTCGCCACACTCATCGATCGACAAAAATTGTTCTGGTGCTTTTAACCATTCTAAAATTTGCCGACGGGTAGGATTGGCTAAGGCTTTAAAAATTAAATCGACATCCATCACTCAGACACATATTCGTAAATATAAGCCCAATTCAGCAGCTGTCCTTAATATATCGTATTTTTTCGATATTAATATCGATTTTTTACGATTTATATAAATTTTTTAAGCAACTTCACTGAATTGGGCAGGCTCATTAGGATCTTACAGACCGTAACTTATAGACCCTGCTTTAAACTGGCTTCAATAAACTTGTCTAAATCACCATCTAAAACCGCACCTGTATTTGAAGTTTCCACGCCTGTACGTAAGTCTTTAATACGTGAATCATCCAATACATAAGAACGAATTTGGCTGCCCCAACCAATATCAGACTTCGAGTCTTCAAGTGCTTGAGCCGCCTCATTACGTTTACTCATTTCCAATTCATACAGCTTGGCACGTAATTGTTTCCACGCATGGTCACGGTTGGCGTGTTGCGAACGTTGGTTCTGACAAGCCACCACAATACCTGTAGGTGCGTGGGTTAAACGTACCGCAGAGTCAGTTTTGTTAATGTGCTGACCACCTGCACCTGACGCACGATAAGTATCGGTACGGACATCGGCAGGGTTAATATCAATTTCAATATTGTCATCCACTTCTGGTGAAACGAACACTGCAGAAAATGACGTATGACGACGGTTACCTGAGTCAAATGGCGATTTACGCACTAAACGATGCACACCCGATTCGGTACGCAACCAACCATAGGCATATTCGCCTTCAACGCGAATGGTCGCAGATTTAATCCCTGCCACATCACCATCCGATTCTTCCATCAATTCTGCTTTAAAGCCGTGACGTTCAATCCAGCGCATATACATACGCAACAGCATCGATGCCCAGTCTTGCGCTTCTGTACCACCCGAACCCGCCTGAATTTCGACATAGCATGGGTTTGGATCCATTGGATTACTGAACATACGGCGGAATTCAAGCTTCGCCAGTTCTTCTTCAGCAGAAGTCAATTCAGACTGCACATCCACCAATAAATCTTCATCATCGGCTTCAACAGCTAAGT
Organism: Acinetobacter sp. YH16053; assembly: GCF_013417035.1. Taxonomy (NCBI): domain Bacteria; kingdom Pseudomonadati; phylum Pseudomonadota; class Gammaproteobacteria; order Moraxellales; family Moraxellaceae; genus Acinetobacter; species Acinetobacter sp. YH16053. Next base: position 26,202 of record NZ_VPEP01000013.1, read on the forward strand.
CCAACATGGCTTGGGCATCTTCTAACTGGGTCGCCAAACCTTCTAGGACATGAATCACGTTTTCAAGCTCGCCCTTTTCTTTGGCCATGGCTTGCGCACGACTTTGATCATTCCAGATTGCAGGATCTTCTAACTCGCGGAGAACCTCTTCTAAACGCTCTTTTTTAAGATCGTAGTCAAAGATACCCCCGTAGTGTTTGACTACGTTCGTTCAAGTCTTTTAATTGGTTTAGATAAGGATTAATTTCCACGTAAATTCTCTCAATTAACAATGAAGCTTATTAGCTGATAATTGTAGCACAGACCTGTTCTGGCATTTCTACCCTGCTGTAAATTCCAGCATAACTTTTCAGCTTTTATAGGTTGAATGCTAAATGTGGTTAAAAATAAAGATCGCTTTAAACTTTTAAAGTGAAAGCCTGATGATATCCGACTTAAAATAGCATGCACGATTAACACGGATATTTATCTTAATGGCCGATCTATCGCCCTGATTTTTTGCCTGACACATTCAGCTGAAAACATGCTTAAAAAGTGGTGTATGGTAATTGCTTCAACCCGCCAAAATAAAACAAAGATGAAACAAGTTTGATGATTTAATGATCAGCTTTAGTAAAATTCACAAAATACACATAGTTTTAATAAAACAAAACATTTAATTATTTCATTTTTATTTCAATCACTTAAACTCAAAATATTACACAAATTTACGCTTGTAACAAAGCGGCAACTTTCCTGTGATTGACGCTGATTTTTTTTCGCCTAGACTAAAAGTTGTAACAAAAAGTTTAACTGTTAACCAGATTTCAGAGGGGTACTTTCCATGAAAAAATTAGCAATCGCATCAGCCCTACTTTCAGCTTTGGCTATCACTGGTACTGCGAACGCATACCAAGCTGAAATTGGTGCATCAGCAGGACTGATTGATCCAGACAACGGCAGTTCAAGCGGTTCATTCGGTGTAGATGGTACTTATTACTTTAACCCTGTACAAACCCGTAATGCACCTTTGGCAGAAGCAGCGTTCCTTGATCGTGCTAGCAACGTAAATGCCAAATACCAATATGACGAAGTTGGCGACAATGAAGCGCATACTTACGGCGTAGGTGCAGAGTACTTTGTACCGAATTCAGACTTTTACTTAAGTGGTAATGTGAGCGGTCATGACTTGAAAGACAATGATGACCTAAACAATGATTTAACCACCTATGGTGTAGAAGTTGGTTATTTACCAGCACCAGGCTTGTTAATCGCAGCAGGTCTTAAAGGTTGGGATAATGACCGTGATGATGGTGTAGACCCGACTTTACGTGCCAAATACGTAACGACACTTTCGAATGGTAAAGACATCAACCTTGAAGCAGGTGCTGCTTTTGGTGATCTCGATGAATACAATCTTGCTGCGGATTACTTCATTGATAAAACGCTAAGTGTAGGTGTCGATTATTACAGCAACGATATCAACGATAATGATGAGTTTGGTGTGAGTGCACGTAAATTCTTTACACCACAAGTCAGTTTGGAAGGTCGTGTAGGCTTTGGTGAAGTTGGTAATGCTGACTACAACCGCTTTGGTGTCGCTGCGAAATATCGCTTCTAAGTTTAGCCTAATTAGATATTCAAATAGCACTCTTCTTCGGAAGGGTGCTTTTTTATGCCTCAAAATAAAGCAGTTAGGTAGAAATAGTGCATTGACTGTATGTTTATTTTCCGTACAATCAGCAACAACTGTAACAAAACAGTCATATTTCTATAACAGAGGGAATCTCAATAATGTTTAAAAAACTTGCGCTTGCAACTGCTCTTCTTGCTGGTTTAAGTACTGCTCATGCATATCAAGCTGAAATCAATGGGGGCTATGAAAACACTGATTTTGATGGAGAAGGTGATTTAGATACATTCTTCATTAATGGCAAATATTATTTAAATGGTGTTCAAGTCAAAAATGCACCTTTAGCTGAAGCAGCGTTCCTAAGTAAAGCTAGCAATATTGGTTTAGGTTATGCTAATGCTAGCGGTGATGGCGACGAAGATATTGATGTTTTAGGCATTAATGGTGAGTTTTTTATTCCTAACACCCAATTTTATGTGAATGGTGCAATTAATCAAACCAAATTTGATGGTGATGATAATACTGGCTATGCTCTTGAAGTTGGTTACTTACCAGTCAATGGTTTATTGTTAGCAGTTGGTGTAGCAGATGAGAGCTTAGATCCAGTTCAAGTTGCGAACTATGGCTTTACCACAAATCTTCTAAATCAAGTAACCGTAGGTGAGGATACTGCTGTATCTTTACGTGCTAAATATGTCACTCAAATTGGCAACCATTTTGCTAACTTTGAAGGCTTATCTTATTTTGGTGATGAAACAACTTATCGCTTAGGCGCTGATCTTTATATCGACCCAACTTTAAGTGTAGGTATTTCTATTGCAGACTCAACTGCTGATGATTCTGATACTGTTTTTGGCGTTCGTGCACAAAAATTCTTTACCCCAACAATTGCAGTTGGCGTAAATTACACAACAGTTGATGAAATCGATTCATTCGGCATCAATGGTACATTCCGCTTCTAATTCCATAAATTAAAAGCAAAAAAATCCGCTCAAATTTGAGCGGATTTTTTTATTTAGATTGCTCCAAATGCACAATCTGCAGTTGTAAACTGACATTGCCATTAAACACATTGCGCTCTAATTCATAAACCAAACGTACATCATCCAACATCGGGTTAAATTCAAATTTGTCTTTAGCACCAAACGCAATCGCATCAACCACTTGCCCATTATCCAATGCCAAACGCAATTTTAAATGACTGTCCTTCAACCATCTAAAATCGACCACTTTAAACCGCCCTTCAAACACAGGCTGCGGAAATTTCTGTCCCCAAGGTGCCAACTGCTGCAATAAATCCACAGTGTGTAAATGAAAAGCCTCTTGCGGCAATTCACCATCTGTCCACAGCACAGCATGAAATAAATCTGCATCCATTTGCGCAATGATCTGTTCAAAGACCTGTTTAAATTCTGCAAAGTGCGCCTTTTTAATGGTCAAACCTGCCGCAGCCGCATGTCCACCAAAATGACTCACCAAATGTGGATATTGCTCTGCAACCAATTCAATGGTGTCACGTATGTGAATCCCCTCAATTGAACGGGCAGAGCCTTTAATATGCTCACCATCTTCATCGGCAGCAAATACAATCGCAGGGCGATGAAACTGTTCTTTTAAACGTCCTGCGACAATTCCAATCACACCTTGGTGCCAATGTTCTTCAAACATGATCAAGGCATGCGGTAAATCACTTTGATCTAACTGCAGCTTTTCCAATTCTGCCAGTGCATCCTGTTTAATTTGCCCTTCAACCTGACGACGTTCCTGATTCAAAGCATTTAACTGACGCGCCAAAGCATAGGCACTTTGCGTATCCGTTGCCAATAAACACTCGATTCCAATGTCCATGGTTTCCATGCGCCCTGCGGCATTAATACGTGGTCCCAAGACAAAGCCCAAATCTTGTGCTTTAAGCTGTGCGGGTTCACGTCCTGCCAAATCCAGCAATGCACTAATCCCAGGACGACATAAATTCTGCTGTATCCGTTTTAAGCCTGCATCCACCAAAATACGGTTGTTATAATCCAGACTAGCGACATCGGCATAGGTGCCCAAGGCCACCAAATCTAAATATTGCGTTAAATTTGCAGCAGATTTGCCCTGTTTTTTACGCTGACTGGATAAGTTCGCCAACACATAAAATGCCACGCCCACACCTGCCAAAGCTTTACTTGGAAAATCACAACCCAATTGATTCGGATTCACCACAGCCTCTGCATTTGGAGTGGCTTTTGTAGTGAGGTGGTGATCGGTGATGATGACCTGCATCCCCAAAGCTTGCGCACGCTCCACACCTTCATGACTGGAAATTCCGTTATCTACCGTAATTAATAAATCAGGTGCATAACGCTCAAAAGCCAAATCGGCAATGGCGGGGGTTAAGCCATAACCATATTTAAAACGGTCAGGTACTAAATACTGCACGTGTGCGCCCATTTCGCGCAATGCCAAAATCATGAGTGTGGTACTGGTCGCGCCATCGGCATCGTAATCGCCCACAATTACAATTTTTTTCTGCTGATCAATCGCTTGATCCATCAGCTGAATGGCGTCAGGTAGACCTTTCATATTTGGAGCAAGTAAGTGCTTCAGTTTAAGTTCTAGTTCCTGCTCAGACGCAACACCACGGCGCGCTAAAATTTGAGCAACAAATGTAGAGACGCCCTGAAAGTTTTCAGGGCGTGTAAGTAAAGGTCTTTGTTTTATTAGAATTTTTGACATAGTTTCCAGTGATTTAAGGCATCAAGCGTTGTAGTTTCCACTCACCTTCAATTTTTTCATAAGCTAAGCGGTCATGCAAACGGTTCGGACGGCCTTGCCAAAATTCGTAATAATCAGGCTGCAAGCGGTAACCGCCCCAAAATATAGGTTTTTGCAATTCAGATTGATCGCCCACTTGGGCATGCAAGTCTTGGAAACGCGCCTGTAGTTCTTCACGGCTGGCAATCACACCACTTTGCGGAGTGCTAATATGCGCAGCGATTTGGTTGTCACGTGGGCGTTTGTGATAATACGCTGTCGATTCTTGCTCATCAATTTTTTCGACATAACCGCTGACACGAATCTGACGTTCCAGTTCAGGCCAGTAAAATAACAATTCAGCATAAGGATTGGCCGCTAAATCCAACCCTTTTTGACTGTCATAATTGGTATAAAAGTCATAGCCTGCTTCGGTGGCTCCACGCAGCAACACAGTACGCACATGCGGACGACCTTGCGCATTGGCAGTCGCCAATGACATCGCATACGGTTCATGCAGCTTGGCTTCTAAGGCATGGTTAAACCAATTCAAAAACTGAATATGCGGATTGGCACTGACCTGTGCTTCTAGCAATTCACCTTTTTGGTAACTTAAACGCAGCTCACTTAAATCTTTAATTAAATCACTCACGATTACCCCCTTTAGACGGCATGACGACGTACAGCATCGGCTAAATCTTTCGCCAATGCCTCCACTTCAGCCAAATCATCACCTTCCACCATGACACGAATCACAGGTTCAGTGCCCGATTTACGAATCAATAAACGTCCACGACCTTTCAGCTGTTCCGTGGCACGGTCAAACTCTTCCACCAAGGCAGGAACAGTATATGGGTCAAACATATTTGCTAAACGCACATTTTCCAGCACATTTGGCAACAGTTTAAAATCTGCCACCAATTCATGCAGGGCTTTATTTTGTTCGACCATCACCGTTAACACTTGTAAGGCAGCAATAATTGCATCACCTGTGGTGCTCTTGTCCAAAGTCAAAATATGCCCCGATGGCTCACCACCAATAACCCAGCCATTTTTTTCCAGACCTTGTAGCACGTAACGGTCACCGACATTGGCACGCAATAATGGTACTTGGGCTTTTTCCAACGCCAATTCCAATGCCATATTGCTCATTAACGTCCCGACAATACCTGCAGGTTTTTTCGAGCCTTGTGTGGCAAGAATATATAAAATGTGGTCGCCATCAATTTGCTTGCCTTGACTGTCCACCAAAATCACACGGTCTGCATCACCATCAAATGCAACCCCCAAGTCCGCCTGATGCTCAAGCACTGCTTTTTGCAAACTTTCAGGATGGGTTGAGCCGCAATTTTCGTTGATGTTTAAACCATTCGGTTCATTGTGAATGGCAATCACTTTCGCGCCTAATTCACGAAATACCGCAGGGCCAACATTGTAGGCAGCACCATTGGCGCAATCGACCACAATAGTGAGGTCATTTAAATCTAAATGATATGGAAAGGTCGATTTACAAAACTCGATGTAACGCCCATTGGCATCTTTGACACGAACACTTTTACCCAAGTTGGCCGTATCTTCAATTTTTAATTCTTGCTGCAATTCTTGGTTAATTTCTTCTTGCAAGGCATCTGGCAGCTTTTTCCCTTCGCCCGAGAAGAATTTAATCCCGTTATCAAAATATGGATTATGCGATGCTGAAATCACAATACCTAAACTGGCATGCAAAGCACGGGTTAAGTGTGCAATGGCGGGCGTAGGCAAAGGACCGAGCAAATGCACATAGACACCTGCGGCATTTAAACCCGCCTGTAATGCTGCTTCTAAAATATAGCCTGAAAGACGTGTATCTTTACCCAATACCACAATAGGTTTATTTTTTTTGGTGTGTTTTTTTAAAACTTTACCTGCTGCAAAACCTAGTTTTAATGCAAAATCAGGTGTAATTGGTAACTCTCCAAACTTCCCTCGAATGCCGTCTGTACCAAAATAACTCATATTGTTCTCACTTCTTAGGGGTGATCTTTATCATCACTTTTTTACTGCGAGTTACTTTACACCAAAAATGAAAAAGCCGTCACATTGATGACGGCTTTTATTTGAAAATGCTACTAAATATCAACCAACGCGATAGTTCATATTAACCAACGCGATAGTTCGGCGCTTCTTTAGTAATCGTCACATCATGCACGTGAGATTCCTGCATACCTGCTGCAGTAATCTTCACGAATTTAGCATTTTGGCGTAGATCTTCAATGGTTGAAGAACCTGTATAACCCATAGATGAACGTAAACCACCCATCATCTGATGCACGATGTTGCCCATTGGGCCTTTGTACGGTACACGACCTTCAATACCTTCTGGTACAAGTTTTTCTGCACCTGCTTTCGAGTCTTGGAAATAACGGTCTGCAGAACCTGTTGCACCCGCCATTGCACCCAATGAACCCATACCACGGTATGCTTTGTAGTAACGACCTTGGAAGAATTCAACTTCGCCCGGTGCTTCTTCAGTACCAGCAAGCAATGAACCCACCATAATGGTACTTGCACCTGCACCAATCGCTTTGGCCATATCACCAGAGAAGCGAATACCACCATCGGCAATTAATGGAATCTGTTCTTTCAATGCATTGGCAACAGCGTCAATTGCAGAGATTTGCGGCATACCAATACCTGCCACAATACGTGTGGTACAGATTGAACCTGGGCCAATCCCCACTTTCACTGCGTCTGCGCCTGCATCTAACAATGCCAAAGCAGCATCGCCAGTTGCAATGTTACCGCCAATTACTTGAACTTGTGGATAGTTAGCTTTTACCCAACGTACACGCTCAATTACGCCTGCAGAGTGACCGTGTGCAGTATCAACCACAATCGCATCGACACCTGCTTCAACCAATGCTTCTACACGGCTTGGTGTTTCTGCGCCTGTACCCACTGCAGCACCCACACGTAAACGACCTAAGTCATCTTTACAGCTGTTTGGATACAATTCTGCTTTACGGAAATCAGTGACCGTAATTAAGCCTTTTAATTCCTGCTGGTCATTCACCACCAAGACTTTTTCAATACGATGCTGTTGCAATAAAGCTTGAATGTTTTCTTTAGATTCGTCTTCGCGTACTGTCACTAAACGATCTTGACCTGTCATGATGTTGCTGACAGGTTGCTCAAGGTTGGTTTCAAAACGTGTATCACGTCCTGTCACAATACCGACAACTTTGCCATCTTTTACTACAGGTACACCGCTAATATTATTGGCTTGAGTCAGCGCAATCAATTCACGTACTGTAGTTTCTGGCGTTACGGTAATCGGGTCTTTCACCATACCCGCTTCAAATTTTTTCACACGGCGCACTTCGGCTGCTTGCGCAACGATGTCCATGTTTTTATGCAAAATACCAATACCACCGTTTTGCGCCATCGCAATTGCCATACGAGATTCAGTCACCGTATCCATTGCTGCTGAAACCAAAGGAATATTCAGGTCAATGCCGCGCGTAAAACGTGTCTTTAAGGAGACATCTTTTGGGAGAACAGTAGAATAGGCAGGGAGTAATAAGACATCATCGAAGGTTAACGCTTCTTGAACGATGGTCAGCATAACAGTCTCACTGGTAATTTCCGTGAGCCATTATAAACAAATCTGGGCACAAATTTCATTTGTTCTCTAAGAAATATTTTTTATTCTGCCCTTCTGGGGGATGCGACATGAAAAAATCGGTAATTTTCATCTAAAAATTGAAGTTTTCATCCTTAGTTTGCTTTTTAGCCGTGCAGGTTTAAAACTTGCGATGTTTCATTTTTCAGGCAGATAAAGCCGCTTCAATGTGAACCATGATTGGCTATTTATCCAAAATTAGCCGTAAAAAAAAGCAAAGCCGCAGCTTTGCTTTTTCAATCTGGATTGCGATCAACAACTTAAAGCACCATTAAACCACTTGATCGAAGTCATCATCATTCACAGAAATGGCTGGATCGACTTGCACAAATGGAATCATGTTATGCGCACGACGTGCTTTATTGCATTGATCATCGGCAATTTGCACTTCTTTACAAGAGCTGCTGCGTAATTCATAAATCCCGCAGCTCACTTGCTGTCCAACTTCACCTTCTAAAGCGACACAACGCGGCTGACTCTGATTGGTACCACACATGCATGAATAGACTGCTGTTACTGGTTCCGTGTAGTGCTCAGGCATATTCATGCCTTCAGCCCAATAAAATGAAACACGGAAATAAGCGCAACACGCGCCGCAGCTTAAGCAGGCATCTGCTGTAGGTACTTGAGACAACATTCGTTAAGTTCTCGTCATCAAAAAAATCGTTTTTGGGCGAAAATCTTAAAAAAAGTTGTTTTTGCACTCAAGTTTTTTTTACAGTTTTTTCAGCTTTTTTTGTCGCTTATTCAGGGCAGCTAAAAACGTGTTCGTCCATCAAATCGACGCCACATTCCAATGTTTCAATCCAGTCTAAGAATTGATTCACCTGTTCTTTGCCCACAAATGGCGTACCGTGTTGCGGCACAATCATTTCAACGTCCATGGTGCGTACCATATTCACCCAGAGGCGAATCACTTTATTGGAACACATATAGCGCTGATGGAAGCCTTTCATCGCAGGAATATGCGCAGCAAAATCAGTCAATGGAATTGAAGCATCTTCCACCATTGACGCACCCATATCACCAGAAAATAAAATTTTGGCGATAGGATCATAAAACTGGAAATTACCAACAGAGTGTAAGAAATGCGCAGGCACAGCAATAATTTTAGACTCACCCAAAGGAATTGCCTGACCTTCATCTGGCAGTTCCACCAAACGATCTAACCAGTTGCCTTTCATACGGTCGCTCATAAAAGATGAGCTTAAGTGCGGCAAGAAACGCGCCCACAATTTTGATGCTACGATTTTTGCTTCGGTATAGACCAACCAACGCGGCATTGAAGTGATGATGTCTGGGTCTTGGTGCGATGCCATGACATAGTCAAGATTGGTCAAACGGGTATATTTGTTTAATTCCATGGTCAGTGGTACATAGGTCAGGTCGCCACCTGGGTCTAGCACTGCCGCACGGTTATTATCAAGGATCAGAAATTGGTTGGCCTGAACACCTTCACCTTTGACCAAACTGGTAAAACTAATACATTTATGTGTCCCATTATCAAATAAGACCTGCGATGTTGTACGGTCAAATGCCATAACCAATCCCCAATTTTTCATTTTAAAAATAGATTTTCTATCACTGAATAACATATAGCTATTTATGGAAAGTTACAATAAATAAAATGGCTCAGATTATCTGAAATATCAGTGAATTGCAGTACCATTCACATAAATAAATCCCGAGCAGTTTGCTCAGGATTTATGCATTTTAATGAATAATTTAGAATAAATAATGTTGCGCCAAAGTCGACACACCAATAATTAGGAAAATCAGTGCACCAATTTTATGAATTAAAGCAATTGGCAATCGGGTCGCTAATTTATTGCCAATAAATACCGCAGGTGCATTGGCCAGCATCATCCCCAAAGTGGTTCCAAGCATGACCCAAAACACGCTGTCATAACGTGCGGCTAAAGCCACTGTGGCAATTTGAGTTTTATCGCCAATTTCTGCCAAAAAGAACAATACAAAGGTCGCGCCAAATACACCGTATTTTTGCCACTTGTTGATGCTTTCAGTTTCATCATCTAGCTGGTCTGGAATAAGCATCCAAATCGCCATGCCAATAAAACCTAAAGACAAAATCCACAATAAAATTTCTGGGCTAAGTACCGTGGTAATCCACTGCCCCAAAACTGCAGAAAGTCCGTGGTTAATGAGTGTTGCCAGTAAAATAGCAACCAAGATTGGAGCAGGTTTACGAAAACGTGCCGCGAGTAATAAAGCCAGTAATTGGGTTTTATCACCCATTTCGGCTAAGGCGACAATGGCAGTCGAGATGAGGAATTCATACATGATGTTTTTCTCTGGCTAGCACACATACCAATGACCTATCCCTCCTGCTAGCCAAAATCTGCAGAGTGATAAATCAAAGGTCTTGCCAACAAAAGAAAGCTTGAAAAAGCAGACTTGGTTCTTTGCTATGATGACCATGTTCTGTGGAACAAATATGTTGACCATCACCTTTTTACTGCATTCAGTTTGAACAGAAATTAGTAAAAAGCGGCTACTCCCCAATGAAGTAAAGCTATTCTAAACGGAATACTGCAGTTAAGCAAATTTAGCCGAGTAACGGCAGTGACAAAAAACCCTGCCGCAGCAGGGTTTTATAAAGCTTTTCTGAGTTTAGAGCAGCAAGCTACGAATATCTGCCAACAATTGCGTCAGTTTATGGGTAAAACGTGCTGCATCTGCGCCATTAATCACCCGATGGTCATACGACAATGACAACGGCAACATCAAGCGCGGATCAAAACCTTCACCATTCCAGACAGGCTGCATGGTCGCTGGTGAAATACCCAAAATCGCAACCTGTGGCCAGTTCACTAACGGCGTAAATGCCGTACCACCAATCGAACCTAAACTGGTGATAGTAAAGTTTGCACCTTGTAAATCTTTAGGCGACAACTTTTTATCACGCGCTTTTTGGCTCAACTCGCCCAGTTCGATCGCAATTTGTTTAATCGATTTCTGATCTGGATTGCGTAGCACAGGCACGGTTAAACCATCAGGGGTTGCCACGGCAATGCCCATGTGGATTTCTTTACGCAGCAGCACAGACTTTTGATCATCTGCCAAATGCGCAGCGAAATACGGTTCATCTTTCAGCAAATGCGCTACAGCTTTGGCAATGAACGCCAAAATGGTCAAGCTAACACCTTCTTTTTTGAAGTTAGCTTTCAATTCACTGCGCCACGCTTCTAGCTCAGTAATATCGGCCAAATCAAATTGCGTGACTTGTGGAATGTAATTGTTCAGGGACAATTGCGGAATTGACACTTGTTGTAAGCGCGTCAAACCTTTTTCTTCCACGCCACCAAATGCACTAAAATCAGGCAACTTTGGCAAACCTGTAACTTGCTGTGTTGTAGCAGCGACAGGAGCAGTCTGCGGCGCAGTAAGACGCGCTTTAACATAAGCCTTCAAGTCTTCTTTGAGTACACGCGCATGTGGGCCAGTGGCTTTGACATCGGCCAAGACCACCCCTAACTCACGCGCCAGTTTACGTACCGCAGGGCCTGCATAGACTTTTGCATTGGCTTCATTTTGTGCTTTGCTGAGCTTGTCCGCATTTGCAGGTTCAGCTGCCGCCTCTGCTTGAGCCGTTACTGTAGCAGGTGTTGGACTTGCTGCAGTCACAGAGGCTGTAGGTGCCTGATGTGCCGCAGCGGTTGCTGTGCTTTGCTTGGTGATACTCACCAAGGCATTGCCCTGTGTAACACTTTGCCCCAATTCCACATGAATGGCTTGAATGACCCCAGCAGTTGTACTAGGGACTTCCACTGTGGCTTTATCTGACTCCACCACAATCAGGCTTTGATCTGCACTGACTGTATCACCGACTTGTACTAAAATTTCTGCAACCGTGGCTTTATCTACGCCTAAATCAGGTACAGATACATCTACCTGAGCAGATGCTGTTTGTGATGGCGTAGATGCTGTTGAAGCTTCTTCTGCTACCAGTTCTGCTTTTGGCGCTTGAACTGACTGTGCTTGTGTCGCTGCAGTAGTAACTGCTGTTTTCACAGTGAGAATCACCACACCTTCTTTTACAGTATCGCCAGTGGTCACCGCAATAGCAGTCACTGTACCCGACACTGTACTTGGCACTTCTACTGTGGCTTTATCCGATTCCACCACAATCAGGCTTTGATCTACCTCAATGGCATCACCCACTTGTACCAAAATTTCACCAACCACCGCTTTTTCCACGCCAATGTCAGGCACTTGCACATCAACTTCTTGCGTGGTTGCAGATGCAGCTGTGCTTGGCGCTTCAGTAGCAACTTGTTCCGTTAGCTCCTCAGCAGTCTGTACTTCAGCTTGTGGGGCAGGTTCTGCAACTACAGAGCTTTGTGCATCGGCTTCGAGTTCAACCAAAACTGCACCTTCGGCAACTTCATCACCCTGCTGCACTAAAATACTTTTGACTACCCCTGCGGCAGTGCTAGGTACTTCCACTGAGGCTTTGTCAGATTCCAGTAAAACAATGCTGTCATCAACTGCAATTGTGTCGCCAACTTTGACCAGAATTTCAGCAACTGTGGCTTTATCGACACCAATATCAGGCGTTTGAATTTGCATGATCAGTGCTCCTCTTTGTAGTCAGCAACCGCTTGTACTTCAGGAACCGCTTGCGGTGCCCACGCTACAGGACGGTCGGTATCCAACTCAAAGGTCGAAATCGCATCTTTGACTAAACGCGCATCGACTTCGCCCTCATCTGCTAACTTTTTCAAGGTTGCTACCACAATGTGTGCTGCATCCACACCAAAGTAGCTACGCAAGTTGCCACGGGTATCTGAGCGGCCATATCCATCTGTACCTAAGGCAACAAATGGTCGATTGTCTGGCAAGTATGCTCGAATTTGCTCGCTATAGACGCGCATGTGATCGGTTGCAGACACTACAATACCATCTGTACCTCGCAGTTGTTGCGACACCCATGGCTCTTTGCTTTCTTCTGCCAGTGGATGCAAGCGGTTGTATTCTTCACACGCCATACCATCACGTGCCAATTCGTTAAAACTGGTCACACTGTAGACGTTGGCATGAATTTGATACTCTTCACGCAAGATTTTCGCAGCTTTGATCACTTCACGTAAAATCACGCCCGAACCTAGCAATTGAACAGTGGCTTTTTCATCTTCCTGCAGTAAATACATACCACGTTTAATACCTTCTTCAACACCTTGTGGCATTTCAGGATGCTCGTAGTTTTCGTTCATAACGGTTAAGTAATAGAACACACGCTCCTGATTCACATACATACGCTGCAAACCATCATGCACAATCACCGCAAGCTCATAGCCAAAACATGGGTCATAAGACACACAGTTTGGAATGGTGTTGGCTAAAATATGTGAATGACCATCTTGGTGTTGCAAGCCTTCACCATTCAGTGTGGTACGCCCTGCAGTCGCTCCTAACAAGAAGCCTTGAGCCTGTGCATCGCCCGCAGCCCATGCAATATCACCAATACGCTGGAAACCAAACATAGAGTAATACATATACATTGGAATCATAGGCAGGTTATTGGTTGAATAACTGGTGCCTAACGCCGCCCAAGCACTCATCGCACCCGCTTCGTTAATGCCTTCTTGCAGCATGTGACCGTCTTTGGCTTCACGATAATGCATCAATTGTTCTTGGTCTTCAGGGGTGTATTTTTGCCCATGTGCGGCATAAATACCCAGTTGACGGAACATGCCTTCTAAACCGAAAGTACGTGCTTCATCGGGTACAATGGGTACCACACGGTCTTTAATGGCTTTTTCTTTCAGCAAAGCAGAAATTAAACGCACCATCACCATCGTCGTAGATTGTTCTTTGCCACCTGAACCCGCCAAGACTGAATCGAAAACTGATAATTCAGGAATTTGTAAAGCTTCGCTGTCTTTACGACGCGCAGGCAAATAACCACCCAACGCTTCGCGACGCGCTTTCATGTATTTTAATTCAGGCGAGTTTTCACTTGGACGATAGAACGGCACTTCTTCGAGTTGCTCATCACTAAATGGCAAGTTAAAGCGGTCACGTACATATTTTAAAGAGTCCAACTGCATTTTTTTGATTTGGTGAGTTTTGTTCACCGCTTCAATTTCATCAGACAAACCATAACCTTTTACCGTTTTGGCTAAAATTACCGTTGGCTGACCTTTGGCCTTACATGCTTCCGCATAAGCCGCAAACACTTTGTACGGATCGTGACCACCACGGTTCAGGTTATCAATATCTTCATCGCTTAAATCTTTAACCAGTTCTTTGGCTTCAGGATACTTGCCAAAGAATTTCTCACGTGCGTAGGCACCACCTTTCACTTGTAAGCGCTGATAATCACCATCCACCGCTTCTTCCATAATGGCTCTTAATGCACCTGTGTCGTCTTTGTCTAATAAAGCATCCCAATGACGCCCCCAGACCACTTTAATCACGCGCCAACCTGCGCCACGGAATAACGACTCAAGTTCTTGAATGATTTTACCGTTACCGCGTACAGGGCCATCTAAACGCTGTAAGTTACAGTTCACCACCCAAATCAGGTTATCTAGCTTTTCACGACCTGCCAGTGAAATTGCACCCAAACTTTCTGGCTCATCCATTTCACCATCGCCTAGATATGCCCAGACTTTACGGTCTTCTTCTTTAATTAAACCGCGGTTCATTAAGTATTTTTGAATATGTGCCTGATAAATTGACATGATTGGACCCAGACCCATCGACACCGTTGGGAACTGCCAATAGTCAGGCATTAAATAAGGATGTGGATAGCTAGGTAAACCGTTACCGCCCACTTCACGGCGGAAATTATTCAATTGATCTTCGGTTAAACGCCCTTCTAAAAATGAACGGGCATAAATACCGGGTGCACAGTGACCTTGGTAGTAGATCATATCACCGCCAAAATGATCACTATTGGCACGGAAGAAATGGTTAAAACCAACATCATACAATGTTGCTGAAGATGCGAAACTTGCAAGGTGACCACCTAAATCATCACCTGTTTTATTGGCACGCAATACCATTGCCAACGCATTCCAGCGAATCAGGGCGCGAATACGACGCTCCATATCCTGATCGCCCGGCATGGCAGGTTGTTCTTCCACTGAAATGGTATTGAGGTAAGGAGTATTTAATCGCTGAATGGGTACATGCTTTGCAATTGCACGTTGGTACAGTTTTTCGAGTAAAAATGCTGCCCGTTCAGTACCCATATGTTGTAACACAGCATCAAAGGCGTCTTGCCATTCTTGGGTTTCTTGTGAGTCCGTATCACCGTAAAACGCCATAATTCACTATTCCTAAGCCTAATCGTATGCTTTATATGTATCATAATTTAGACTTTAGTAGATATGGCTAATCTTAAATGCATATCCTGCATACTATTTAGAAAATAAATAGTCATTGACACATTCTTACAGCAAATAACAAAAAACCGCCAATTTAGGCGGTTTTTTATACAATAAAGCAGATACTGCGTGTTATTATTTTTTTAGGTGATAAGTTGATGTCTGAAATGTCTCACTAGATTTCGCTAAAAGCTAAAACGTGAGTATAAAGAAAAGCGACCTTTGCCGCTTTAATTTCATGTTTTAATTTGTAGTTCGCGTGTAGTTTACAGTGAGTGTGGCTAGAGCATGAATTTCTAGCCAAAACATTACGGCAACATTGCTAAATAGGTAGAAGGGTTCTTACGTTGACCATCTTTCACTACTTCATAATGTAAGTGAGGACCTGTACAACGACCTGTACAACCCACGTTGGCAATATGTTCGCCTGCATCTACACGGTCACCCACACGTGCAATTAAACGTGAAGCGTGTGCGTAGCGCGTGATATAACCATTACCGTGGTTAATTTCTACATATTGACCATAACCTGTGCCCCAGCCTGACTTGGTCACAATACCTGGGCCAGTCGCATAAATTGGAGTACCGCTTGGTGCAGCAAGGTCTAAGCCTGAATGGTTTTCAGCACGACCACTCATGACACGACCGCCATAGTTCGAGCTAATACGTGCATTTGGTAATGGATGTGACACTAACCAAGCATAAGGATTTGAAGAAGCAAAACGGGTGCTGGTATTGGTACCGTATTTTTTTGCTAAAGACGCATTGTTTAATTCTGTAGTCTTTTCACGAAGCTTAACGGTCATCTGCGTTTGTGCAGGAACATCAATGTCTTGTGTTTCTGTATAAGAACCTTGTGACAAGGTGCGGGTTAATTGCTCAATACGATCAGTCGATGAATTTTGAGAATCTAACTCAACTAAATCAGCAAATGCGACAGATGCTGCCGAAGCTGCCAGTGAAAACGCTAATAAAATACGGCGCGAATGCATAAAAAAACCTCTTAACTGTTCTTACTTGAAGTTCCTTGTGATCTCTTCCTTGATATCTACTGAAAGGAGCGCATAAGATTAGGGCATAAACATGAAGGAATGATGTATGTCCGAACCTGTGAATCTCTTTCAACAAACAAGAAAACACATAAAAACAGGAAACCTAACGTTTCTCTCAACCCAAGTTGCTGCATGGCAGAAACTTGGCAAACTTATTCAACCTTTACTGCCGCAACCAGAGCAATGGCAGGTGGTTTGTTATCAACAAGGTGTCTTAACCATTACTGGAACGAATCAAGCGATGGTCAGTCAACTTGCTTATTTGCAAAAGCAATACATTACTCAACTGTCACAACTGCATGAACTGAAAGACATACAAAAAATTCAAGTTCGTTTAAGAGTTGAATCTCAAACGCCCCCAAAAAGCGAAAAGCCTTTAAGAACACTTAGTCCAGAAACTCAAGATATGTTACGAGGTGCTGCTGACTTTGTGAGCGACCCTAAGCTTAGCCAAGCTTTGTTACGTTTGGCAAGCAATAAAAAATAATTGTTTGCAGAAAACACCAAAAACTCGTGCTCAAATTTGTGATGAAATTCACATATTATTGTTGTTACATTATAACGTAGTAAGAAAAGACAATGACTTATGTCACATGCACAAAAGTGATCGGGCAAGAATTTATGTCATCAAATGTTACAATTTCATAACTGCTTGGATCGCTCTGAACATTGCGTAATAACTGATTATTTAAGGCATGTCCTGATTTATAACCATCAAACTTGGCAATAATTTGATGTCCAAGCAAGTACAAATCCCCCACAGCATCTAAAATTTTATGCCGTACAAACTCGTCCGAGAAGCGCAAACCTTCTTCATTAACCACGCCTGTATCATCTACCCCAATGGCATTATCTAAACTCGCACCCAAAGCCAAATTATTGGCTTTTAAATAGTCCAAATCTTTCATAAAGCCAAAAGTACGTGCGCCACTGACTTCATAGACAAAGGTTTCTGTAGAAAAATCGATGGTGGCAGACTGATATTCTTTTTTAAAGGCAGGATGATCAAAGTCGATGGTGAAATTGAGCTGAAAACCTTCATGCGGACTGAACACCGCACGTTTATCGTCAATTAAAGCTTCTACAGGTTTTAAAATTTTGATGAACTTTTTCGCAGCATCCTGTTCTTTTAAACCACCCTGCATCAACAAATAAATAAAAGGCCCTGCACTGCCGTCCATAATGGGCACTTCAGAGGCAGACACTTCAATAATCAAGTTATCAATGCCCAACCCTGCAATTGCACTCATAACATGCTCAATAGTGCCAACTTTGGCATTATCCTGAACCAAATTCGAGCACATAAATGCTTCTTGAATCAGCATGGCATCGGCTGGAATATCGACAGGCGGATTTAAATCGATACGACGAAACACAATTCCCCCATCGGCATGATGCGGCACAAAGTTGATCAATACTTTTTGACCACTGTGCAGACCAATACCGCTCGCCTTGACGACACGTTGTAGGGTACGTTGTTTCAGCATGTTCTCAATTCATCTAAATTTTAAAACCGCTATACGTTAGCATATTTAGCCATTGATAAAAAACAAAAAAGGCAGTTTAAAACTGCCTTTTCCCGATCACACAATGAAATTGAGGATCTTGGCTTATTTACGCTGCTGATTTTTCAAATAATCTTGAATACTCATTGGCGTTGGACGCGCAGAGCCTGATGTTGTTGTCGCACTAATTGCAGGCGCAGTTTCTGCCTGCTGACGCTGAATTGCAGGCACATCATCTTCTTCTACTGCCGCTGTTGGTGCTGCAGAAGTGGTTTGTGTCACGGTGCGTTTTGCAGGCTCTGGTGTATCGCCTGTGTTACGCGCTAAACCAGTAGCAATAACAGTCACGCTAATTTCGTCACGCGCTTCAGGATCAAATACCGTACCGTAGAATACTTGGGTTTGTTCGGTATCTGAAAGTTGATGAATCACGTCCATGATCTCTTCGATTTCACCGAAGGTCACATCATCACCACCCGTTACGTTAATCAACAAGCCTTTGGCATTGGCAATGGTTACGCTATCGAGCAATGGGCTACGAATCGCTTGTTCAGCCGCTTGACGCGCACGGTTTTCACCACGACCTGAACCAACACCCATCATCGCATAACCGCGCGTACTCATCGCAGTTTTCAAGTCAGCAAAGTCTAGGTTGATGTGACCTGGACGTACCACCAAATCAAAAATACTGCGTACACCGTTCAACAAAACGTCATCGGCTTTTTTATACGCATCTTTCATTGAAATGTCGCGGTAAACTTTCATTAAACGCTGGTTTGGAATAATGATTAAAGAGTCTACATGCTGTTCTAATGCCGCAATCCCTTTTTCCGCAGAAAGTAAGCGACGCTTACCCTCAAAGTTAAATGGCGTAGTCACCACACCAACAGTCAAAATGCCCATTTCTTTGGCAATTTCAGCCACAACTGGCGCAGCACCTGTACCTGTACCACCGCCCATCCCTGCAGTCACAAACACCATGTCTGTGCCTTCAAGTTGCTGACAGATCAGCTCGCGGCTTTCTTCCGCTGCAGTTTGACCCACTTGAGGATCACCGCCCGCGCCTAAACCACGTGTGCTTTGCTCACCTAACTGGATTTTGAATTGCGAATTCATGCGATCCAATGCTTGTTTGTCCGTATTGGCACAAACAAATTTTACACCCTGAATATCCGACTCAAGCATGTGCTGCACAGCGTTACCACCTGCACCACCCACACCAAACACAGTGAAACGGGCTTGACCGTTGCTATCGGTTTGATCATCTATAAATTCAAATGAGGCCATGACCTTTAGATTTCCTAATACGTTATTGGCAGTCACTTAAGCCCGTATACTGCCTTGATCTTCATAAAAATTATTTTTAAGAATGCTGTTCAACTTCTGGCTTGTCAAGTACCAGTGATGATCCGTACAACTTCCTAACAATATTCCCAAAAAACTCAACTAAAAAATAGATTTTAACTTTTCGTTCAAGCCAGACCATGCCCGTCCGACACGCCCCCAAACCGATAAGGTTTCAGGGTCTTCATGTTCTACAATCGTGTCTTGAGTATAGTTTTGACTATAAAGCAATAAGCCTGAAGCTGTTGCATATTGTGAACGGCGTAAGGCGGCCTGATGCGGTTCATCGGCATAAACTTGTGAAGGATGATTCCCCAAGTGTGCCGAAACACCCAACATACGACGTACCAAGCTGATCATGCCTTCAATTTGTGAGGCATCACCCGCCAAAACCACACCATGATATAAACCATGAATGGCACCGCTCTTTTCGAGTTCCTGACGAATTTGTGCAAAAATTTCTTCATAACGCGCAATAATAATTTCCGCCAGTTCAATACGGCTAATGGTTTGCGGCCCATCAATGCCCTGAATCTGAATCATGTGATCAGGTTTGACCACTTTCATATCTACACAGCCATACAATAGCTTAATCCGTTCAGCTTCTTCAGTTGTGGTTTGTAACACCGCTGCAATATCGCGGGTGACATGCTCACCACCACGCTGCAAAGTGTGTGCCAAGGCCAAACGTCCATCTAAATAAACTGCAATACTGGTCGTACCTGCGCCAATATCTACCAGACACACACCATATTCTTTTTCATCTTTAAGCAGACTGGCTTCTGCAGTGGCTAAAT
The DNA here is from genome assembly GCF_013417035.1 of Acinetobacter sp. YH16053. Taxonomy (NCBI): domain Bacteria; kingdom Pseudomonadati; phylum Pseudomonadota; class Gammaproteobacteria; order Moraxellales; family Moraxellaceae; genus Acinetobacter; species Acinetobacter sp. YH16053. The sequence continues at coordinate 46,267 of NZ_VPEP01000013.1, forward strand.
TTGACACCACCATTTTTTCGACACCAATATTGGCACCTTTTAAAGCACGGTCTAAATTCTGCATGGTGCTAATAGGCAACATCATCAATTGATAATGCCCCGTCATGCTATGTGCTGACATACGAATTGGGTTTTGTACCCATTCACCCGAATCATCTAAATCGAAACCGAGTGGTACTGCGCTCACCAAATAATGGTCTGAGGTGAGGTGACTGGCTTTGGCCAAGTCCAATGCGCGTACCACTTCACTGGTGGTAATGGTGTGATCACTACTTTCAATAGGTGTGCGACCTGAAGCATAAAAGCTTTTTAGTTCTGCACTAGGAATAGAAATCCATGCCGAATGCACACGGCATTCCGCCATATCTTCTGCTTCTTGCACGGCATTTTTAATTGCAGTAATCACTTTATCGAGACTGACAATTTTTCCTTTACTCATGCCTCGATTACGTGCGGTGGCCATACCAATGACTTGGATATTGTCTGGCGCATGGACCTTAGCAATCAAAACTGAAACTTTGTGCGTCCCAATGTCAATCGCAACAACCGAGGGAACAGCTTCACTCATTTATTCACTACCATTACCAGTATGTTTAATTTATGGCTTAATGCCTCTATTTTTTTAAAGCCCAATATTATGGCTTTGCTCTTATTCCCTCTGCAATGCTTGTGTCATCAATCGTTACAACAAAGTGACCATTTGCAATTTTTGGCGGAATTGAGTTTTTCCATTGAATGGCTAAACCATTGCGATAACGCAAATCGATGGCGGATATTTTAGACCATACAGGTTTCAAATCACTTTGTGCAAGATGCCCCAAGCGCTGCAGCTTACTCATGGTTTGATCTTTATCTACAATAACACGTAGACCTGAATCAAACTGCATAAACCACGTCATACGTTCTGTTAAATATAGTTCTTTTAAACGATCGTTGACGGGTAAGAATAATTGGTTAATTTCATTATAACGACGCATCATCATTTTAGATTGATGCGTTGGCCCGTGTAATAACGGTAAATGTTGATTATTTTGTGGCGTGACCTCGGTAAAGACTTCACCGCTGTCACTGAGCAAACGACCTGTCCCCCAACGTGCAATTGGATGACGCGGCATAACCCGCACACGAATAGCATTCGGCCACGCACGTGAAACCACCACTCGATCTACCCAAGACAACTCCAAAGCGGTATCGCGGATTTGCTCTAGGTCAGAGGTGAAATAGTTCTTGGTCATTACAGGGTTCACATGCGTCATCACTTGGCGGTGTTCCGCATCTGAACGTGTACCCACTACATCTAGCTTGGCAATTTGTGCATCGGTCATGACTTTGTATAGCCCGTACGCACCCACTGCCAACACGAGCACCGCAACGCACAGCATTACCCAACCGCCAAAATGAATCAGCTTTTCTTTGGCTGTTGGCGGTTTGTCATGAATCGAGGTAATCGCTGCCCGTTTACGGCGCAAGGATGCAGGAAGTTGAGCCATATTTAGTGTGCTTCACCTGTAAGGGTTTGTGCCAAAATTGCCACACACAGCTCATCAAAACTATAGCCGACTGCATTTGCCGCTTTCGGAACTAAAGAGTGGCTGGTCATTCCCGGCACGGTATTCACTTCCAATAGCCAGAAATTGCCGTTCTCATCTTGCATGGCATCAATACGACCCCAGCCACTTGCACCCACGGCTTGGAAGGCACGTAATGCCAAAGCTTGTAACTGTTGCTCTTCGGCAGTGCTTAAACCACACGGAATACCGTATTGCACATCATTACGTTGATATTTGGCTTCATAATCATAGAACGCCACATCTTTCGGTGGTTCTAAACGAATAATCGGTAAAGCCTGACCATTTAACAGCACGATGGTAAATTCACGTCCTGTAATCCATTTTTCAGCCATAACAATAGCGTCATGTGCAGTTGCTTTCGCTACAGCATCGGCAAAGTCTTCTACTTTTTCGACTTTGCTCATGCCAATACTTGAACCTTCATGTACAGGCTTGATGATGAGTGGTAAACCCAATTCGACAACCACGTCTTCAATATTGGAATCTTTGCTAACAATACGATATGGCGCAGTTGGCAAGTCAGAACCTTGCCAAATTTGCTTGGTCTTCACTTTGTCCATGCCAATGGCTGAACCTTGCACGCCCGTACCCGTGTATGGAATATTCAACCATTCCAAAACACCTTGAATTTGACCATCTTCACCACCGCGCCCGTGTAACACAATAAAGGCACGATCATAATTGACCAATTCGGTCACGCTACGTGTTTGTGGATCAAATGCTTCTGCATTGACCCCAGAACGTAGCAGTGCTTCGAGTACTGCTTGACCGCTGTCTAGAGAAACCTCACGCTCAGCAGATTTTCCACCCAATAACACGGCAACTTTGCCGAACTTTGAAGCATTTGACACGTTTATATCCTTAAACTTTAAACTGGTCGATCAAATTCAAACATCACAGGTTGTGATTATTTTAAATATAAATGGTTTTGTGCAAGCTCGATTGAAATCGCCCCCACATTACCTGCACCTTGGGTCAATAACAAGTCATTGGCCTGTAACACTTGTTTCACAATATTCGGTAGGTTGCCGTCATTTGGATCGACCAAAATTGGCTCAACCTGACCACGCAAACGAATACTGCGTGCCAAAGTACGGCTATCTGCGCCAACAATTGGTTTTTCACCCGCAGGATAAACATCGAGCAATAACAATTGATCGACTTGTGACAACACTTCCACAAAGTCATCAAAACAGTCACGGGTGCGACTAAAACGGTGTGGTTGGAACAACATCACCAAACGGCGATCAGGATGACTTTGACGCGCAGCTTTAATGGTGGCTTCCACTTCTTTCGGGTGATGTCCGTAGTCATCTACCAATTTCACATTGCCGTCTGCTACCTCAAACTCACCTTGTACTTGGAAACGACGACCGACACCGCTAAAGCCTTCTAAAGCACGGCAAATTGCACCATCAGAAACGCCTTCATCGGTGGCAATTCCAATTGCAGCCAAGGCATTCAATACGTTATGCAGCCCCGGTTGATTCACCGTCACGCGTAACGGTTCGCGGTCTTTACGCAGTACAGTAAAGTGTGTGCGCATGCCGTCTTGATCGACATCAATGGCACGAATATCGTTGTCTTCATTAAAACCATAGGTCAATACAGGGCGCCCGATACGCGGCATGATTTCACGAATATTGGCATCATCACCACACACCACAGCCAAACCGTAGAATGGCAGTTTGTGCAAAAATTGAATAAAGGTATCTTTTAAGGTATCGAAACTACCACCATAGGTGTCCATGTGGTCGGCATCAATATTGGTCACCACAGCCGCCATTGGCTCTAGGAATAAGAACGATGCATCAGATTCATCGGCTTCTGCCACGATATAACGGCTAGCACCCAATGCTGCATTGACCCCAGTACGGTTTAGCAAACCACCAATCACATAGGTTGGATCCATGTTTTCTTCGGCCAACATACAGGTGATTAAACTGGTAGTGGTGGTTTTACCATGTGTACCCGCGACTGCAATACCATGACGGTAACGCATCAACTCGCCCAGCATTTCAGCACGACGCACCACAGGAATACGGGTGTCAATTGCTGTTTTAATTTCTGGGTTTTCTGGGTCAATTGCAGTAGACACCACCAACACATTGGCGCCTTTAATATTCTCTGCCGCATGCCCAATATAAACCTTGATGCCATTTTCTTCTAATTGCGCTGTGGTTTTTGAAGCTTTGATGTCTGAACCCGACACTTTATAGCCTTGGTTTTTCAAGACTTCGGCAATACCACACATCCCCGCGCCACCAATACCCACAAAATGAATGTGTTTGATACGGCGCATTTCAGGCACTTTGATTAATTTTTTCGCTTGATCAGCGGGTGTAGATGGAGACATATTTTACTCGAACAATGCTTGAATAAGACGAACCACGTGTTGAGTTGCATCAGGCTGCGCCTGCTGACGGGCTTTGACCGCCATTTCAGACAACAATTGACGATTCATTAACGGGGTTAATAATGTTGTTAAACTTTCAGGTGTCATGCTAGCTTGCGGACAGATTTTTGCTGCACCAAGATCGGCTAAAAACTTGGCATTGGCAGTTTGGTGATCATCCACCGCACTAGGCAATGGTACAAATACTGCTGCAACACCTGCAGTCGCGACCTCGGTTACCGTGAGTGCGCCCGCACGACAAATAATTAAATCGGCATCACTATAGGCTTTGGCCATATCTTCAATAAAAGGCTGTACCTCAACCTGTAAATGGTCAGGCTTGTGTGCATAACGTGCCTGCGTCGCATCGGCATGGTTTTGCCCACATTGATGATAAACATCTAAAGCGACATTTAGTTGCTTTAACGCTTCAGGTACACATTCATTTAAGGCTTGTGCACCTAGTGAACCACCCACAATTAAAATACGAATTGGCAAGCCTGCTTTTTCACGTTCCTGATAGCGCCATGCAGGGCTTAAGGTCGCAGTGATTTCTTCACGAACAGGGTTGCCTGTGGTGACAATTTTGTTACTGTTTGGAAAGGTATTTGGGAAAGCCTGACACACGGTTTTTGCCACACGTGACAATTGAGTGTTGGTAAAACCCGCAACTGCATTTTGTTCGTGAATCAGCACAGGAATACCCAAAGCACGTGCTGCCAAGCCACCTGGCCCTGCCACATAACCACCAAAACCTGCAACAGCATCAACTTTTAATTGCTTCATGTAACGCACAGCACTGAGCGTTGCGCCTAAAATTTTAAATGGTGCAGCCAGTTTACGGATCAAACCGTTGCCACGTACACCTTGAATATTAATTTGGTAAATTGGGATATTATGATTTTTAAGCAGACGATTTTCCATGCCCGTTGGGGTCGCCAACCATGACACTTGAATCCCTTGTTGCTGTAATTGTTTTGCGACGGCCAAAGCGGGAAAAACATGTCCACCTGTACCTGCGGCCATCATCATGACATGTTTAGGCTGTTGTTGCTGTGCGTCAGTCACGGTTTAATTCTTCAACTCAAAATAAGGCAAATAAAAATCTTGTATAAGCTATCAATTGTAATCACAAACGCATGGGCTTGAAAGGTTATTTACTTTTTTTCACCAAGTGCTTGATTGTTTTTTTCTACAGATTTTCAAGTTTAAACTAGTTTTATTATTAATCTACGGAAAATGTTAAGTTTTATTCAATTTTACCTGCTTTGATTGATCTATTTTGCAAAGTGTTTAAGTTGTTTTTGTATCCACGTCTCTAAAAACAAGGCCGCTTTCAAATAGAAAACGGCTTTTGTATTGATACAGTGAGCATAAAGCCCAAACTTAGTTGGGACGACCTGCTTCAAGTACGGTAAATAAATCATCGGCAATGGATGTACCAAACTGTGCATCAATTTCACGAATACACGTTGGACTGGTCACGTTGATTTCAGTGACATAGTTGCCAATCACATCTAATCCGACAAAAACCAAGCCTTTTTCACGTAAAAATGGCCCGACTTTGGCGGCAATGGCTTTGTCATTTTCAGTCAATGGACGTGCTTCGCCTAAACCACCTGCAGCTAAGTTGCCACGCACTTCGCCATTTTGTGGAATTCGTGCCAAACAATAAGGCACAGGCTCACCATTAACCATGAGGATGCGTTTATCACCATCTACAATTTCTGGAATATAGCGCTGCGCCATGATTGGCTGAGTGCCGTTGTTGGTCAGAATTTCAATGGTTGAGCCAATATTGACCCCATCTTGGTACAAACGGAAAATTCCCATGCCGCCCATGCCATCGAGCGGTTTAACGATCACATCACCATGTTGCTGAATAAATTCACGAATCAGGCTTTGTTGTGAAGTGACCAATGTCGGAACTTGTAGTTCTGGGAATTGAGTCGCAAACAGCTTTTCATTACAGTCACGCAGGCTTTGCGGCTTGTTGATGATCCATGCGCCTTCGCGTTCAGCTTGCTCTAAAATATATGTGGTATAAACGAAATTCATGTCAAAAGGCGGGTCTTTACGCATGAGAATGACATCATAATCAGCTAAGGATTCTTTGCGTTTTTCGCCCAATTCGTAATAATGGTTATAATCTTCAAAGACTTTGAGCGATGCAATCAGACCAAATGCCTTGCCCTGATCAATATATAAGTCTTGCTGTAATGCATAGCCCAAGGTATGCCCACGACGGCTTGCCGCCCATAACATCGCCATGGTTGAGTCTTTTTTCAAATTGACACTTTCGATGGGATCCATCACAACAAGTACGCGCATATTTCGGTGCTCTTTTGAAGAATTGAATAAGCAAAAGTATAGCGGAGTTTGGCTTTGGTTTTGCTGCAATTTTCGTAACGCTTTATCCACGATCATCATGCACTTAGGAGTATGCGATGCAACAAGCGATTATTGGTTTTCATTTAGATGAAGAAAATGATTGGGTCGCAGATTTGGCCTGCGGTCACGGGCAGCATGTGCGGCATAATCCGCCGTGGCAAAACCGCCCGTGGGTAATCACAGAGCAAGGGCGCAAGGAAAAGTTGGGGGTGATGCTGGAGTGTAAGAAGTGTGAGGAGGAATTGGAGTGGGTTTTGGATAAGAGATTTTAGGTTAAAAAGATAATCAAACGACCCATGAAGCGGGGCTTTCGTATAACGACCACGATTATGTTAAATCGAAAATTTAAGTATATTTTCTTAGATGATAATTGTGCTGACACCGTCAAATTAAAGATAGTATGGGCGCCCCAAACTCATCTACAAGTTCAATATCAGCAGCTTTTAAACGATCTAATGGATTCCCTGTTTTTAAACACCATCCATCAGGCATTTTGTTTTTTAAGCCACATGTCTTGGAATCTAATTTTTTTTGCTCGTCATGAGTAATATAAGCTATGCCTAAATTTCGTTTGAGAATCGTTGATAATTCTTGATTTGATAATTGATCGGTTTTTATTAAACCCCATAAACCATTGAAAAGATAAGACATAGGTACGATGTGTTCTTTTCTTGCAGGAATAGAGCCCACAGGTAAATTTTGAAAAACAGGATTAGAGTATCCCTTAAAAATTAATTCATCTTCTGGATGAACTAATCTCTCTATAAATCTGGAGTGATATCCCCAAGACTTTTGAATATTAGCTTGAAATACCATTATATTTTTAAGGTGTTGAATGACAAGATCACAAGTATTATCTAAATACTGATTAATATATTCTTTATTTTTCATTGAAAGACATCGCTCATAATATTTTTAAGAATAAGCTATTCTAAAATCGACATCATACACCTTTAACACATCACGAAAATTATTCCACATAATTCAATCCACTGCATACAAAAAAAGCCCAAACCTACAGATCTGGGCTTTTTATAAACTTGTTACGTTCCGCGCTAAATTATTAATCAACGCTCAATATTATCATTAAAGAGAATTGATAAGACTTAAATCCCATACTTCACACGGTACGCTTCCATTTTCGCCAAGGCATCTTTTTCACCTTTAGCATCCAAATAATTCATTAAATCTTTCATGGTAATTAAAGCATGCACAGGAATTTCCAACTCTTTTTGCACTTCCTGAATAGCAGACAAATCGCCCTGACCTTTTTCTTGACGGTCTAAAGCCACCAATACGCCCGCAATTTGTGCGCCTGCATTTTTCAAAATAGTCACCACTTCACGAATAGCCGTACCCGCAGTAATCACATCATCAATAATCCAAACTTTTTTGCCCTCAACCGCAGCACCCACCAACACACCGCCTTCGCCATGATCTTTGGCTTCTTTACGGTTAAACCCCCACGGCACACTTACGCCATGATTTTGCGATAAAGCCACTGCTGTAGCTGCCACAAATGGAATACCTTTATAGGCAGGCCCGAAAATAACATCTACATTTTTGCATTGCATGAGTTGATCTGCATAGCCCGAAGCCAATAGCGATAAAGCTTCGCCATCATTCAACAAACCTGCGTTAAAAAAATAAGGACTCACACGACCCGATTTTAAAGTAAACTCACCAAATTTAAGCACACCACGTGATAAGGCGAGTTCGATAAAAGCTTGCGGGTTAAATTGAGCTGGCGATGTCATGAGGTGCTCCAAATTAATACATTGAGGTAAGACCTGAGCATGATACCAAAGAGTAGCTATCCGAGTGATCAAAAAATTCTTCGAGTGGTTTCAATTAACGTCAATGGGTTGCGTTCATCGGTAAGCAAAGGCTTACTCGAATGGTTGGAAAAGTCTGAAGCAGACGTGATTTGCATGCAGGAAAGCCGCATCACACACGCCCAATGGACCGATAAATTTAAGCCAGAAGGCTGGCACACGCATCTTTTCCCTGCAGAACGCGCAGGCTACGCAGGGACAGCTATTTATAGCCGTTTGCCGTTTGTTTCTGTGCAAAATGGTTTAGGCTTTGAATTGGCCGATTCTCAGGGTCGCTTTATCAGTGCTGAATTTGATGTAGGACTGGATCACCCAATTTACATCTGTTCACTGTATTTGCCTTCTGGCTCTTCAGGTGAAGAAGCCCAAATGCGGAAAGATCACTTTTTAGAAGAGTATCAAAAAATTCTAAAACAGTGGCGTGAAGACAATAAATCGATCATTGTCTGTGGCGATTACAACATCGTGCATAAGCGCATTGATATTAAAAACTGGTCGGGCAACCAAAAGTCTTCAGGTTGTTTGCCGCATGAACGTGCATGGTTAGATCATATTTACAATGATTTGGGCTATGTCGATACCTTCCGTGAAGTGCGCCATGAAGCGGAGCTGTATTCTTGGTGGTCAAATCGCGGGCAAGCCCGTGCCAAGAACGTTGGTTGGCGGATTGATTATCATGCTTGTTCACCCGACTGGAAAGCACGCACTGTCAATGCTTGGGTGTATAAAGAAGAATGGTTTAGTGACCATGCTCCCGTGATTATTGATTATAAGATTTAGGGTCTATTGACATTTCATAAATGGTTTGCGCTGTAGGCTAAAACTGAGCAGATCAGGCATGAAACGCAGGGAATAGTGGGTCTATTGCCAAGTTTCATAACGCAATCTGAGAAAGTTTTAGCCACAGCCTGAGCAAAAACAAGCACTGCTTTGTTTGCAGCGCAAGGCGCAGCGAAGGACGAGCATATTTTTTTGCTGCTATTGCGTTATGTGCCAGTCATTTAGAATGGCTAAATTTCCTGTCCCATGCCTTATATCAGCTAAAAATATGCGTCGTCGCAAACATAGACGAATTGTCAATAGTCCCTTATTCACACAAATTTCACAGCCTACACGAGTGAACAGTTGTTCACTCAACTGAGGTTCAATTCGCACATAATCTGTCGACTTTGTGTATTTATCTTCAAGTCGATTCAGCGCATTATTGCATCACGGCAAAGGGACAGTCAGGATGACACAAAAGGATTGGAAGCCGAAGGATGGAAAATAAACTAACTGGTTTTAGTTAGTTTCAAGGAAGTAACAATGGACGTTAAAATGAGACCCGCATAATCAGGATGATTAAATGCGGGTTTTCTCTTTTTATCATCTTATTTTCTGTTTTGCGCTGTTACTGTTGTTCTTCACTGTATTTTTTATTTTCACTAAAGTCTGTTCTTATCAAGTTTTTCATTTTTTTCTGTTTATGCGTCCCATTTTAGAGCGATCAAGTGTCAATTTGGTGACATCGGTATGACGTATTGATGACACATACCATTTAAACAGCCAATCATTGTTCACTGCAAGTTTCTAGCACTTAGCGCTGTTTTGGGCTAGGCTATAGCCAGTTTGATGATATTAACGTGAAAAAAATATGTTAAAAATTTATGGGATTAAAAACTGCAACTCTATGAAAAAAGCCTTCGATTTACTCAATGAATTGGGGCTAAGTTATGAGTTTCACGATTATAAAAAACAAGGGATCGATGCCGACACTGTCAAAAGTTGGTTAGATGCGCTTGGGCAAGATGTAGTACTGAATAAAAAAGGCACCACTTGGCGCAAACTCAGCGAAGCAGAACAGCAAGCTGCTTTGGCCAGTGAAGCCAACTTAATTGAAGCACTTTGCACTCACACCAGTTTAATTAAACGTCCTGTCTTAAAAACTGAATCAGGCTTTATTGCAGGTTTTGATGAAACGGCTTATCGTGCTTTAGGTTAAATTTAAAAAATACAAATATAAAAAACCTGCTCACATGGAGCAGGTTTTTTTATATCCTGTGCAATATGATTTCAACTGCACAGGTGGAATACATGCTTAGTTCGCACGAATCCATGTTTGGTTACGACCCAATGCCGCTACACCAATGAAACCACGCAATTCCAGTTTCTTACCACCATCGGCAAGTTTACCTTTTAGCTTGTAGGTTTTACCTGTTTGCGGGTCAAGAATTGAACCACCATCGTAGCTCGTGCCGCCTGTATTTTTCAGACCGCGAACAATGGTCAAACCTTTGAGTGATTTGTTGTGATACGGACCTTCACATTTTGTACAGGCATTTTCTTCACCAGGCGTTAAAATTGACTGAATGCTTGCGGTTAAAGTTCCATTTTTTTGCTCAGTAAATCTTACCGTGGCTTTGGGTTGTTTGGTTTTGTCGTCAATTGTTTTCCAAACTGTGCCGTTAAGCGGATCTGCAGCATTGGCCAAAGCGCTTAAACCTAACAGCCCGAATGCAAGTGCAATTTTTTTCATTGTTTTGTTTCCCTGGTCTACTATCAGACAACTTTATTATTAAAAAGTCACAACAAATTTGCAATTTTTGAATGTGACCGTTTAGTGTACCCTTGTAAATTATGTTGGTAAATACACAAATATCCGATCAAATAAAGAACAAGATGGAAAAATCATGAAGATTAACCCCATGTGGAAACAAATTATTACAGAGCAGTTTTTAAAAACCACCATTCGCAAACCAAGCCAATTTAATTTACCCCCCAATTCTGTACGTTTTGCACTAGAACAAATGTGCCGTTTATTTCCCATGCAAAAGTCGGTGCAGGTACGCGCGCTGCGTTTAGCAGGTCTGCATGCCGAAGAATTAAAACCACAGAATGCTGCAACACAGCTCATTTTTCATATTCATGGCGGGGCTTTTTTTCTGGGTTCGTTAAATACCCATCGAGCATTTTTGAGTCAAGTTGCGGCACGCACCCAAATGCAAGTGATTCATGTCGATTATCCGCTTGCACCTGAGCATCCTTTTCCACATGCTTTGGAAGCCGTGTTTGATGTCTATCAAAGTCTGTTGGCGCAAGGTATACACGCCAAAGATATTATTTTGTCAGGAGATTCTTGCGGTGCAAATTTAGCGTTGGCGCTAGCTTTAAAAATACGTGATGAGCAATTGCCGCAAGTGAGTGGCTTAATGCTGCTGTCACCATTTTTAGATTTAACCCTCACCAGTGAATCCTTGCGTTATAACAGCAAGCATGATGCCCTGCTGTCAATTGAAACGCTGGAAACAGGCATTGATTACTATGTACCGCCTGAACTTGATCGGGCAGACCCGCAAATTTCGCCATTGTTTGATGATTTACACGAATTACCACCAGTTTTAGTACAAATTGGCTCTAAAGAAATTTTGCTGGATGATGCAACACGTTTTAAAGAAAAAGCCGAACAGGCAGGCGTAGAAGTGCATTACAAACTCTACACGGGTATGTGGCACAATTTTCAAATGTTTTCACCGTGGTTTGAAGAAGCCAAACGTGCATTGGCAGATTTAGCAGAGTTTGCACATCGGCAAGATCAGAGCTAAGTTCAACCATAACAAGGCTTTGCTAACCAACCCTTTTAGCCGATCCATCTATATAAAAAAAGCTCAGCACCCTCAAGGCACTGAGCTTTTTTTATTGAAATAGTGGGTTAAATCGCCTGAATTTTTTGCATCGCATTGGCAACAGCTTGGTCTTTAAATTCCGACATACTCACCCCTTCAGCGCGAATAATTTCTACATCATTCACCCCTGTAAAGTTGAAGATGGTTTTCAAGAAATCTTCCTGAAAATCGGCAGGGCTGTTATCACCATACACACCGCCACGGCTACTGGCGATATAGGCTTTTTTCTCACCCGCCAAGCCTACAGGCCCTTGCTCGGTATATTTAAAGGTTTTACCTGCCACGCTGATGCGATCAATCCATGCTTTTAAAGTTGAAGTCAAACCAAAGTTATACATGGCTGCACCCACCACCACGACATCGGCATCAATATATTGTTGGATGATTTTTTCACCCAAAGCCGCTTGTTCTGCATCCTGCCCCATTAAAATTTCGGCAGTTAAGTGCGGAATCGGCTGTTGTGCCAAATCTAAATAATCGACCTGTGCATTGCTATTTTTTGCAGTCAATTGTTGCACAATCGCTTGGCTTAACTGACGTGAAACTGAGTTTTCACCTAAAATACTCGAGTCGATGTGTAAAATTTTCATGGGGATGTTCCAATCTTGTATTCATTTAATAACGCTATTTTAATCGTGCAGCGTAAATAGAATAATTGGGAAAACTAAGACACTATGTTTTATTTTTGGAACAAAAAAGACCACTTTACCGCACAAAAACTTCCGCAGTATTTTTCCTAATCCTGCTTTTTCCAAGTCATTTTGCTGGTTTTTGATAAGGCTCTAAATAATTGACCCACATTGCTTCTTGTGATGCGGCGTGTACCCAAGCGCGCATAGCAGGATGCTGCATCACCCGCTGCATATAGTGTTGGCTGTTGGCACTTACAGGCAAGACATAAGTCATAAAACGCGTCACCACAGGAGCATAAAACGCATCGGCAATGCTAAATTCACCACACAAGAAACCATCTGCTGCAGGACGTGCCGACCAAATGTGTTCAATGCGTGCCACATCCTGCCTTAAACCCGAATGTTCTTGCCATAATTTTGTACCCACTTCTGCTAAATTGGCGCCAATATTCATGCCACATAAACTGCGTAAATCGGTAAAACCACTGTGCATTTCTGCGCTGATGCTACGCGCCCAAGCGCGTTGCTGTACATCACGCGGCCAAAGTGTCTGTTCAGGATATTGCTCTGCCAAGTATTCACAAATGGCGAGAGAATCCCAAATCAACATGCCCTGATCTAACAAGGCAGGCACTTTACCATTGGGGTTAATTTCTAGGACACGTTGTTTAAAATCGCCCTCACCACGCTCGCATGGAAAGTTCAGTTGTATTTCTTCAAAAGCCAAATCAAACGCCTTCAGTACCAACCACGGGCGCATCGACCAGCTCGAATAATTTTTATTGGCAATATACAGCTGCATCATGGCGATGACTCCTGTGTGGTTTGAAGTTGCTGCAGTTGATTTAACAAGGTGCTTTCGTTAAACGCACCCGTTAAACGCAGACTGCGAATTTCTTGTTGTTGTGCATCCAAAAATAAAAAGGTAGGTGGCCCTAAAATTTCCCATTTATTCAGCAAAGCTTGATGACTGGCATCGTAATGGCTTAAATCGAGTTTAATTAAATAAAATTCTGCAAGTGCCTGTTTTACAGTGGAAGATGTCAATACCTGTTGCTCAATCGGACGGCACGCCACACACCAATCGGCATAGACATCTATAATCATGCGCTGATTTTTCGGAGCTTGGGCAAGTAACTGTTGTAATTCCGTTGCAGTCGTTGCACGGTGCCATTCTAAAACCGCATCGTTTTCCTGCTGCCAAAAACGCTGGCTGTGTTGATATTGGTTATAAATCAGATACGGCACCACCACCAATAACGCACTCAGATAAATCGCCCGCAGCGTACCATGATAGCCACTCAAACGATGCAGCACATAGCTGACAAAACCCACTCCAAGTGCCAAACTAAGCCATTGCATCCATGCTTCACCCAATAACGGACGAATAAAATACAATGCCAATGCCAACATAATAAAGGCAAACAGCACTTTGACTTGATGCATCCACAAACCTGCTCGCGGCAATACTTTTGCCCCAAGCACACTGGCCAACAATAACGGCGTACCCATGCCAAAACCGAGTGTAAATAGTAGTAACGCACCCTGTATCTGACTTTGGGTTTGGGAAATAAACAATAATGCCCCTGCTAACGGCGCAGTCATACACGGCCCAACCAACAAGGCAGATAACATGCCCATTAGCGCAGCACCAGCTAAATTACCGCCCTTTTGCATAGATTGCGCCTGATCGAGTCGATTGACCCAAGCACGTGGTAACTTGATTTCAAACAAACCAAATAGGTTTAAAGCAAACAGCACAAATAACAGGCTAAAGGCAATTAAGGTTGCAGGCTGCTGCAACCAACGCTGAAAATTCAAACCTGCTGATGACGCAATTAATCCCAACAGCGCATAGACCATGGCCATACTGCAGACAAAGACCAGTGCAATCATCCATGCTTTGATGCCTTTGTGTTCACGTACCAATAGGGAGGTCAAAATGGGCAACATCGGCAAAGAACACGGGGTAAAAGCCAGCAGCAGCCCCAATCCAAAAAATAATAGCAAGCCATAGGCCAACGAGCTTTGTGCCAGTTTTTCAGACCACTGCTGATCTTGTGCCGTTATAGGTTGTGCAGCTTCAGGGCTTGTCTGCAAATCAGTTGGAGAATTGGCAGGTGCAGTTGAAAATCCTTCACGAGTGGAACTACTTTGCCCAGCCCAAATACTTTTTTGTGATGCACTTTGATTTTCTAAAATGACCAAACCTGTGTTATCGGTCTGGAATTCTATACGCTGCGGTGGATAACAAATCCGATCTTGGGCGCACCCTTGCCAAGTCACTTGATAGTGCTGCGCAGCTTGGGTGGGAATTTTAAAACTGACTTGTTGATAATAAACCTGAGTATGTCCATAGTTTTCATCATAAACATCTTCTGCGGGAGGCAACTCTAAAGCCAGTATTTGCTGTCCATGCTCAACCTTAAATTGATGCTGATACAAATAATACTGTTCAGGCATGTTCCAGCGCAGTTCGGCTTGTTGGGGATTGACCGATTCAACGCTAAACTGAAAGGCTTGTTCGGGTGGGAGTAAAGGTGCTTCTGCGTGTAGGCTTAGCGAACACAATAAAAGTAGACTTGCGAGCAGACAAGATAAGCCCCTATTCATATAGCGAAAAATATCAGCCATTAGATCAACAGCAGCTTGCCAAAAGGTCTGAAATAAGGACTGCTTCATGTTCTGCTCGCCTCGGCATGAACTTTATTAGGATGAAAACGAATCTGCAGCAAGCTTGATGAGTTTAGCCTGCTGCAACATACAACGTATTTTAAAGCTTTAAATGGTTTAAATGGCTTAGAACAAGAACGCCATACCTAAACCTGCATGGTAACTTTTATCTGCACCGTCTAAATCTACACCGACACTGGCATCCAGCTGAGTGCGTTCATTCAGTGCGTAAATCACCCCCGAAGTTAAGCCATATTCATTGTCCTGACTTTCTGCTTTACGATAGACCAATTCTGAAAAACCTGACCATTGATCGCTTAAACGATACTGAATATTGGGAATTGCTGTAACCGCCCAATCGCTATTTTGTACATCGTAACGCATGTTGATGCCTGTTTTTAACAGCTCACTGTATTGATAGCTGATTGCCGTACCCAAGCTATAAATATCATCTTCTTCGCTAAAGCCATCATTGCCTGTGGCAATTAGCGCTTGCAACAACACGGCCATAGAAAGTTTGTCATCATTTAAGTCAATGGCTTGTTTCAAACCAATGCTGACATCGCCCAAACCATCTTCTTCAACCGATTGACCTGCGGTTTTGCTTTTACTCCATGCAGGACCTTGCCAGCCCAGCTGTAACTCTAAATCTTGCGCCAAACCTGTACGTAACAGCATGTCAGCATTAAGGCGAGTGGTTTTAACTTTTTCGCCCGAAGTATCGTTACTTTCTTGATAACTTGCACTTGGCAAAGCTTGTTCCCAAGCCAACTTCCCTACAGGTGTAATACCCGTACTCACTCCTGCACCAGGACGATCAAACTCAAAATCTGCCGCGCTCACCTGCATGCTGATGCCTGCCGCCACGATTAACCCAACTGTTTTTAATACTGACATATTTTTATCTCTGCTCTTAGGCCAATTCTTTGCTCATTTTTGCGCCATAACGACGCAACAATTCTAAAGTCTGCTGTTCTTCTAGCAAAGCATCCGACCACTGAATTTCATCAAAATCACAATCAAACAATAAATCACTAATCGAAGATAAAATGGTTAAACCATCTTCATCTTTGCTGTTTGGATCGACTTTTTCATCCAATAAACGCTGCACTGCAGGAACACATGCTGCAGAAGCTGCATCCCACAATGGGCCGTAAATTTCTTCGGCATCCCATAAGTGCAAATTCACTTTGGCTTGAATCAATGCCTCTAAAATATCTAAATGCACTTGCAAATCTTGCTGTTTTTGCTGCTCTGTGAGTGGCTGACCTGCTTCGTATGCTTCGCAGACTTTTTCCCACCATTGAAATAAACCATCTGACCAGACTGAAATCACAGGGCCTTTTTCGGCATCCATAAAGTTAGGGTCTAAACCGTCTGCCAATAGGCGTTGCACTTGGGCAAGGTCTAATTCTTCTATTGCTTGCACCAAGACTTGTTGTTGCGCAGTTAACATGCAGAGAGCTCTCTTATTCAATGTTTAATTTAGAACTATTATGCCCAATAAAGCGACATTTGTATGAGATAAATGTCAGCAAATCGTGAATTTAGTGCATTGGCTACATGCAAACACAAAAAAGCCCCGCAAAATTTGCGAGGCTCTTGGAATCTGTCTGATCCTTATTCGTCGTCGCCACCAACATCTGTATCTACAAATTCTGGGCGAGCACCACGAGGATTTTCATTTTTCTCAAACGCATGTTCTAGGCTGCGTTTTAAACGGTCAATCGCACCGTGAATGGCTGTATCAATATTATGACCACGATGATTCACAACCACTGGTTTTAGACCTGCTGGACGTGCTTCAATCATACAACGAATATCGTCATCACCGCCTTTTTCACCATTTTCATCACTAAAATGCACTGAAAAATGGGTAATACGCTCACTGTGGCGTTGGAATTCATTATTCAGTTCTTCACGAACGTAACTAATTAATCGATCACTGTTTTGAATGTTTTTATCGGTACGGATTTCAATGTTCATGATTTCATCCTCTTGCGTTCGTTATTTCTGAATCTTGTTGTGCCAAAATCTTACACATAATTTTATATATATGTTTTGGCGTGTTTATAATGTGCTGTTTTTACAGCATAAAGTACATCTTCAACTTAGTTTGGAATCACTTCCTCCTACGTGAATGATGAACACTTTTAATTCTGCAGAACCGTGTCCCTATACCTTGAATATCGGGCCTATCTGAAAAATATGCAAGCAATATTTATAGAAAAGCAGCAAAAGAATAACCCTTTTATCACCAATTCCAGCTTAGATGCTCAATAAGCGATCAATTTGGATAGCACCATGTTGTTCAATCTATTGCCAATAAGAAACTTGATGCTTTTAAAGGGTTTAGTTACATCTGCAATATTCGCCTTTGCATTTTGACCATTGGTTTTAAATCGTTTAAAAAACACTCAACCCAAAAACTGATAAAAAACACCCCAAAATGACCCGTCAATAATCGAATTTTGCTTTATTTTTGCTAAAGAATCTGTATCCTTGAAACGCTTTTATTGGGGTCTATTTTTATGAAACTTACACATATTGCTGCGCTGTGCGCAATCTCCACTGCTGCAACTTTTACGCAAGCTGCACCGATTTGGCAAGATTTTAGCGTGACAGGTTTATACGGTGAAAATTACAAATCACCTTTTTTAACTGGCGATCAAGAGATTGAACAAAGCACTGTAACTTTTGAATACGCTGCTGGTTTTAAATATGGTGATTTTTTTGCCTTTGCTGACCGTTCAAACAATGATGTAGATGGCAATGACACTTACTTTGAAGTATCACCACGCTTAAGCTTAGGCGCTGTTTCTGGTCAAAAACTTGCCTTTGGTCCAATTAAAGATGTTTTAATTGCAACCACTTGGGAAGGTGGCGAAGGCTTTAACAATTACCTATACGGTATTGGTTTTGATCTTGAGCTTCCATATTTCAAATATGCGCAATTGAACTTCTACAAAGCAGATAATGATAAAGATATCTCTCAAGATGATTATCAAATGACGTTTGCTTACGGTCTTCCATTTAAAGTCGGTGCTGAAGACTTTTTAGTAGATGGTTTCCTTGATTGGTCTACTGCAGAAGATGACCACGCTAGCGAACTCAACTGGACTACACAATATAAATGGAATGCAGGCAAACACATTTCGCCAAATACACGTTTATATGTCGGTATCGAACACTCTGTTTGGAACAACAAATACGGTAATAAATCAGGCATCAATCAAAACGATGTCAGCGCATTGGTCAAATACCACTTCTAAGCTGTATTTTTCTCTGTTCAAAAAAGCAAGACTTCGGTCTTGCTTTTTTATTGGTCATTAAAATAGTTTCCAATAAATATGCATTGCTTATAACCACGCAACCCATTTGTACTTAGCTCAAAACTCCGCTACATTGAGTTAAATTTCAAATAAAAAGCACTGTGAAGCCCACATGCAAAAAACCGATTTCATTATTCTGCTGTTTTGTGCGATTGCTGCAATTTTGCATGGCATGAGCGGTTTTGGTTTTCCTATGCTCAGTACGGCTGCGGTGGCGATGTTATATCCACTCAGTACTGCGGTTGCTTTGGTTCTGATTCCCTGTTTGCTTCTCAATATCTACATGCTGCGGGGCGATGCCACACAATCTATATTCAGCAGTTTATATGGCTACTGCAAAAAATATTGGGGTTTAATCTTCAGTGCGTTAATTGGCAGCTATTTAGGCGTCAGTTTGCTGCTGATTCTAAATGAAGGCTATTTAAAATTTGCGATGGGGACACTGATTCTGCTTTACGTGGCCGATCAGTTTAGAACCCGCCCCTTACAAATTTCAGCCTCACTGAAAAATATGCTGATTTTTGGTTTTCTAGCAGGTGTGATTGGTGGAGCCACCAATGCCATGGCACCGTTTTTAATGATGTATTTGCTCAGCACCCAACACAGTAAAACCGATATTGTGGTGATTAGTAATCTTAATTTTATTGTCTCTAAACTCATTCAACTGGCAGTGTTATATCCAGTAATTCAACAATTTAGCAGCACACAATTTAAGGTTTTGGCACTGATTTGCCTAATTTCTGTGGCAATGGTTTATGTGGGCAGTCTGATTCGTAAAAATATTTCTCAGGCTGTATTTAAGTACATTGTATTTACTTTACTTGGTTTTATGGCTATTTACGCAATTGCTCAAGGATTATCCATCATCACAAAACAGCCTGCATTGTTGATATAAATCAATAAAATGAACATAACAAATGGAAAATTATTTAGATTTTTTTTGGCTTAAATAATTTTTTACACCTATAATTAAGACTAGCTTAAAAAACAGTCTATTCAGACTGCTTCGGTCGTTTGCATCGACCAATCTTCCAACTTTTCCTTTTATTCCATTTTTACGGAGCGAACTTCTATGGAAAATAACCATATAGAAGTGCCAGCCAGTATTAAGCGAAAAGAACTGATCAAGACTTGGGCCATTGTTATTCTTGCGACCCTGCTCTCTTTCGGTTTGTATAACGTCTTACCCTATGATGAAAACGCCAATAAGGGTCTAAGTCTGTTGCTTTTTATTGGTATTTTATGGCTCACCGAAGCGGTACACATTACCATTACAGCACTGTTAGTACCTGTGCTTGCTGTGGCTTTAGGTATGCCACTTGAAAATGCCAGCAAAGAACTTGTACCAATTTCAACCAAGCAAGCATTAGCAACTTTTGCAGACCCTGTCATTTTCTTATTCTTTGGTGGTTTTGCCTTAGCAACTGCGCTGCATATCCAAAAACTGGATCGTAAAATTGCGATGTGGATTATTTCCATGTCGGGCGGTCACTTGGGGATTTCGGTTTTATCTATTTTTGCGGTCACTGCTGCACTGTCAATGTGGATTTCCAACACCGCGACTGCAGCGATGATGTTACCACTGGCATTGGGCTTGTTGTCACACCTCGATGCCACTAAAGAACGTAAAACCTTCATTTTCATTTTATTGGGGATTGCCTACTCTGCCAGTTTAGGTGGTTTGGGTACTTTGGTCGGCTCTCCGCCAAACGCCATTGCAGCCAAAGCTTTAGACTATGACTTTGCTGACTGGATGAAAATTGGTCTACCAATGGTGCTGATTTTACTGCCAGCCATGTTGGTCAGCTTATATTTGGTATTGCGTCCAAATTTAAACCAGAAAATTCGTTTTGAAACTGAAGTCATTCCATGGACCAAAACCCGTGTTGCAACGATGATTTTATTCGCATGTACTGCAGTGGCATGGATTTTTGGTAAAAAACTTAGCGAAACCTTCGGCATTAGCCAACCCGATACATGGACTGCATTAGCTGCTGCATGTTTGGTGGTCATGCTAGGTACTGCCTCATGGAGGCAAGTGGCTGAAAATACCGATTGGGGCGTGTTATTACTGTTCGGTGGTGGTCTAACCCTCAGTGCAATCTTAAAAGATTCAGGTGCATCTTTGGTGTTGGGTCAAACCCTTGCCAATACCTTTGGGGATACCTCTCCATTGGTGGTGATTTTTGCGGTGACCATTTTCATTATTTTCTTAACCGAATTTACCAGTAACACCGCTTCTGCTGCATTATTGGTCCCTGTATTTGCTGCAATTGCAGACCAAATGGGTATTCCAAAAGAAATTTTAGTGGTGATTATTGGTATTGGTGCATCGTGTGCCTTTATGTTACCTGTGGCAACGCCACCAAATGCGATTGTATTTGGTACAGGTCAAATTAAACAAAGTGAAATGATGAGTGTGGGCATGGTGTTGAACGTCATGTGCGTATTTATTATTTCATTATTTGTATATTGGTTCTTTAGTTAAGGATCAATAAAAAATGGAGCACAAGATGCTCCATTTTTTTCGCCTCAATTTTAGAATATTTTTAATCATCAAATCATTACCTAAATAAATTCGCTATACTCAGGACATAATAATTTAGACACAATGAGGAGGGTTAAATGGCTAAGTTTTTAAATACGAGCGCGACCAATTTTTTCTTAGAAGAACTGATAAAAAATGCCAAAGAAAGATTAATTTTAATTAGCCCATATTTACGTTTAAATGACCGTATTAAAGAGTTACTTGAAGATAAAGATCGACTCAAAATTGATATTCGAATCGTTTATGGAAAAAGTGATTTACATCCTGATGAAATAAAATGGATGCAAAAACTTGATTTTGTTCGGCTCAGTTTTTGTAAAAACTTACATGCTAAATGCTATCTCAATGAATCTGAATGTATTATTTCTAGTCTAAATCTTTATGAATTTAGCCAAATTAATAATAACGAAATGGGCATTTTGATTCGCAAATATGAAGATCAAGATGTCTTTAAAGATGCTTATGAAGAAGCGCAACGTATTATTCGTATTAGTGATGAAGTTAGAATTAGTTTAGATGAAGTGAAAGCCGAACCAACAAATGAATCTGTTGAAGAAACCAATGACAATAATGTTGGTAAATTAACATCATCTAAACTTGCAGCAAAACATAAAATGAAAACCAATGAATTGTTGGCTCATTTTACCGAAAAAGGCTTATTAAATATCAATGATGCTGGAAAGCACATAAGTTGACAAGAATAACTAATCATGCGAAAAAGTTTTTTTAGTTAACAGATGTTCACACATGCCTCGAATTGTTTCTGTACCACTTAGTTTAGAACAGCGAGAACGACTCATTTTTCTGGCCAAGC
>NZ_VPEP01000141.1:0-1207 GCF_013417035.1 Acinetobacter sp. YH16053
TCTGGTTAGGTTGGGCTTCTTTCGACGGTGCAATCCAAGAAATCCCTAGTCCGTTGATTGGTGCTCTTATCAGGTACGCACTGTAATCTTTCGATACCGCAGCGTGATTCGGAGGCAGAGCCGGAATTTCGTTTTCCGGTACGTTTTACTACCACAATTTGCCTGTTTATCCTTTCGGAGACCGGGCTAAGTCCGAGTCAATCAAGTGGTGCATTTGAGTTAATGTCTTTGAATGGTTTTAAGGAAGTAGTGACAAGCTAGCTTCCCATTGCTAAGATTGGATTGTCTATATCGAAGTCTTAGCAACGTATGTGCAAGATTTAGAGTAACAGAGCCCCATGACCCTGTCACGGGGCTCTGTTATATCTGTAGCCTGATAAATCCCATGAATTCAAGCTACAACGCTTGTCGCAAGATGAAAATTTATTTTTCATCGAGGAAGCGGAAGTGCATCTGATGCTGATTTAGGTAGGTTCATACCGTTTTTTCTTGGCGCGTTTGTACATAGTTTTTACGGTAAGCACGCTTAAATTATGGGTTGTATGCTCATTTAAACAATCCGTTATGCGTTGCCATGATCGGTATTTTCTGGCTTCGGTGATTTCATCAAATGCTTCATCAAACACTTTTTGCATACTTTTGAGTCCACCAAAGGTCAGTAAAAAAATAGTT
The DNA here is from genome assembly GCF_013417035.1 of Acinetobacter sp. YH16053. Taxonomy (NCBI): domain Bacteria; kingdom Pseudomonadati; phylum Pseudomonadota; class Gammaproteobacteria; order Moraxellales; family Moraxellaceae; genus Acinetobacter; species Acinetobacter sp. YH16053. The sequence goes on from NZ_VPEP01000141.1 coordinate 673, forward strand.
TTATTGAGCGATTCTCTTACAGGTTTGATCCCCGATTGTCTGATAGCATCGGCGATATGTTTTTCGAGTCTCTCTAATTCTTTTTTTTCCATCCCGATCACCTAAAAAATAAAATTAATGTGATGATAAGTGCATTACTGAGTAGAACGGTTAGGAAAAAGGTTATCGTCCAGCGAGTCAGCTTTTGTTGTGTTTTTTGATGTCGTTTTTTTTCATCATCCAGTTCTTGCCTTAAATGTGAGTATCGTTCACTGAAATCATTCAGAAGTTTTTGACTGGCGTTAAGCGTGCTGAGTTGATGATTGACTTCTAAGTTCCATTTTCGGAGGTTGTGGCGCAGTTCTTGGTCAATACGGGTGACATCATCCTGTAAACGTTCTGTGAGCGTTTTTCTCGGTGAAAGATGGAGTGATTCAGCGAGGATTTCACGTGCTTTGTTGGTGATAGTTTTATTTTCTCGTTCAGCAATGATTTGAAGTTTATCTTTGAGATCATCTTCAATTCTAAAGCTCACCGTTGTTGTTTTTTTGCTCTC
>NZ_VPEP01000142.1:0-1204 GCF_013417035.1 Acinetobacter sp. YH16053
ACGCACACGACTACGCTAGTCGTTTTGATGTGAGCAATAGCGGTGCTTATAAAGCGTTGAAAGAAGCCGTAAATAACCTGTTTGATCGTCAATTCTCATTTAAAGAACCTGACAAGCAAGGAAATTTAGGTGTAGTAAGGTCAAGATGGGTAAGCCGTATTAAGTATATTGATGCGACAGCAACCTTAGAAGTTACGTTTGCGCCTGACGTTGTACCATTGATCACAAGGCTTGAGCAGCATTTTACAAGCTACCAACTGAAGCAAGTCGCACAGCTTACAAGCAAGTACGCTATAAGGCTTTATGAAATGCTGATAGCTTGGCGAGCTACAGGTAAAGTACCTGAGATTGAGCTATCAGAATTTAGAAATAGATTAGGCGTAGGCGATAATGAATACACGGCAATGAATAACTTTAAAAGCCGTGTGCTAGAACCAGCAATCAAACAAATCAATGAACACACTGATATAACTGTAAAAGTAGAACAACATAAAAAAGGGCGCACTATTAGCGGCTTTTCATTTAAGTTTAAGCAAAAGCAACAGCCGAAAATTGAAAAACCGAAAGACCTCAAGCGAGATCCAAACACACCTGACTTTTTTATAAAAATGACCGATGCACAACGTCATTTATTTGCAAACAAAATGTCTGAAATGCCTGAAATGTCTAAGTATTCTCAAGGTACAGAAAGCTATCAGCAATTTGCTGTTCGTATCGCTGAAATGCTTTTACAGCCTGAAAAATTTAGAGAGCTTTACCCAATTTTAGAGAAAGCTGGATTTAGTCATGACTAAAAAAGATATTATGGAAGTTCGTAAAGAAGTCCATAGATTGCAAAATGAAGCAGCAAAAAACCCTGAACACCCTATCAATAATGGGCTTAAGGCACACCTTGAAGAAAGAAATCGTAAATTAGCAGAGATTAAAAAATCACAGTCCAAATAGCTTTCTGTCACGATCTTCTGTTAAATACTCGTTGATTTCAGCGAGTATTTTTTGTTTCTGCGCTTCATCTTCCATTTGTTTCATCAAGAAAGAACCCAGTAAAATTTTACGTCTAGTGTCGTCCTTTCTTTCTTGTGCTTTTTGTTTTGCCTTTTCTCTTGCTAAAGCAGCCTGTTTTTGCGCTTTTAACTGGTTTAACTTCTCTTGTTGTTTTGCAATTTTCTGATCTAAAGATTCAATACCCATTGTGATTCCAAAG
>NZ_VPEP01000143.1:0-1200 GCF_013417035.1 Acinetobacter sp. YH16053
CCTTGTACCTTCCAGAACCTAAACTGGGTGTCGGCAACCAAAATGCGACCCCTGAATACCTCGCAGAGATCCAAAAGATCCGAGAACACAATCACCAAGAACGAGAACTAGAAGAACGCCAGAAGAAAATCGACCAGAAACATGAATATTTTTACAGTTGTAGCAATGAACCCTACTCAACACCTGAGGTGATGTACTACGTCAATTACTTATTCAAAAAAGCAAAGAATAGGAAAGAACTCGAAAACGATATCGTGGCAATCGTCAAAGCACAGAACCCGATCATTGAAAGTGAAATGTGGAATACACAGGAAATGAACCGAAAACTCAAGCATGCCCAGCATTACCCAACTCCATCTGTTGAATTTAAGGTTCATTCAAAACCTAAACAGCCGATCCCCCCACAGATCAATCCACGGCCTCAACCTGTTCAGCATGAATTGAAGAAGCCAAAACCTGATGATTATGATTTTGGAGGTCCTGGTTTTTAAATCTATGAGTCTTCTCCGTATGAACAGAGCGAGTGTCTACGAGCGAACAGACACAATCAAAATTCTCGTTATGCTTTTTCCCTGATTACAAGCTCCCCCTTGATTCTAAAACTTAGATACAGAGCATCCCGAAGGGTGCGAACAAACTTAATTTGATTCTAGATCGAGCGAAGCGAGCATAAAAAACTTATGAGCGAAGCGAATTCCGAGTTGCTTTTGCTTTTTATGGAATTCCAGCAGGTATTTGCTAAAAATTGCCCCAATGAATCGAGCGAGAGCGAGATTCAATAGAGTTTGAGCGTAGCGAAAACCAAGGGCAATTTTTAAAGGTGTATATATTTTTTAATATTTTTAACTTTTAAATACTTTTAGAACGTCTGTAATGCTCATATAGAAAGGATTATAGATATTTAATTCATACATTTACCTAGGAAACTCCATACATTTACCTAGGAAACTCCATACATTTACCTAGGAAACTTCATACATTTACCTAGATCTTCATACATTTACCTAGATATAAATAATCTCTATATTTTTAGCTAATTTTAGTTCTTTCACTATTTGTTTTGATTGATTCTTATACTTATAATTTATAAATCAGACTATTTTTTATACTCCAAATTTATAGATGGATAATTTTTTATACTTTGATAAAGATCAAAAAATTAAAAAAACACTGTACAAAAGAATAATCATACATTTTTCT
>NZ_VPEP01000144.1:0-1194 GCF_013417035.1 Acinetobacter sp. YH16053
TATTTTCTTGTTTTGGCTGTTCTAAGGTGCCTTTAAACTCAATTCTATGAGTAAGATCTTCAATATGTTGCATCAAAGACTTTTCTCTTTGATTTGCTAAATCTAACTGATTTTTAAGTAAAGCAATCTGATCTTTTAGAACATTTTCGATCTCGGACTGTACACGTACAGGTGCATCCTTCTGGACTTGTTCAATACGTGTACTGGACTGAACACCAGTTGGATTTCCATAAACTCTTATTAATTCCGATAGATCTATGAGTCCATCACTATCCCTTGATAATTCGCCACTTTTTATAGCTTCATAAATTGTTGTTCTAGACTTTTTAAACGCTTTACTGGCGTCCATAACGCTGAATTTTGTTGTGTTCAATGGAGTCCCTCAGTACGTGTACAGGAATGTTCATATGAACATCCAATCTGAACATGAGTTTTATTTTGCATTAAAGCCTACTTTCTCTAGATATGGCAGTAGTTCTTCAAATTTTTGTAGATCTTTTAGCATTTCAGAAATTCGAACTGCGAACTGCGAATAGCTTTCAGTACCTTGAGAATATTTATTCATTTCTGGAAGCTCAGATAGCTTATTAGCAAAAAAATGTCGCTGTGCATCAGTAAATTTTGAGAAAATCTCAAGAGTAGTTTGCTTTTTATTGTTAGCTATAACGACCTTTTTCTGTTTAAAGGTAAATGAAAAGCCAGAAATATTACGTCCCTTTTTATGTTGCTGACATTGGACTTTAATATCTGTATGTTCATTAATTTGAGCAATAGCCAAATTTAATACTCGGTCTTTGAAATTCCCCATTCTTGTATATTCATCATCAAGAACACCTATTTTTTGCCTGAACTCTGCTAGTTCAATAATAGGAGTTTGGCCTGTACTGCGCCAAGCTATTAACAATTCATATAACCGCACAGCATACGCACTGCTGAGATTACTAATTTGTTGTAATTCATATTTAGTAAATTGCTCTTCTAAACGTGTAATAAGTGGGACAATTGCAGGAGCAAATATTAACTTCACGGTTGCTTCATCATCGATATATCTAATCTCGCTGACCCAGCGGCTTAAAACATTTTCTACATTTCCTCTCTTATTGATTTCTTGATAGCTAAATTGGCGTACGAATAGATCTTTACAAGCATCTTTTAACGCTTGGTACGCTGTTTGTCTTGCAACATTAAATTGAT
>NZ_VPEP01000145.1:0-1187 GCF_013417035.1 Acinetobacter sp. YH16053
TCCTGCCGGCTTGTAACCTGACCTTGCTAGTGCTTGCTTAATGCGTTCTCTCCTTTTGTCGTTATCAAGCTTCGCCATAGTTGCAAGTAGGTCTATCAACATGCTGTTGATGACGTTCAGTATCTCTCCTGTCATGCCACTATTAACGACGTGTGTTGTGGGTAGATCAGCGACGACCAGGCGCAGTCCTTTGCTCTTGATCTGTTGCTTAAGAATGTCGAAGTCGGCTTGTTCTAGGCGTGACAATCTGTCGACCGATTCCACGAGTAAAATGTCACCTGGCTCTGATTCGTTTAAAAGCCGATTGAGGATGGGTCGGGTTAACTTCGTGCCGCTTTCATTTTCGATGTATTCAACGTGTCCAGCGCTATAGCTCTTACTGAACTCGACCAAGTCACTGAGCGCTCTTTCAGCATCTTGCTCTTTAGTTGATGCACGTACATAAATGCGAACTATCATAACCGACTACCTATCAAAAAGACTTAAAAAAATAAGTACAATGATAATACTATCATTTAATAAAGATTAATAGTCTATTGATAGGTATTTTTATCATTTAATACTTTTATCTTTTATGTATAGTGCAATGATAGTGTTTCTTGAGGCTCGTACGTGAATGAAATTATTTTTTATGGGTAGTTCTGCTCTTTAATTTACGTAGAACCAAGCAAAACGAAAAAAACCGCCTGATCCAGCAGGCGGTTTTAATATTTAATAGAGTAATGGTTGCAAGATTTGCGTGAGCTGAATTAAGTCTGCTAGCAAGCTAATAGCTTGTAGAATCAATTTCAGTGAAATCATATTCATGCCTTACCTCCTCTCTGTCTGTGAGAAGGCAATGACAAATTCCGGTTGTGTTCAACGGTCTTTTCGACTTTAATATCAATTTATATACCTCATCGTTGTCTTCTCTGGCCTCGATAACGCCTCAATTTATCTCTCGAGTTGTGGAAGATGAGAGAAGTAAATTAAGGCTCCATACTCATTAAGTTATCTCTCGAATTGTGGAAGATGAGAGGGGTAACTTAATGATATTCTCAGTGCTGTCTGACAACAGAATCAACACCTTATTTTGGCAAGATACGGGAAAATATAGGGTAGAGCAATATTGACTTTTTGTGAAAAAATTTTCGTATTTAGAAAAAAAGTTTAGGGAAAGAATTCGCCCAATTGCTGTGTACTCGTAA
>NZ_VPEP01000146.1:0-1183 GCF_013417035.1 Acinetobacter sp. YH16053
CATCATAGTGTCCTACATCCTCAAAAGAGATCAATGCAGGATCAAGGAAAATACTACAGACCTCCTCGAACGTAATTTCTCGCCCTCGATAGACTAAATCCATTTTTTGGTCATGCCATTCAAATAACAAGCCGTAATATTCAATTAATGGCATGATTACCTCTTTTCCTCTCGTGAAATAAAAAATATGCCTATTATTTTGGGTCTATGACACAAAAATCGCCATTTTTTCCATATCCGCACTGCTTTTTCATCACACGAACACACGGTTTAGATTTCTCTCCAACAGTACAGCTTCCAATATCAAACTGGATACCTTGCTGTCTTAAGCTCTCGATCTGAGGGATATTTTCTAAAGGTTTGATATAAACACTAAACAGCCAAATGATGCCAAGCATAAGAATGGCGAAAATGCCTAAAACGATGGTGATGATTTTCCATGAAAATTGATCACTGGTTGATTCAATCGAGTTTTTTAAATGTCCAAGTGCTTTGGCGGTCTTGATAAGCTCTGCTGTACCCTCCTGTAAGCCCGTATTTAGCGATTTTGATACGGTACTATGGGTTTGCCCTGCTATGACCTTTTGAATGCGTTCTTCGGTGATTTGAAGCTCTTTAACAGCCTGATTGACTAGGTTCTGCTGTTGTTCTGCAACTGCCATCAGTGCATATAACTTTTTTTCATCAGGTGTCATCGGCTCATCCCTCTAAACTTCATTGTTCTCTGTTGCTCTCGTTCTAATTTCTGCTGTTCTTTGTACTGCTGTAAGGCAAGCTGTTTAAAGCTGTCAAAATCAGCCTTAAAGCTCTCAATGCCCTGTTTAATTTCTTTGTCTGAGATAGGGCTGTTTTTGAGGTCTTTCAGGTCTTTTTTCGGGTCGCCTAAATCTAGTCGCTCAAGCTCTTTATAGGCTGTACGTGACTGTTGCAGGGCTTCCCTAATTTCAGGGTCTTTGGCTTGGCTTGGTAACAGTTTTTTTTCAGGTTCTTTCTCTATGCCTTGCTCTTTGTAGCTTCGCATATCAATACGGCTGTCAATTTGGTGTTTTTCTAAATGGCTGTTGCATAAATCTGCCCATCTTTGGCGTAGGTCTTTAATATCGGTTTTTCGTTCCTGGTAACTCTTGCCGGTATTGTCTTTTTTAGCTCCGCCACGTTCAGGATTCTTGCTGTTATAGCGTTT
>NZ_VPEP01000147.1:0-1177 GCF_013417035.1 Acinetobacter sp. YH16053
TTTTGAATAAAATTATTATCTTTTTTATTCCATATTTTATATTTTTTTATTTTCACCTCCCCCTTTTTTACATTATTAAATTCACCCGTATTATATTCATCCCATTCAAAATTATCTGAATATTTTAAAAAATTATCTGAATCTTTTGAATAAATTTTATTAATAAAATCTAAGAATCTTTGATAGTCAATCAAGTCATTTTCAGATGATGCCTTAAAGTTCAAAATAGGACGATCTTTTTCAAGTGAAATTTTATTTTCTAAACAATCAAAAAAATGTTTAAGATCTTTCTGGGTTACATTTTTATTTAAGTTAAAAGGTTGCTCAATCTCATAGTGATTAGACCATGTCACCATTTTCTTCCAAGTAAAACCGATAAGATCCTCATGATTAGCATCATTTTTGACGTGACTTGTATAGAGAGAAAACGGCTGGCTGATCGATTGAATGAATTTCAATACTTCAGGATCGATCGTTGCTTTTTCTTTTTTTTCCCGCCACTTCCGGTATTCGTCTAGAAACGTTTCACGGTATAAAAATACGTCCTGTTGTTGAGGCTGCTTCTGCTTTTTCTTGCTCTTTAATGCAGCAGTTTGAGAATTATTTTCTGTGTGTGAATGAATCTTCTTCATCAATTTTAAAATATCTCTTTCATTCGACTGAAATTTAACCTTGAAATCGCGATGCATCAACTGACTATCGCCTAATAATGCCTTGATCAATTGAGGTGAATATTCACGGTTTGCTTGATAAAACATGTCAGCAATCAGGATATTCAGATGATGCAGATAATGTCTTGCAGTGATCCGAATGTCTTCATGCCCCATCAGATGCGCAAGTCGAGACCAGGCTTGGGCACTACGCGATGAAGCATCCTTCATATTGGGTAAAATGTGCTTTTTAAGCTTACGCCCAAACTCGGAATCATAGTCAGTAAAACAACGTACCAGTGCTATGCTGCCTTTTAAAAGGATAGCCAAATGTGAAGCGGTACTATGCCTGAAAGCGTGAAAGGTATATTGATGATCGTTTGTCCCTAATACAGTATTAAACAGCAACTGGGTAATTTTTGATAAATTTGTACTGGATAAAGGTTGTTCACCCAGCATAAAGAGCTGTTTGATTTTTCTATTGCAGACTGCTGCAGTCGCTTTAGAGCCAGGTAACTGGTTTTGAT
>NZ_VPEP01000148.1:0-1167 GCF_013417035.1 Acinetobacter sp. YH16053
AGGAAACTGCTATGCATATTAAATTCAATGATGCAAACCCATGCATCCCAAAAAACCTCGCTAAACAACTGATTGTCGAAAGCGCAAAACTTCTGAATCATCAACAACGCCAAGCCTTGCTCGATATTTTCATGACTTTAGATCAGGCGGAAAGAACAGCTGAAAATACACTTCAGCAACATGCTGTAGCGCAACAAAGCACCCACAACTTTTCTCAAGATTACGAATGCCAAGAATACAATCAGGAATATTGGTCAGGTCATTACTATGATTCTTACAGTCAAGAATATCCGGAAGATTGGGTAAAACGGACTCAGTCCACCCCAGGTCGTCATAAGTTCCCTAGAACTGCTTACTGATCGTGGGGGGTGCCTTTTTAAAAGTAGGCATCATAATCCGAGCTACTCGACCGAGTTGGCTCGGATGAATACCGGGGAAACTGAGGGATTTGAGAACCTGATGACAGTCGTTGAACTGCATATTAAAGAACTCAATACCTCTGCCGCCTAAAGCATTCACTACACGATTAATCGTATCAAAACGTGGTGCTTAATCCTGACGTAGGACTTTGTGGAGTGCCTCACCCCAATCCCTGCTTCTTTAGCGATTTTGAGTCATGCCACGAGCTTTAGCAATAACACCAAATTCATATTCTAAAAGCGGACATTTCTACTTTGGGCTACTGAATTTCGTATATGAGATTTTATGTTAAATATATAGCCAAAGATGCTGTTGTAAGAACAAGAAATTTGCTCCAAAACCTTATATAACTTAGTATTCAGCCGTCTGTTTTATTACTGTTGTATAAGCTAATTATGCCAAATGTTGTTGATCTATTTTGTGGTTGTGGCGGTCTTTCTTATGGCTTTGAACAAGAAGGATTCAAAACTATTTTAGGAATAGATCATGATAAAGCAGCTATCGAAACTTTTAAGCTAAATCATAAAGATGCTAAGACTATTCTTGGAGATATTCGGGAAGTATCTAATCAACAAATATTAGATATATTAGATGGAAGTTCTGTAGATGTCGTTATTGGTGGTCCTCCATGCCAGGGATTATCTTTATCCGGCCCTCGTAGGTTAGAAGACCCACGTAATCAGTTATACCTATCTTTTATTCGTATAGTGTCGTTACTTAATCCTAAATATGTTTTGATTGAAAATG
>NZ_VPEP01000149.1:0-1141 GCF_013417035.1 Acinetobacter sp. YH16053
TCAGGCATCCGTGAGTGCATTTTTACTGCAACGGTTTGGAATTAAATTTAACGATGACGTGAGCTATAACGAGCGGTTGAAAGAGCTAACTCGTGCATTACGCGGGGTTCGTAAAAAGCATTTGGAGTTTTTTCAACGATATTCTCAGAAGAAAATCCGTTTTACCTGGTATCTATCGCAAGAATTTATGCAGTCGGCAACGCGGGAGTTGAATAAAAAAATTGATTTAATTTCGACTGAACAGGCTGATCGTTTGAAAGAAGCCACTTTTAGATTGAGTTCTAAGGGAACTTTTCATGGTACACGTCATCAAATTGGCACGTTACAGGCTAAAATGAGATCGATATTAAATGCCCGAAATCCCGAGCAGAAGAAGCTGAATCAAATGTATTTTCCAAAAAACTTACACTATGTACGCTTCACTGCCAAGAAGGCTTGGAGTATGAAAGAGTTTGAAGTGGCTTGTCGAAATGCAGATCAGATTTATTTGAATAAACGGAATAAGCGAAAGCCTAAAGATCAACGATTAAGAAGAGACAGAAAAAAATGCTAAAGCTTTTTTTCTTAAATTTCGCATAAGAGATTTTATGTTAAATAAAGCCTTTTAACTGACTAAAACTTATGAAAAAATGTATTTTTAATTCTTAAAATATTAAGTATGCATTCTTTAGCTCCGTACACTATAAGAACTTATGATCAGCAATATTTTAGACTTCATAATACTTATCCTCCTTTAGATAAGATTTTAGGTCGATTAGATCTTTATACGATTTTTAAGGATTGTTTTACTGAGAAAGGTATAGACTTTCATATAGTTGAAGATGAAAAGAAAATTTACAGAATCGTTGATCTTCAAGTTGATGATAAAACTAGAATTATTAAAGGTTTTTTACAACAAGGAAACTACGGTCTTAGGTCTGATATTATAAATATTGACACAGGAAAAATAGATTATGCAAAGACAGAAAAAAATGCTGAATTAATTAATTACTATTTTTATCTAAAAATTCCTCTTTCATATAATGAAGGCTTTGCATTTTTTCAGTGCTATAAAAGTGTAAGTGCTAAAACACTGATTTTTATGTTGGTATAAAATTTTTAGAAAGTAAAAGGCGGGATAGGTTTATTGTCAAAATGATTA
>NZ_VPEP01000150.1:0-1138 GCF_013417035.1 Acinetobacter sp. YH16053
GCTACCAACTTCGGGCAGTTCAGATAATTTGTGTGCAAACAAATGCCGTTGTGCATCGGTCATTTCGACAAAGAAATCAGGTGTGTTTGGATCTCGTTTTGGGTCGGTTCTTTGTTCTACTTTTGGTTGTGGTTTTTGTTTAAATCGGAATGAAAAACCAGTAACTGAACGCCCTGTTTTATGCTGTGCAACAGATACAATAATATCCGTATGTTCATTGATTTGCTTAATTGATGGCTCTAGTACACGGGATTTAAGTACATCAATTCGCTTGTAATCTCCCTCATTAATTCCTATCTGTTTTTTAAAGTCATCCAACCCAATTACGGGTGTTTTTCCTGTGCTACGCCAAGCAATTAAAATTTCGTATAAGCGAACAGCATAGGCACTTTTTAATTGACTAACTTGTTCTAATTCATAGCTTGTGAAGTGTTTTTCTAGTCGAGTAATTAGCGGGATAATAGCGGGAGCAAAAATTAACTTAACAACTGCTTCTTGTTCAACGTAAATAACTTCGCTTACCCAGCGTGATTTATGATGCTGGATATTCCCCTTTTCGCTAAGGCTTTGATAGCTGAATTGTCTTGCAAAAAGATCATCACAAGCATCTTTCAAGGCTTGATATGCGGTATTTCGATGCACTCCAAATTGATTTATATAGCTTTCTGCATGAATGTTTAAAGGGTCATTCGCATTAATTCCTTTGCCTGATTCCCTTGCTTCCACAATTGCTAGCAGAATTAACCGTTGTTCTGTTAGGTCAAGGTTGTAACTAGCATTGATTAGAGCATTGTCTTTGACTACTAATTCCGACATCTCCCACCTATAATTTTTATGATGTAAATCCACCATAATATTTTATGATGGATTATGCAAGGTAAATGGTGGAGTATTGAGAAATTCTTGCAAGGTAAATGGTGGAGTATTGCAAGGTAAATGGTGGAGAATGATCGCTGAAACGCACGTATACCAATGATTTCAGCCCTCCTAAAAGCATTTAAAAGCTTTTTATATTATTAAAAGCCCAAAAAAATTAAAAACGGCATTTAAAACTGCCCTATGTTTTCGCTTCGCTCAAACTCTATTGAATCTCGCTGCGCTCGATTCCTGGGGGCAGTTTTTCTCAAAGACCCGCTAG
>NZ_VPEP01000014.1:0-68077 GCF_013417035.1 Acinetobacter sp. YH16053
CAATAGATGGGTTCAAATTTTTTGAAAAAATCATCAACAATACAAAAAATTTCTGTAAAATCGTACATGGTAGTTAGAGCCTTTGGGTTGTGTCGTAACTTTCTAAATGGCTCTAACTACCTTTTTTTCAAGGGCTTTTCTTATCCGTAATTCGGGTTATATAGACGAATGTGCTTTTATTCACATTCGTATTTTTAGCTGCTGCTTTTTACAACACTCAAACCCGCTAAAAACCACAAACTCCGCATTTTGCGGAGTTTGTGTGAAACTTACAGCATTTTTACATTTTAGCTTTAAACTTATTTTAAAACTTATTTTTCAGTTTCAAACAGTGCTGCAACAAATGCTTTGGCTGAGAATGGACGTAAATCGTCAATTTTTTCACCCACACCAATAAAGCGAATTGGCACATGGCTACGGCTTGCAATGTTAAATAACACGCCACCTTTTGCCGTACCATCCAGTTTAGTGATGGTGATGCCTGTTAAGCCCACAGCCTCATCAAACATTTCCACTTGGTTAATGGCATTTTGACCTGTGCCTGCATCTACGACCAACATCACTTCATGCGGAGCAGTCGCATCAATTTTTTGCATCACACGCTTAACTTTAGTCAATTCTTGCATCAGGTTGCTTTTGTTATGCAAACGTCCAGCAGTATCTGCAATTAACACATCAATGCCTTTGGCACGCGCACTTTCAAACGCATCGAAAATAACAGAAGCACTGTCTGCACCGTGACCTTGTGCAACAACGGCAACATCGTTACGCTCACCCCAAATCTGCAATTGTTCTGTCGCTGCAGCACGGAAAGTATCCCCTGCGGCCAACATGACTTTTTTACCTTCGCCTTGTAAGCGTTTCGCTAACTTGCCAATGGTTGTGGTTTTACCTACACCATTCACACCCACGACTAAAATCACATAAGGGGTTTTATTGGCATCAATATGTAAAGGTTTTACCCGTGGCGCAAGCAAAGCCACTAATTCTTCTTGCAAAGCCTTATATAAAGAATGTGAATAAATTAAGTCGCCACGCGCAGTACGCTCGGTCAAATTGGCAATAATGGTTTTCGTTGCATCTACACCAATATCTGCAACCAACAGTTGTTCTTCGACTTCTTCTAATAATTCATCATCAATTTCTTTACCGCCAATCAGAATATTCACCATGCCATCGGCAAAGTTTTTACGGGTTTTGGTTAACCCTTCTTTCATGCGACTAAAGAAACCACCTTTCGCAGGCGCATCCGTGTCTGATGATGTTTCTGCAGCATGTTCAGAGGTTTCTGCTTGTTGTAGAGGTGTTGTTTCAACAATCGGAATATTTACCGCTGGTAAATTCGGTAATGTGACATCATCATCTCCGATATCAGCATCAATCAAAAATTTATTTTGCCCATTAGATTGCTGTTGCATGCCGAATCCTTGAAAAGCATTGCGTTAAAAAATCGGATTCTAACATAAACCAATTGCTTTTACCTCGTATTCCAACCACATAGCCGCATACAAAAAATACCTACAGCAATCCTTGCCTTTCCGCTTTAATTTCTGAAAGATAAGCCGATAACGATTGATCTCCACTTGCTTATGTTCCAATTTTCGATGAAGTCTGTTTGTGCGTTGCTTTGGGGTTTAACAGCTTCGATTAGCCATGCTGAAGTTTTAGCTGCGAATAACACTTTTGAAACCACACTCAACAATGGTTTAAAAGTCATTATCCGTGAAGACCATCGTTCTCCCATGGTGATGACTCAAATTTGGTACAAAGTGGGCAGTAGCGATGAGTCGGGAAATACACTTGGGATTTCGCACGTACTTGAACACATGATGTTTAAAGGTACAGCCAAGGTGCCGAATGATGAATTTACCCGTTTAAGTCGTATTTATGGTGGCAGTGTCAATGCAGCAACCTTTACCAATTACACGAATTATTATCAGCTCTATCCCAAAACTTATTTCCCACTGGCTTTAGAGTTGGAAGCCGACAGAATGAGTAATTTGTTACTTCGCCAACAAGACTTTGAGCCTGAAATTAAGGTGGTAATGGAAGAACGGCGGCAACGTACCGATGATAATCCACGGGCTTTGGCTTTTGAACGCTTTAAATGGATTGCCTACCCAACCAGTCATTATCGCCAACCCATTATTGGGCACATGAAAAACTTGCAAAGCATTCAGCTGCAAGATGTACAGGCGTGGTACAAAAAATGGTATCGCCCCAATAATGCTATTCTAGTGATTGTGGGCGATGTAGATCATCAAGCCGCATTGTTGCAAGTCCAAAAGTATTTTGGAGATATTCCGAAAGCACCTACGCCACCGCGCAATGATGTGTTGGAGTTTGAACAATTAGGTTATCGGCACATGGAATTGTCTGCGACTGTGCAAGTTCCTAATTTATATATGGCTTGGAATGTCGGTTCATTGGCAACAGCTAAAAATCCTCAAGATGCCTTCGCGCTCACTATCATCAAACAACTGTTAGACAGTGGAATTACTTCACGTTTAGAACAGCGCTTGGTCAGAAACAATAAGATTCTTAGCTCAGTCAGTGTCAGTTATGACCCGTATCAACGTGGGGATAGTTTGTTTAGTATTTCAGCATTGCCTGCAGCAGGTGTAACGTTAAGCGAAGCACAGGTCGCGATTCAAAACGAAGTGGATACGCTAAAACAGGATTTGGTCAATTCAAGTGAAATTGAGCGCGTGGTGACTCAATTTGTGGCCAATTGGATTTATAGTCAGGATGATTTGGCAGGACAAGCCCGAACCATTGGCAATTTGGAAGTCAATGGATTCAGTCACCGTTTAATCGATGTTTTACCACAACACTTCCAAGCGATTACTGCCCAGGATCTGCAACGTGTTGCGCAAAGTTACTTTAACAAAGACAGACTTAGCACCTTGTATTTATTACCTCAAAGCACAACACCTTAAACTGTGATTTTCATGAAAAAACATCTATTCAGCACGCTTATTTTAAGCACTAGTTTTAGCCTATGTTCTGCTGGCTTTGCGATGGAAACTGCCACCACAGCAGCGCATGATTTTGCTGAAACAGATGTAAGTACGCCTTTACAATCTTTGAGCTTGCTGCACAGTTTAAATGCCGTAAATGAATTGGTCGATGTTCGCGCTCCACAGGTATATGAATTAAAAAATCATCGACACGTACGCACTTTATTTGTCGAAAATCCTGCTTTGCCAATGGTTGATATCCAACTGACTTTTAATGCAGGTTCTGCCCGCGATGCAGAAATTGAAAAAGGTTTATTTGGCGTTGCCAATATGGCAGCCCAACTGATTGATGAAGGCACCAAGCGTTATAAGGCAGAGGAAATTGCCGCAGCCTTTGAAACCACAGGCGCACGTTTTAGTACCACGGCGTACCGCGATATGTTTGTGGTACGGCTAAGAACACTGTCTGATCCGCAGAAAATGCAAACTGCCGTCAAAATGATGCTGGAAATACTGAAACATGCAACTTTTGAGCGTTCTAATATCCAGCGTGTGCAAAGCAATACACAAATTGGGCAAAAACAACTGCAAGAAAATCCAAGCCGTTTAATGAATATTCGCTTATATCGCGCAATTTACGGACAACATGCCTATTCAGAACCCATTACAGGCACCAATGGCAGCATCAAACGGATTCAACCAAAGCACTTACAACAATTTAGAGATCAGTTTCTGGTCGCGCAAAATATGAACATTGCCATTACAGGCAAATTAACCTTAAAAGAAGCAGAAAAACTTGCCAATACCATCAGCGCACATATTGCCCAAGGTGTTGCAGCAACAGCTTTGCCACAGCCTACACCTGCAACACGTTTCAACATCCAGCATATTCCCTACCGGTCACAACAGGCGCATGTCAGTATTGCACAACTTGCGACTACACGGGATGATCCTGACTATTTGGCTTTAGAAATTGCCAATAAAATGCTGGGCGGCAGCAGTTTCAATTCAATTTTGATGAAAGAATTACGAGTAAAACGTGGCTACACTTACGGTGTTAGCAGTTCGTTTCGTTTTACCCAAGCAGCGGGTTTGTTTAGCTTAGGCTATTCTACGCGCCAAGATCAGTTACTCGATAGTATTCAAGTCGCTCACCAGAGCTTAATTCAGTTTGTACAACAACCTATGAATTTAGAACAATTAAAAGAAACCAAAGCAGGTTTAATTCGTGCATTTCCGAATCAATACAGCAGCAATGCCAGTATTAATGCCCAGCTTGGGCACATCGGTTTTTATCGACTTCCTGCAAATTATTTAAGTGATTATGCAGAACGAGTGGAAAAAGTTACCGCTGAAGATGTGCAACGTGCAATTCGCAAACATTTGCATCCTGATCGTTTAACTTTGGTGATTGTAAGTGAACATTTAGATAAAGCCGTATTGGGAAAAATGCTGCAGGACAATTTAGTCGCACCAACATCTTTAACACCGACACAGTACAAGATAAATACGATGCCAACAGAAAAAATTACTCTTGCACCAAGGCAGGAAGTTGTTGAGCCCGATCTTGCTCCATTTGATGTGCCTGCATCAACTTTAAATAATGCACATAACGAATCGGACGTTGATTGAGTAAATGAACTGCTATGTCTTGGGTATTGGCATACATAGATTGTTGTGACAAACGCTCAACATTTTGAAATTGTTGCACCCCAACTGGGCGATAAAGCGCAACACTTGCTAAAGTTAAAATAATAAAAATGATACTCAGCACAACAATATTATAAATTTGCTCGAGTTTCAGTTGAGAAATAAATTGAATCGTTTTTTGAATTGCGTTGTGCATGACCTACCTCTAATCGCCTTAGTGTAGGATGCCCTTGTGAGATGTACAAGTTAAACAGCTCAATTTTACTGTATCGTCACAGTAAAAATTGAGCCTTTTTCTACAAATTCTACAAAGGATTTAGCTTTAGCCAATCGTGCCACGAATTACCGCAAAGTATAAAACCAATGCAATGACTGCAAGCACCAAGAAAATAGCAAATACACTGACACCGCCCTCTGCTTCGGCAGGATGCAGTTCATCTTCATCGGCAATACGGAGTAATTCACCATCATAATTACGATAAAACTCTATACGATCGCTTCGCTCTAAAGTTTTAGCAAAGTCAGCCACACGTTTACGTTGCGCCAAGCAGTATTCACCTAAATGAACATCTCGACGGAAAATTACCTCATCTAGTTTTTTACGGTGATGATGTGCCAACTCAATAATTTGAGAAGTCAATGGAGGTACATCAAAAGCACATCCGTCTACGGATCTTGTCATGTTGTTCTCCTTTTTTATCATGCTTAGAGCTTTAGTTTAATCAAAATTAAACTTGTTCAATGTTTAATCATGTAAACTTGAAATATGCTCATTAACCCCGATAATTATTTGACAATTCAATCAAATTGTAATATTAGTTTAACAATAAAGCGTTAAATTGATATGAAGCCTAAAAGGTAGGCTTAAATAAGTAATCATAATTACAATAAGGAGTTTAATATGATTCAAACGATCTCTCACCATGACTTAGAGCATGTTTATGCAAATGCAGTAAACACGATTCATTCACAAATGAACTTCCAAGACGCGGTAAAACAACTCGAAGAAGCTGCACGTGCAGGACATGGTAAAGCGGCAATGTTCTTAGCAGAACTGTATTATCAAGGTTTCCGCGTAGAACGTGATTCATTGAAAGCGCAATACTGGCAAAACATGGCCACCATGCAAGCATAATAAAACGTCACTTAGGTGGCGTTTTTTTTGACCTTTTTTTAGATGCTCCAACCATAAATACATATTTGTTTACGATTTTAAGCAAAGCTTAAACGGTATATTCATCAATTCTTTTTACAATATAGCCAAATTTTACAACCTTGCTTGATTATGAATCAGATTAACCAACTCCACCCTTTACCAAAGGATTTTCTGCTTAAAGTTACACTATTAAAATCAATGATGTACTGTGGTGTACTTTGGGGTTTATTCCATCAAGGTTGGGCAATGAGTTCAGATCACGATGATTATATTTTCCCTTTTTGGTTAAATGCGGTACAAGCGCATAAATATGCTGCCAAACACTGGCCACAATATAGTCCTCGTAAAATTTCCGCGCAGGATTTTGAGACTTTTTTATTACCAACGCTCACCCGTTTAAATGTCACGCCAACCTTGTTTGGTTCGTCAAGTCAAAAAATTAAACTGACCACTTCACAAATGAAGCATTTCTTTTTTAATGAACCTGCGTTAAATATTGCTTAAATAAAAACTGAATAGAATTGACGTAAAAATCAACAATCGTGACTCTAAAGTATTTGCAATTTTTACAATTCACGTTACTTTAAAAGTCAAACAATAAACAACAAATCAGGACACAGAATATGACCAAGGTAACTCACGTTTTACAAGATAAAGCACATCACGAAATTTACACAATTCGCCCAGAAGCAACGGTTTTAGAAGCAATTAGTTTAATGGCTGAAAAAGGCATTGGTGCGTTGGTGGTTACCGATCAAAACAATCATGTGGTTGGTATTCTGTCTGAGCGTGATTACACCCGTAAAGTTATTTTGATGGAACGAACTTCTAAAAGCACAACGGTTAGTGAAATTATGACTGCTAAAGTACTGACCGTGACCAAAAACACCAGTGTGAAAGAATGCTTAAACTTAATTACTGACCATCATTTACGTCACTTACCTGTACTTGAAGGTGAGCAGTTGGTAGGTTTAGTGTCGATTGGTGACTTGGTGAAAGCGACTATGGATGATCAGCGCAAACTGATCGAGCAGTTACAACAATATATTGCAAGCTAAGACACTGTTTTATAAAACCTGCCAAATATAAAGTAAAGATAAAAAAACCGCCTAAACTTACACATTTAGGCGGTTTTTCATATTCAGTAGAATTAATTCAAACCTAATTTTTCTGCTACATAGTCTGAATCTTTATCACCACGACCTGAAAGATTAACCACAATTTTCACGTTTTTTGCCATTTTTGGTGCTTCACGTAATGCCCACGCCACCGCATGTGAGCTTTCCAAAGCAGGTACAATACCCTCTACACGTGACAACGTCATAAAGGCATCTAAACATTCTTGGTCAGTTGCCGTTGAATACTCCACGCGACCAATGTCTTTTAAGAAGCTATGTTGCGGCCCCACACCTGGATAATCCAAACCAGAGGCAATAGAGTGCACTGGCAATGGCTCACCATGTTCATCTTCAAGCACATAACACGCCATACCGTGTAATTGACCCGGTTTACCCAAAGTTAAGGTTGCAGAGTGCTGATCTGTATCTAAACCATGACCTGCAGGTTCTACACCCACAAGCTTAACTTCTGGGTCATTTAAGAATGCGGTAAATGCACCCACTGCGTTTGAACCACCGCCCACACATGCCACGATATAATCTGGATTTACTCCAAAGCGTTCTTGGCTTTGCATTTTAATTTCATCGCCAATAATTGCTTGGAAATCACGTACCATTTTTGGAAATGGGTGTGGGCCAACCACCGAACCAATTGCATAAATATAATTTTTCGGGTCTTTTAAGTATTCTTCAAAAGCACTGTCTACAGCATCTTTTAAAGTCGCTGTACCACGTGTGACTGAAATCAGGTTAGCACCTAAAATTTTCATTTTCACGACGTTTGGATGTTCTTTTTCAATATCAACTTGTCCCATGTGAATTTCACATGGAATGCCCACAAGCGCACATGCTGTTGCCAACGCGACACCATGCTGTCCCGCACCTGTTTCTGCAATCACTTTGGTTTTACCCATATATTTGGCTAGCAATGCTTCACCTAAACAGTGATTGATTTTATGTGCACCTGTATGATTTAAATCTTCACGTTTCAAATAAATTTGCGCACCACCCAACTGTTCAGATAAACGCTTTGCATGAAACAAAGGACTCGGGCGCCCTACATAATTTGTAAATAAATCTTTTAATTCATTTTGAAATTCTGCTGTATGACGAATTTCTTCATAAGCAAGGTTAATTTCATCCATGGCTTCTTTTAAATGCGGTGGAATAAACTGCCCGCCATATTGTCCGAAAAAACCTTCTTCATTCGGTAATGCGATGCCATTAATTTGATGTTCCATCTCGATCCCCTCAAATTGAAATTCACGTTGCTTATCGTATTGCTATTTCATCAATATGCATGCAATAACTGATATTGATAAAAAATTAATGGAAAAAATGGCGCTTATCGCGCCAAATATTTCGTCATATCTTCAATGCCTTTTAAAGTCATTGGATACATATGATGTTCAAAAATTTGTTTAATTAAACCAATGGTATGTGTGTAATGCCAAAAGCCTTCCTGTTCAGGATTCAGCCATGCGGTTTTTTCAAAATGCTGACGCAGACGTTGTAACCAAACTTGCCCTGCCTCATCATTCATATATTCTACCGAACCACCAATCGAATTCAGCTCATAAGGTGCCATACTCGCATCACCGACCACAATTACCCGATAGTCGCGTCCATAGGTATTAAATAAATCCCACGTATTCATACGGGTACTGCTACGGCGTAAATTGTCTTTCCAAACATAGTCGTATAAACAGTTGTGGAAATAAAAATATTCGAGGGTTTTAAACTCAGTTTTGGCCGCACTAAACAGTTTTTCACATTGGGCGATGTGTGCATCCATCGAGCCACCCACATCAAACAACATCAACACTTTGACGCGATTACGACGTTCTGGCACCAATTGCACATCTAAAATGCCCTGTTTGGCAGTTTCTCGGATAGTGCCATCAATATCCAATTCTTCAGCTGCACCTTGACGGGCAAATTTACGCAAACGACGCAGTGCCAATTGCATTTGTCGTGTACCTAAAATCTGTTCATCGTCTAAATTTCGATACTGACGCTGCTCCCAGACTTTAACAGCTGAACGCTTACGTCCAGGCCCACCAATGCGTACACCTTCAGGATGATCACCAAAAGCACCAAACGGTGATGTACCGCCCGTACCAATCATACGGTTGCCACCCTGATGCTTTTTATGCTGCTCGCGTAAACGCTCTTCCAGCATTTTCATCAATTCTTCTAAAGAACCTGCTTTTTTCAGCTCTTCGCGTTGTTCTGGCGTGAGATGTTTTTCTAATAGTTCTAAGTCGAACCAGTCTTTAGGCAATTGATGAACTTGCTGCAGTAAATCATCTAAATCAAAAGTGGAAATGCCATCAAAATAATCTTTCATGGCACGGTCAAACTTGTCAAAAAAACGCTCATCTTTGACCATGACGGTTTTAACAAGTTGATAGAATTCATCTTGATCTGCAAAAACCAGACCCGATGCCACCGCCTGATTTAAGTCAATCAATTCACGTGTGGTGACAGGTACACCGTAACGTCGCAAGGTATAAAACAAGCGCACGAACATGGCGTTGTCCTCCCTTAACGGCGCGACATAAAGGCTAAACGCTCAAGCAATTGCACATCTTGTTCATTTTTGATTAATGCACCGTATAAAGGCGGAATGGCTTTGCTTTTATCGCTATTACGCAAAATATCTTCCGGCATGTCATCTGCCATCAATAGGCTTAACCAATCAATTAATTCAGACGTAGATGGTGGTTTTTTTAAGCCCGGAACTTGGCGCAATTTAAAGAAAACTTGTAAAGCTTCTGAAACCAATGTGCTTGAAATATTCGGGAAATGCACATCGATAATATCGCGCATGGTCGCTTCATCTGGGAAATCAATATAATGGAAGAAACAACGACGTAAAAAAGCGTCTGGCAGCTCTTTTTCATTATTTGATGTGATGATCACGATTGGACGTTGTGTTGCCGTAATGGTTTCGCCTGTTTCATAAACATAAAACGACATTTTATCGAGTTCATGTAGCAGGTCATTTGGGAATTCAATATCTGCCTTGTCAATTTCATCAATCAACAACACACAGCGTTCTTCGCTGGTAAATGCTTCCCACAATTTCCCGGGTTTAATATAGTTTTTAATGTCATACACACGGTCATCGCCCAATTGGCTGTCACGCAAACGCGACACTGCATCATATTCGTATAAACCTTGCTGCGCTTTGGTGGTCGATTTAATGTGCCATGTAATCAGTTTCAAACCTAAACTTTGAGCCACCTGCTCAGCCAATAAGGTTTTACCAGTACCCGGCTCACCTTTCACCAAAAGTGGTTTTTGCAAAGCACGTGCGGCTTTCACCGCAAGTTTTAAACTATCAGTCGCAATGTACTGATCTGTACCCGAAAATTGTTGCGCATCAACAGACATGATTTTACCTTAATTGTTTTAGTTACAGTGGTGAGGTATTTTTCTTGGCTTTATAAGTCGTTTGTTTAAGACAGTATCTTGACCAGAAATAACCGATCAATAAGCCAAGACCGATCACAAATAAAATGGCAGATAAATTAGACCAAACCAATGGGGTTTCTTTGGTTAAAACACCAAAAAGAAGTCCAAAGATGGCTGGGGCAAGTGCTGCATTGCTGCCTTCTGATACTGTTGGGGTAAGTAAAATTGCAAACAGCACAATCCAAGTGATACCACCTAACGGATTGGGCAAGCGTTTGGCAATTTCGTACCAGCACCATAAAATAATGGCACTCCCCAACAAATAAACAGAAACAGCAATTGCAGTTTCAGGAATTGAATCCAATCCAGTCATCACACTATTCATTTCTCAACTCCTGAATAAAGCTTAAGCACCACGTAAACCTTCTGGTTCAACGGCATTTGGGTTAATTAAGCCTTCTGGTGGCACTTGAATAAAGAAGCCACGTGTTTGAATAGAATCCATGACATGCAAAACATTCACACGTGCCAACTTACGGCTTTCAGACAGTTGCAAATCCATTACAAATGTCGCACGACCAAATGCAACTCGCATTGGCTCAGGTAAAACCTCTAGCGGGTTAAACGCTTCTGCTTGATCTTCAGTTTGCTCAGGACGGGCGATGTATAAATACATCTCATCTTTTTTGCTCGATTTATAAATTGAACAGTGCATAAACAACAAAACTCTAAAAACTCAGGCAAAGGATACAACAAAAAAAACCGAGATACATTAACCATTATTAACGCATTGGTCTATGTTTACACTCAAACAAAGAATGGCGTGAAAATTCATCCATTTTCAGGTGAAAAACGGCTTTATTTAAAATGTGGATCGGTTTGATTTATTCAGCAACTTTCATCTGACCAGACAAATAACGCTCGTCGGCATGTAAAACTTCAATTAAAGGCTTGGTGAGTAATTCATAACGCCAACCTAACAAATAGTTAGGCAAATCTTGCTCATCGTTATGAAATACCACATGCTGATAAAGCGCATTGAGCCATTTTTTACGCAGCAAAACTTCTTTTGGAATTTGAGTTTCCTGTACGGCACGTTGAATCACCTGTTCTACATTTTCGCCCACTTCTTTTGAAGAATGACGAATTGGTCGCGCCATACGTAATGGCCATTGTGATTGATCAGGCAAATATTTAATTAAATCTAAAATAGTTTTGCCATGTTCACGCACAATATGCGCACGTAAATCTTTAATAGTACTGAGCTGGAACTGATTTTTAGGATTTTTCTCGACCAAGTCCAGCATAGTAGAATTACGCAAAATAAAACTACGTGGTTGGTTTAAGGCTTTTACCATTTGCTCACGCCAAACGGCCAATTGTTGCAATTGCATGAGTTGACGGCGTGAATGACGATAGTTGCCCACATCCTGATACAACAACTCTAAAGGTGTTTCTTCACCAATTTCCTGAGTTAAATTGCGGCAATCTTCTTGTGCAAAATCCAGTAAATAATTTTGTTTTAAGTCAGTTTGTACCTTATCTGCCAATTGCATTAGATACAACACATCATTGGCAGCATAATTTAACTGCTCATCGGACAACGGACGTGCAAGCCAGTCTGAGCGAGTTTGCCCTTTATCAATATCGACATTGAGCATGGTTTTTAAAGCGTTTTGATAACTGACTTGTAAACCATGCCCTAAAAATGACATGCCAACTTGGGTATCAAACACGTTATCTAAGTTTTTTTGCTGTGCATAATGATAAATTAAATCAATATCTTCACCGCAGGCATGAAAAATATTTTGCTGCGCTTGAAACAGTTTTTCCCAAAACGCACTTAAATTTAAAGAAGTCCCATCTAACAAATAGACCTGATCATTAACATTAATTTGGAATACACCCAATTTTGGCCATAAAGTATCAACCTTAATAAATTCGGTGTCTAAACCATAAATGCTGTTTTGGCTCATTAATGCCAAAACATTTTCAAAGTCTTTTTGTTGATGAATAAATTGGAACATAGCGAGCAGGTAAAACAGGATTCTCTAGGGGTTCATTTTAAACATTAAATAGCATTTAGCTATAAAAATATGCCCAGTATTTTCAATTTTTATCTTATTTCTAAATCGATACAGTGAAAATTTAAATTTTTTATCGTTTTTTTATCTTAATTTGATTTTTTATTGGCTTTAAAGGCAAGTAGTCCTTTTCATGGATGATTTATCAATTGATTATTCATATAAAATAGCCACACATGCGAAATAAACATCCACATGAAATAAGCACCTAAATGCTTATTTCATTCGCATCCGATTATGCACCGCCTGACTTAAAGTATGGCTATCGACATATTCAAGTTCGCCACCTTGCGGCACACCTTGCGCAATACGGGTCATCTGCACAGGCAAATGTTTGGTCGCTTCTACCAAATAGTGCGCTGTCGCCTGACCTTCTACGGTTGCATTGGTCGCCAAAATGACTTCGGTAATGTTGCCATCACTTAAACGCTGAACCAAATACGGAATACCAATTTCGTCAGGCCCAATACCATCTAATGGCGATAAATGCCCACCTAAAACATGGTATTTGCCACGAAAACTGCCACTTTGCTCAATCGCCATGACATCGGCCGGAGATTCCACCACGCAAAGTAAGTGTGCATCACGATCATGTGAGGCGCAAATATTGCAGACTTCATCTTCCGTTAATGAATGACAAATCGAGCATTCATGAATATAGCTAGTGGCTTCGTTCAAAGCATGAGCCAAACCAACGGCACCTTCTCTATTTTTCATAATCAGGTGTAATGCCATGCGTTGAGCCGATTTAGGCCCAACACTTGGCAAAATGCGTAGCGCTTGTACCAGTTGATCAAAACGATCACTAAACATACGCCGTTCCTTAGAATAAACCTGCCAAGCCTGGTGGCAAGCCCATACCAGAGTTTGCAGACTTCATTTTCTCTTCAGAAATTGCTTCAGCCTGACGTGCAGCATCATTCATTGCAGCTGCAATCAAATCTTCAATCATGTCTGCATCGTCTTGCAACAATTCTGGATTAATTTCGATACGTTTCACTACATTACGGCAAGTCATAGTCACTTTCACTAAACCACCACCCGCTTCTGCATGCACTTCAGTTTGCGCAAGTTCTTCTTTGGCTTTTTTAATGTTGTTTTCCACTTCTTTCTGCATGCGCTGAGCTTGCTGCATCAACATATTAATGTTCATAAAAATCTCCGAACAAATGATCTATCGTTTTAAATGAGGTCTAAACCGCGCTCGATGTCGCGAATAATATCATCAATATCTTCCAAGCCAACAGAAACACGAATTAAACCTTCGCTGATGCCTGCTGCTTGTTTGGCTTCTGGGGTCATTCTGCCATGCGATGTTGTTGCAGGATGGGTAATGGTTGATTTTACATCGCCCAAATTACTGGTGATAGATAGGAAGCGTGTGTTGTCAATCACAGTCCACGCGCCTTCACGCTCGCCTTTCACCACAAAAGATACAACACCACCAAAGCCAGACTGTTGTTTTTTCGCCAACTCATGCCCCGCATGATGCGGCAGACCTGCATAATACACTTTTTCAACTTTTGGATGTGCATCTAGCCACTCGGCAAGTTTTTGTGCGCTAACGCAATGTGCTTTCATCCGCAGGCTTAAAGTTTCTAAACCTTTTAAGAAAATCCATGCGTTAAATGGACTTAATGAGTTACCCAAAGTACGAATCACACCGTTGATTTCTTCAACCAGTTTATCTTTGCCCACCACAGCGCCGCCTAAAGCACGTCCCTGCCCATCAATATATTTGGTCGATGAGTAGATAATTAGGTCAGCACCAAATTTAATTGGTTGTTGTAAAACTGGGGTACAGAAGGTGTTATCAACTGCAAATAAAGCATTATTTGCATGTGCAATATCGGCAATGGCTTGTAAATCGCCTACTTGTGCCAATGGATTCGATGGCGTTTCAATAAATAAAAGACGTGTGTTTGGACGAATGGCTTGTTTCCAGCTGTCTAAATCTTCTAAATCAACAAAAGTGACATCGACACCAAACTTCATCACGTATTTTTCAAATAGTGAAATGATCGAGCCAAAGACAGCACGTGAACAGACTACATGATCACCCGCTTTAAGATAAGCCAAAGTGATCGCATGAACGGCCGCCATACCCGAACTTGTCGCAACCGCACGTTCTGCACCATCTAATACTGCCAAGCGTTTTTCAAAAGCCTGTACAGTTGGATTGGTATAACGTGAATAGGTATTGCCTTCAATTTCACCTGAGAATTTTGCAGCTGCATCGGCAGCATTTTCACAAACAAATGATGAAGTCAGGAAAATTGGCTCACTGTGTTCACTTTCAAATGTACGGTTATGCCCTGTACGAATCGCTAAAGTATCTAATTGATATTCAATGTCGTCGTGTTGACTCATCTTTACTGCTCAGCCCTAAACTTAGTCCTAAGACCTGTTTGTTAAATAATTGCCAACATTTTGAGCGCCAAGCGCATTTAAGGTCAAGGTAAAATGTATAAATATCGCTTAGACTTCATTCAAATCGGCGCCACGTGTGATGGAACACCTCATGAATCAGCTACAAAGAAAATTTAATCCGCACCGAAAAAAGCTTAAAAACCTCAGCACTCGCTTATTTAAAAGCCGTGATTTGATCTTATCTCAGACCACGCCATACGACATCGTGGCACGTTATAAGTATGCGCAGATTCGCTATTACGCTTCGCCAGATAAGCAATATAAAGAGCCGCTGGTTTTTGTTGCGCCTTTAGCAATTACCATGTCGATTTATGACTTATATCCTTATCGCTCTTTAGTGAAACATTTTCAGCATAGCGGTTTTGATGTGTATTTGGTTGATTGGGGACAATTGACCTATCAACATTGTCATTTAAATTTTATGGCTTTTATTCAGGATGCAATCCCTAATTGTATTCAACTCATTTTACAACACGCCAAAGTCGAACAAATTTCACTACATGGTTGGAGTATGGCGGGTATTTTTGCCATGCTTTATACCGCCGACCAACAAACAACTCATATTAAAAACTTGATGGTTTTGGGTAGCCCTGTAGATAGCTATGCTTCGGGGCGGGTTGGTAAACTCTTTCAACTGACCAATCAACTGATTTCTAAATATCCCAAATTGCAACATGCCTTTTATTCAGGAAAAATTCCAAAGCATTTAATTCATACACCGGGTTTAATCAATGCGATTGGTTTTAAGATTTTAGACCCTAGAGCATGGCTGGAAAGCAATAAACAGATGCTGTCGAATCTGCACGACTTACAAACCTTGCATGAAAACGCAACTTTAGCCAATTTTTTAAATAATATGATTGATTATCCGGGTGGGATTAATCAGGACATGGTATTGAATGTATGGCTGCAAAACCCACTCAAACAAGGTCATATTCAACTCAAACAACATCAGATAGACCTTAAAAATATTCATTGTTCACTTTTGGTCGGTGCGGGTGATAGCGATCAAATTGTCACTGCTGAAGCTGCTCAACCTTTATGTGAATTGACAAGTAGTACCGATGTCACGTTTACTCTTATTCCAGGTGGACATTTGGGTTTAATGTCCAGTCAAAAAAGTGCCAATGAATTCTGGCCTAAACTGACCACTTGGTTAGAACAACGATCTAGCAAAATTGCATAAAGAGAGCAAAAACATGATTCAATCTGTTGCATTTATTGGCTTAGGCGCAATGGGCTACCGCATGGCAGCCCATTTACCTAAACATTTTGATACGGTCTATGTCTGGAATCGTAACTTTGCCAAAGCCGAGCAACATGCTGCTGAATATGGCACACAAGCGGTTGAATTGGCTCAAGCGGTGCAAGCAGATATTATTTTTTCTTGCTTGCCCACCAGTACCGAAGTTGAAAACCTGATTGCACAAGTTCAACTTAAAGCAGGTTCAGTCTGGGTCGATTGCACCAGTGGCGTACCCGAAAGTGCTAAAAAATTGGTACAACAACTTGAAGCACAACAGATCGACTTTTTAGATGCACCTGTAAGCGGACAAACCATTGGTGCAGAAAATGCCACATTAACAGTCATGATTGGCGGTAAAGCTGCTGCTTTTGAAAAAGCCCTACCTGCAATTCAGGCTTTTGGTAAAGTGATTCAGCATGTGGGTGAACCTGGTGCTGGCTTTGCCGTAAAAGCAGTGAATAATATGTTAATGGCAGTGAGTTTGTGTGCTGCAGCTGAAGGTTTTACCACCTTAAAAGCACATGGCGTAAACTTAAATCAGGCCTTGCAATGCATAAATGCTTCAAGTGGTAAAAGCGCAGTAACGGAAATGATTTTGCCGCAGCGAGTACTGAATCGCGCTTTTCCAAATACTTTTGCCCTGCCTTTACTGGCTAAAGACACAGGTATCGCATTAGATTTAGTCCATGAAGCAGCTTTGCCTGCACCTGTATTGGCTTTAACCCAAAGCCTGATTCAAGCAGCGAATTTAACCGCAGAAAAAGACAGTGATTTTTCCACTGCTGTGAAAATGTATGAATTATGGAGTAATATTACCCTAGAGTAAGAACTCGCCATTGAATATACAGCCATAAACCCAATAATGTGTATTAAGTGGCTAGTCACACCATCATTAAATAGAGGAAACTCTTATGAACAAGTTTAGCATTGCCTTATTTGCAAGCCTTGCAACTTTAATTGGGGCAAGTTCAACTACTTTTGCATCTGAACAAGAATGTCAGAAACTGAAAAATGACCACGATGTTATTTATGCATCTAAAGGGTTCTGCTTCAAAGACCCAGAAGCTAAAGCACGTTTTGGTAATGACAACTGCTATACAACCAAACCTAAGTTTTCTGAAAAAGAACAACAACGTCTTGACGCAATCAAAGAACGTCAAAAAGAACTGAACTGTAAATAACCGTTCTGAAATATCAAAGCTGAATTTAAGGAATCATAATGGCTTACGATGATCAAAATATTTTTGCAAGAATTCTACGTGGCGAACTTCCTGCAATTAAAGTGTATGAAGATGACCAAGTGCTTGCTTTTATGGACATCATGCCGCAAGCCGATGGTCACACTCTCGTGATTCCTAAAACGCCTGCAGTGACTTTATTGGATTTACCCGCAGATGCAGCAGCCTATACTATTCAAATTGTGCAAAAAATTGCGAAAGCAATGGAGCAAGCTTTAGGTGTAGATGGTATCGTGTTAATGCAATTGTCAGGTACAAGCGCAGGTCAAACTGTCCCCCACGTGCATTTTCACTTAATTCCGACTTCGGTTCATCAACTTGGGAAACATGCTGCACAAATGGGTGACCAAGAGAAAATTAAAGCTCAAGCGGAAAAAATTAAAGCAGCGCTTTAAATATTTCAAAAATGTCATACAAAAAAATGGAGCAGCTGCTCCATTTTTTTTGCATTCAGCTTTCTTCATTCATTTATACCACCATTTATGACACTAAGATGTCTTTCCCTTTGCAATTAAGTTATTTATTTCACATATTTTTCTATAAATAGAAATATAATCATTAAAAAAATGCGAATAAAAGTAAGTTTTTGATCTAACTTGTACTTTTTAATAATTTTGAAATATTTCCTTAATATTACTGTCGCATTTGTAAGGAATACTTAGCACCAATAGAGAACAGCAGTAGATCTACCCTACTTCTGAACAATGTTTAGGACTAAAAACAATAGTCTGTATTGGAGCTACACATGAAAAAAACGCTTTGCGCATTAGCAGTTGGGGCAACCTTCTTAACACCAGCATTAGCGATGGCTGCTGATGTTAAAGTTTATGGTCGTGCACACGTATCTTTAGACTATCTTGATGATGGTAAAGACTATAACGAAGTTGGTCTTTCTTCTAACTCATCACGTTTAGGCTTCAAAGCTGAACAAAAATTAGAAAACGGCATGACTGTTTTTGGTCAAATCGAACAAGAAATTAACTTTGCTAGCGGCTCTGCAAATGATGATTTAGAGTTTGCTACTCGTGATACCTTTGTAGGTTTAAAAGGTGACTTCGGTCAAGCGCGTGTAGGTCGTTTTGACAGCCCATTTAAAGCTGCACGTGGTCCAGTCAACTTCTTTGGTGACCAAGTTGGTGACATCCGTAACGTAACTCGTGCTGGTAACTTACGTTTTGATGAGCGTAATGCTAACTCAATTGAATATAAATCACCTAAATTTGGTGGCGGTTTTAATGTTCTAGCTGCACTTTCTTTACATGAAGGTAATAGTGCTGGTTTCACATCTACAACCTCACAAAAAACTACAGTCATTAATACTGCAGACGGTCCAGTTACAGTTGTTGTTCCAGGCACTACAACAAATACTAAAGCTGATCGTGATGATAAAGCTTATGACTTAGCTTTAACTTATAAAGAAGGCAAAGTCGATTTTGCTGCTGCTTATGAGCACTATGAAGAAGATGCTGGTCGTGGTGAGCGTGATGGCTTCCGTATTGCCGCTGCATACAAAATCACACCTGAGTTAAACGTTGGTGCTTTATATCAATTGTTAACACATGATAATGAAACTGCAAACCCAGATGCACAGGTATTTGGTGTAGCGGCTGACTATAAAGTTGCGCCGAAGACTTATGTACGCGGTCAAGTATTCCACCGTGACGTAGATGCTGATGATGCAAATGCAACATTATTGGCTGTGGGTGTAGAGCACCGTTTAGACAAGGTCGTACGTGTATACGCAAACCTTGCAACTATGCTTAATGACAAAAAATCTAACTTAACACCATGGTCACAAGGTCGCTCAAACAACGTTGGTGGCGTGAATGACGAAGATGCTTTAGGTCTTTCTTTGGGTTTCCGTTACGACTTCTAAGTCTAACCAAACTTAAAAAACCAAAAAACACGCTTCGGCGTGTTTTTTTATGCTCTACTGTTTTAGCTATATTTAGAAACAGGTAAAAAAGCCAGCAAATGTGCTGGCTTAGTTTTTATGGCTCAAGTTTTAACAACAAAGCCTTTCTTTCATTAACGCTTTAAAAACCCAGACACTAAATTCATTACTTGCTGAATATCGTCATTGGCTTCTTGCTTACTCGTTTGCTCACCTTGTGGTGTCAATGAATCAATAATTTGCGGCAATACTGCAGAAATCGCATTATAAATATCTTGCTTTGGCGCCTGAGTTTGCTGTGCAACCTGCTCTACATCGGCATCATCAAATAAACTTTGTACTTGTTCAGCACCTACATGTGCATTTTCACCTGGGTCTGTAGACACCCAATCAGCCACCTGACTGGTTAAGCCCTGTCCTTTGAGTTTATCCAAAGCACCTTGCAAGCCACCCTGTTTTTGAATCCATGCCAATACCAAAGGCAAGACTGCAATCAATAAACTTTGTGCACCTGAAGCACCTGTAGCAGAACGCTGTTGTTGCCCACCTAACTGACCAAGTACTGAACCCAAAATACCACCCAAGCCCCCTTGTGCAGATTGTTGGTTATTAGCACCAAGTTGCCCCAAAACTGAGCCTAAAATACCGCCCAATCCACCTTGAGATTGATTAGATTGCTGTTTCGCGCCCAATGCCTGCTTTGCTAAAATTTCAACAATATTGCTTAAATTAGTCATTTTATGTTCCTCAATATGCCCTTATGACAGCATACGAAGTTTTGACTGAATTTCGCGCTTGAAATTGTTAAATTTTGCAATATCCTAAATTTATGTTAAACATTTAACATTATTAGGTTTTTATGAGTTTAATGCAGCACTTACCAACGGAATTTATCCCAATTTTCAGGATTTGCCCAAAACTTAGAGTTAAACCAATCAGGCACGTGCTTATAAGTCAAAATATTAAATTGCCATAAGCACAAATGATGCTGCTCAAAGCGATGTTCAATCAATTGAGTAAAACCAAGCGCTCTAAGCAATTGCTCATCTTGACGCGCAGCAATCACCACAATACGTTTTGCCAATAAATCACGTAGCTTCACCAAAATTTGCGAAGTGTGTTGTGGTGTCTGCGCAGCAAAATCTGCAGCATCTAAAAATACAACTGCCAAATCAAAACGTTGGGTAAAAGGCAGATTTAAAAATGCCAATGCGCTAAAATACTGCCATTGGATAGCTGACTGATCATCCGCTTGATTGTTATGCTTCGGGCTTGCTTCAATATTTTGCCCTATACACAATGCAGTAGAAATTGGCTGTTGTTGAGATAAATCATCAATTAATGCTTGAATTAAACGCATTTCAGCCATCACTGCATTCCTTCATTTTTGAGAGAGTATTCTTATGGAACTACAAGGCATTTGCCATAAAATGCACGCAGGTCTTAAGGACCATAGTGTAACTGATGAACAGGTACACAAGGCAAATGTTGAATATAAATTTATTCTAGACCGTGCAGAAATTGACCTGCCTTTTCAGCTTGGGCAAGAACTTGAACTGGAATGGACGGGCAATATTTATTGTGTTTCTTGTGGTGTGAAAACACCAAAATCTTATTCGCAAGGACATTGTTTCAAGTGTTTTAAAACCAAAGCATCTTGCGATATGTGCATCATGAAGCCTGAAACCTGTCACTATCATTTAGGTACCTGTCGTGAAGATAGTTTTGCTCAAGAAGTCTGCTTTCAACCGCACATCGTATATTTAGCCAATTCAAGTGCTTTAAAAGTGGGAATCACCCGTTTAGGTCAAATGCCAACACGTTGGCTAGATCAGGGCGCAACTCAAGCCTTGCCAATTATGAAAGTCGGCTCACGCCGTTTATCTGGGCAATTGGAAGTTATGTTTGGTACACAAGTCGCAGATAAAACCGACTGGCGCAAACTACTCAAAGGCGAAGCAGAGCCGCTAAACCTAATTGAAGTGCGTGAACAACTGATTGAAGAGTTTGCGCCTAAAATTCAGACCATTCGTGATGAGTTTAGTCAAAACCTTGAATTCAACGAAACGGTAGAGCTTTTAGATCAGGAACTTCCGCGTGAATTTGTGTACCCTGTAGAACAGTATCCTGAGAAAATTAAATCGCATAACTTAGATAAAACCCCAATTATTCGCGGCAAACTGCAAGGAATTAAAGGGCAATATTTAATCTTGGATACAGGTGTCATCAACATTCGTAAATACACAGGTTATGAGCTAAAAATTCGCGCTGAATAAGTCTTTCAGATGCTTGCCTAATCATTATTAGATGCACAAAAAACCAGCAAATTTGCTGGTTTTTTTGTTGATGTTCATCACTTATTTGATTTTCGCTTTCGATTTCAAATATTGCGTATAGTCATCTAGCTCTTGTTGAGCACGTAATTGTTGATACAACTGCGCTAACTCTTTCAGTTGCTCAGGCGTTAAAGCATTCGATGTAGTATCGTTTACATTTGATACAGCTACCACCACCAATTCATTTGGTATAGATGCTGTTGTTACTGACCACATACCATCTTTAGGCGCAAGCACACTAAATGCAGCACGTTCAATTTCACGCTTTAACAAACCATCTGCACGGGTGAATGTGCCTGCATTTTCAAAACGGATTTGGTTTTTCGCCAAAACGGTCGCTGCAGGTTGAGTTTTAAAGGCATCCAACGCAGCTTGAATATCTTTTTTCGCTGCATCAAAGGCTTTTTTCTCAATCAGTTTAGCTTTTACGCGGGGTGTTGCTTCTTCTAAAGTTTGCACACCTGCGGCATGGTAATTACGCACTTTCACCCATACCACATCGCCATTGGCTAAAGTAATGTTACTCGATGCGTTGCGATCGCCATTTTTCACATCATCATTAAACAATTTAACTTTGACAGATGGCTGGCTTAAAACAGGATGCTGCGCCGCCAAAGTTAAACCATTAACAGATTCGACTTTGGCCGTTTTCACTTCTTCTGCCACAACATCTAAAGCATCACTACTCACCACCAATTCATTTAAGCTGTTGATGGTATCGGTATACGCATTTTCAGTTTTGGCTTTTTGCAACTCTGCCATTAAACGTGCTTTTTGAGTTTCAAACGCAGGGACTTGAACTGTAGCACCTTCTGTTTGAATCACATGATAGCCATATTGAGTTTTAATCGGCTGTGATACTTCACCAGATTTTAAGCTACCCACGGCTTTGTCAAAGGCATCGCCAAATACGCCTGCTTCATAACCTGCAACCTCACCACCTTTGGCTTTAGACTCAGGATCATCCGAATACTTTTGTGCAGCTGCAGTAAAGCTTGTACCTTGCTTAATTTCAGCTGCGGCTTGCTCTGCAAGTTTTTTAGCTGCGGCATCATCACGCGCATCGGTGGTGATTAAAATATGTTTCACTGTCGGTACAGCAGCACCTTTTTGAGTTTCGACAAACTTTTGATAAGCCTGTTGTAACTCTGCGTCAGTGACAGCCGTATTTGCAGGTGCAATATTGGCTGGAGTCACCACAATGTAATCGACATCAACGCTAGCAACCTGTTTAAAGGCATTGGCATGCTGTTCATAATACGCAGCAATCTCTTGTGCATTTGTGGTGATGTTTTTCTTGTAGTCATCTAACTTAATGCTAGATAAATGCAAAGTACGTTGCTGGGTTTGTAAATTGGCAATTTGCTGAATATCAGACGGGCTAACTAAAGCATAATCGGTAAAGCTAGCACTCAGCATTTTTAACGCATGGTCTTGGCGTAAATTTGCCACAAGCGCCTGATTGGTCATGCCTACAGATTGCAGATAGTTCGCATACAAGCTTTCAGAAAACTTGCCATCTTGTTGGAAATTCGGTTGCTGTGCAATCATTTGTTCAATTTGTGCATCGCTCAAAGAAATCCCTAATTTCTCAGCTTGTTGTAATAACAAGGTACGTGCAACCAACGTATCTTTGGCTTTGTTTTGAATATAATTTTGATTCAATAGTGTTTCATCACCATTGGTATAGGCCAAGTATTGTTCTTTCAAGGAATTGGTCAGATTATCTAATTCTCGTTTTGAAATTTGCTGACCATTGACTGTTTGTGCAGTGTCTTCAGACTGACCTCCACTAAAATATCCTTCAATACCTACAAGTGCTAAAGGGGTCAAGAACAAGACGAGCAAAACTTTGCCCAACCAACCCTTAATAACTTTACGAAAAGATTCCATAAGTATTCCAATATTTTATTTGTGCGAGATTTTAACTGAAAACCCTCAACGAATGAATGCGTTGAAGCCGTTTATTGACATTATTAATAAAAAACGCGCCAATTGGCGCGCTTTCTTGGCATTTTAAAAGATTATGCTACTGAATCTTTTAAACCTTTACCCGCTTTAAAGCTTGGTACTTTGCTTGCTTTAATTTCAAGTGTAGCACCTGTTTGTGGGTTACGACCTGTGCGAGCAGCACGCTCTTTCACATTAAATGTACCAAAACCAACGAGGGTTACAGTATCACCCGCTTTAAGCGCTTCAGTAATAGAAGCAATTGTTGCGTCTAAGGCCTTACCTGCATCAGTCTTAGACAATCCCCCTTTCTCTGCAATTGCATCGATTAATTCTGATTTATTCATGAAAATTACGTCCTCTTAATATCGTTTATTTAAGGTCCAGAGATTTAATTTAAATTACCGTAACGCCTTTATAGCAATGCTTTGAGGGTAAAAGCAATACTCCCTGCACGCTTTTATGCAAAATAAATGGTAAAACGATGGAACTATTAGCCTCTATTCAGTTTTGCCCTAAAATACCCGATGTATAATAAAGCAACATACTTTAAGCCCCCTTTGCACAGAATTACTTTTTCGCAACATCTTCTTTTAATTGTTTATTTTCTTCAATCAACGCATCGACTTTGGCATGTAATTGCAGTACCAATTGCTCCAAATGTTGTAGGTCTTTTGCTGTCACCAAGCCAATTCTATTTAAAGAATGATTGACGCTATGGTCAATTAAACGCTCAACTTTATCTTTAGTATCAATGACCGACTCTTTGGCTTTTTCAGACACTTTTTCAACTGTTTGATCGGCAATTTCTGTAGTTTTAGATTCTAATTCCTCACCCACCTTGACCAGAGAGTCAAACAATTTATTGCCTTCTTCTTCTGCGCGTGAAAATGCACCTAAACCTGCTAGCCAAATTTGCTTGGTATATTTACGAAAATCGAGTGATGATTTACGTCCTGAGCGTAATTTATCTTTATTTTTCAATGTGGTTTCTGATTCAAGCAAATGCTCTTCTACGCTATCCGTCGTTTTTTCCATGAACCTCTCTCCTGCTTATTTTATGCGCACATAAATGTAATAAACCTACAAAATGCTTTCATAATAGCAAATTAAATACTTGATCGTTTTGCTAAACTGTTCTACAAAGCAAGATTATTCGCTGCGCTTCTTAGAATGTATTCTCAACGAAGCGCAAAACAAGGAATTCAACTTTAGATTTAGGGACTTGATTTTATGAGTGATTCGCAACAAAGACAAAGTAATCCACATTTGTTGCTGACCATGCTCATGATTGTGCTGGAAACAATTTTTAGCTTTATTCTAAAACATGATCGTGTGGTCGCTTTGCAGGCTAAAAAGTTTGTCGACCAGAAAATCACCATTAAAATTAATAGCTATATTCCTTATTTCGACATTTACGTGGAATTCAATCCAAACGGCATCTTATTTGACAGCAAAGCACCTGAACAAGCTGTCGATTTAGATGTGCGCACCACCCTCATAGATTTATTTAAAATCTTTATTTTAGGTAATCGTCGCAGTATTAAACACATGCGTATAGATGGTGACATTACCCTTAAAGATGAGTTTCGTGATCTAATTTTGCATTTTAGTGCACCCAAAGTTTTAGCTGACTGGAAACAATGGCTGAAAGAAGCACCGCAAGAACAAGAAGTGATTGGTTCTAAAAAGCGCATTGCCCCACTTTTAGACAAAATTGATGAACAACGCTCTAAGATCAATACCTTACAAGTTGAGCTTAAACAGCATAAAAACCGTATTCGTCGGATTGAACGTCGTCAAAAGCGCATTAACATCGCCTTTGGAGTAATAACAGTATTATTAATTACGTTATTAGTGTATAATTTATGGATCGTTTAAACGCATTAAAATATCAATAAAAACAGCGTAAATCCTCGCGCACGATATCATAATAAAATACTTGACTAATTTAGTCGGGATTCATACAATACCCATATCTAGTCTAATCATGTGTATCGAATCATGCGCTTAACAACTCGCGGTCGCTACGCAGTGACTGCTCTACTTGATTTAGCTTTGCAGCCAACTGAACAAACGATCACGCTTGCTGAAATTGCAGCCCGTCAAACTATTTCTGTTGCTTATCTTGAGCAGTTATTCGCAAAACTTAAGCGCCACGGCTTAGTGTCTAGTGTTCGCGGTGCTAACGGTGGTTACCATTTAGCACGTAGTGCAAATGAAATCACTGTGCTAGAAATCATTGAAGCCGTAAACGAAACTGTTGATGCAACGCGTTGCGACCATAAAGGCAACTGTCAAAATGGTGCAATGTGCTTGACTCACGACTTATGGCAGGAACTCTCCCATCATATTGCCGACTATCTCGCTAAAATCTCACTTGCTGATTTAGTTGCGCGTGACAACGTACAAACTGTTGCCATTCGCCAGAACACAGCGCCGTTTGATTCAGCTCTGTTATCGGTTACAGGTATTTGACATGAAACGTCCAATTTATCTTGACTACGCAGCAACCACTCCTGTAGATCCTCAAGTTGCAGAACGCATGATGGAGTGCCTGACTTTTGATGGGACTTTCGGTAATGCCGCTTCTCGTTCGCACGCTTATGGCTGGCAAGCAGAAGAAAAAGTTGAATATGCACGTGAACAAGTTGCGAACTTGATCAAAGCAGACCCACGTGAAATCGTGTGGACTTCTGGTGCAACAGAATCAGATAACCTTGCACTAAAAGGCGTAGCACAATTCTATTCGTCTAAAGGCAAACACATTATTACGTCTAAAATTGAACACAAAGCCATTTTAGATACCTGCCGTGAGCTTGAATCTGAAGGTTTTGAAATCACGTACTTAGAGCCACAACCACAAACAGGTTTAATTACACCTGAAATGGTTGAAGCGGCAATTCGTCCAGACACAATTTTAGTGTCGTTGATGATGGTCAATAACGAAATTGGTACGATTACCGATGTCGCTGCAATTGGCGAAATCACCCGTGCCAAAAAAATCTTCTTCCACGTTGATGCTGCGCAAGCTGCAGGTAAGGTAGAAATTGATTTATCTACCTTAAAAGTAGACTTAATGAGCTTCTCTGCACACAAAATCTATGGCCCTAAAGGTATTGGTGCGCTATTTGTACGCCGCAGTCCACGCGTACGCTTAAAAGCACAAATGCATGGTGGCGGTCATGAGCGTGGCATGCGTTCAGGCACACTTGCAACCCACCAAATTGTAGGTATGGGCGAAGCATTTGAACTTGCAGGCAAAAACTTAGCTTCTGAACAAGCCCGTTTACGCGTATTGCGCGACAAACTTTGGAATGGCTTGAACACCATGGAACAAGTTTTCCTGAATGGTCACCCAACACTAAACGTAGCCAACTATTTAAACGTCAGCTTCAACTTTGTTGAAGGTGAATCTTTAATGATGTCTCTTAAAGATGCTGCGGTATCTTCAGGTTCTGCGTGTACTTCAGCGACTTTAGAGCCATCTTATGTATTACGTGCACTAGGTCTTTCAGACGAACTTGCACACAGCTCAATTCGTTTCAGTTTTGGTAAATACACCACTGAAGAAGATATTGATCATGTCCTAACTGTGACTAAAGCTGCTGTTGAAAAGTTACGTGAACTTTCACCGCTTTGGGATATGTATAAAGAAGGGATTGACCTTTCTAAAGTAGAATGGACTGAACACTAATTCATCCCAAATCTAATGGCTTTGACAGGAAGCCATTAGATTGATAAAGGTAATTTCACCCCCATATTTATATTAAGGCTGACCCCGAGGTTTGGAGAAGCGACATGGCTTATAGCGATAAAGTAATTGATCATTACGAAAACCCTCGTAATGTTGGCGTTTTAGACAAAAATGCTGAAAACGTTGGTACAGGTATGGTGGGCGCACCTGCATGTGGCGATGTAATGCGTCTGCAAATTCAAGTGAATGACGAAGGCGTGATTGAAGAAGCACGTTTCAAAACTTATGGTTGTGGTTCTGCCATTGCTTCAAGTTCTTTGGTTACTGAGTGGCTTAAAGGTAAAACTTTAGATGAAGCACAAGCGATCAAGAACATTGATATTGCTACCGAACTTGCCCTTCCACCAGTGAAAGTACACTGCTCTGTATTGGCAGAAGATGCAATTAAAGCTGCTGTAGAAGACTATCGCAGCAAAAAGACCAAAGCTTAATTTGCTAAGTTTTGTGGAAAAACAAACGGAGTTTTCATGATCAATTTAACTGAAAATGCTGCAACTCATATCAGCAATTACTTAAAGAATCGCGGTAAGGGTCAAGGTATTCGCGTTGGTGTGAAAACTTCAGGCTGTTCTGGTTTGGCTTATGTACTCGAATTTGTAGATGAAGTCGATACGCACGACCAAATGTTTGAACAGTTTGGTGTTAAAGTTTTCGTTGATCCGAAAAGCCTAGTTTACCTAGATGGCATGGAAATGGACTATGTCAAAAATGGTTTAAACGAAGGTTTCGAGTTTAACAACCCCAATAAAAAAGGTGAATGTGGCTGCGGTGAATCGTTCACGGTATAACGCCACCTCCCTCTTTTTAGCTTAAAACAGTGTACAATACACTGTTTTAATTGCATTTATGCAGCCAATTTTGCACACTAATCGCGGATTCCATCTCCCATGAATCATTTTGAGTTGTTTAATCTTCCTGTTGCACTCGATATTGATTTCGCTACTTTAAAAGCTGAATTTTTAAAGCTACAGCAGCAATATCACCCCGACAAAGCCGAAGACAAAGATCAAGCCTTGATTAAATCTAGTAAAATTAATCAGGCGTTTAAACAACTCTCTGCGGTAGACAGTCGTGCTGCATATTTACTCTCATTGAAAAAGCAAGATTATCATCTCGATCAATCCATCCATGACTTTGAATTTTTACAAGATGCCTTGGAAATTCGTGAGCAATTGGATGATGCCAACTGTGCCGATGACTTACAGTCATTAAAGGTTGAAGTACAACAATGGGTTGATGGCTTAGTCCGTGAATTTAAAATTGACTATGCCGAAGAAGATTGGGCAGAAGCGCGTGACACTGTGCGTAAATTACGCTTTTTCATGAAAGTTATGGCTGACCTAGACAAAGCTGAAGATCGTTTCCTTGATGATGACAGTTTTGATTTAGACGATGATTTTTAATTTTAGTTTGTATTTTAATATTTAACGGGCAAAGGATTTTACATAATGGCGCTCTTGCAAATTGCAGAACCAGGTCAATCAAGTGCACCGCATGAACATCGCATTGCGATTGGCATTGACTTAGGCACCACTCATTCATTGGTTGCCACAGTTCTTTCTGGTAAAGCCAAAGTCTTGCATGATGAGCAAGGTCGCGTGCTACTGCCTTCTATCGTCCATTATGCAGAGCAAAATACACATTATGGCAATGCTGCTGCGCCATTTATTACTACAGACCCTAAAAACACGATTGTTTCAGTCAAGCGTTTTATGGGTCGTTCTAAAGCGGACATTAAATTTCAACATCCATACACGTTAGTGGGTGAAGACAATCAAATGCCTGCTTTTGAAACAGCTCAAGGCCGTAAAACACCTGTTGAAATTTCGGCAGAATTACTTAAACAACTCAAAGACCGCGCAGAAGCCAGCTTACAAAACCCTGTAAATGGTGCAGTGATTACTGTTCCTGCTTATTTTGATGAAGCTCAACGCCAAGCCACACGTGACGCTGCCGAGCTTGCAGGTTTAAAAGTATTGCGTTTATTGAATGAACCGACTGCAGCAGCGGTTGCCTACGGTTTAGATCAAGACACCAACTTGGCTCAAGACCGTAACTATGTGATTTACGACTTGGGCGGTGGTACGTTTGACGTTTCTATTTTACGTTTCTCTCAAGGTGTTTTTGAGGTTTTAGCCACAGGCGGCCACACTGCTTTAGGTGGTGATGACTTAGATCGTCTGATTGTAAAATGGGCAAAAAAACAGCTGAATATTGAAAGTTTAGATGATGCAGAATATGCACACTTTGTTGTGTCTGCACGTAAAGCCAAAGAAGCGCTCAGCAATGCAGAAAGTGTTGAATTAAAACTGTTAGAGCACACGCTGCAATTAGACCGCGCAAACTTTGAAAGTATTATTCAGGTTGCTTTAGATAAAACCATTAGTGTATGCAAACGTGTATTACGCGATGCCAAACTTGACCTAGATGACATTCAAAATGTAGTTTTAGTTGGTGGTTCAACACGTTCTTATGCCGTGCAAAAAGCTGTTCGTGAAGTATTTAATCAAGAACCATTATGCACAATTAACCCAGATGAAGTGGTTGCAATTGGTGCATCAATTACCGCCAATCAACTAATTGGTAACAGCAAAGATGGTTCGTTGCTATTAGACGTTACCCCACTGTCTTTGGGTTTAGAAACCATGGGCGGTTTGGTGGAACGCTTAATTTCACGCAATACTGCAATTCCTGTAGCACGTCGCCAAGAATTTACCACTTATCAAGATGGCCAAACTGCCATGTTGATTCATGTGGTACAAGGTGAGCGTGATTTGGTAGAACATTGTCGTAGCTTAGGTCGTTTTGTGCTATACGGTATTCCACCAATGACTGCGGGTCAGGCACGCATTGAAGTTACGTTCCAAGTCGATGCTGATGGCTTGCTCAGTGTTTCTGCTAAAGAAACCACTTCTGGTGTGACTGCAAATATCGACATCAAGCCATCTTATGGTTTATCTGAAGCAGATACCGAGCGTTTGCTGCTAGATGGTTTCAAATATGCAGAAGAAGACAAGCAATTGCGTCATTTGCATGAAACCAAAGTTGAAGCACAACGTGAACTTGAAGCTTTACAACAAGCCTTAAAAGTAGATGCACAACTATTAAGCCCAGAACAATTAGAAGCTTTAAATACTGCCAAAGCGCAGTTGGAAGCCGAATTGACTGGACAAGACATTAAAGCCATTGAACATGCTGTTGAACAGCTTAAAATACACAGTGATGCTTTTGCTGCAATTCGTATGAATCAACATATTGATGCAGCACTTAAAGGCACTAAACTCGACGACTGGTCAAACTCAAACTAATTTAAGGTAAAGATTATGCCACGTATTAAAGTACTTCCACATGCGCAATTCTGCCCAGAAGGTGCTGAGTTTGAAGTCGAACAAAATGCCAACTTATGCGAAAGCTTACTTGAAAATGGCATTAAAATTGAACATGCTTGCGATATGTCTTGTGCATGTACCACTTGCCACGTTGTTGTTCGTAAAGGCTTTGACAGCCTAGAAGAAATGGATGATGTTGAAGCTGACTTATTAGACCGTGCTTGGGGTTTAGAGCCTGATTCACGCTTATCTTGTCAGGTTAAAGTGGTCAATGAAGACTTGGAAGTCGAAATTCCAAAATACACCATTAACCATGCTTCAGAAAATCATTAATCATAAAATGATGCTAATTCTAAAAAACTGCGCTACGGCGCAGTTTTTTTATTGCACAACTTTAGATTTAAAATTTTTGAGGATTTAAAAGTTAAACGAGATCTACATTATAAGAAAAATTTTAGTGTTTTTCAGGAATATGAGTTTTGGCAATTTCTTCAACAGGTGGATGTTCAATCACTTCATCTTCAAGATTAAGTTTTACAATGCCCTGTGAGTTGGTCAGCTTTTGCTGCGTTTGAATTCTTTTAATCATTTTTTCTAATACGGTAATTAGCTCAGGATATTCAAAATTCTGCACTTCATCCAAATTAAGCAACAAATGAAAACCTTTATATTCGTAGTCAAACCAACGCTGATAATCCGACTTGCTGGCCGCATATTTTTCCATCACTTGCCAAGTTTTTACAGGACCTTGAATCCCCTTTAAAAAGATCGGTGCTTTCGGAGCACACAAATAATCATTTTTAATCAGTTTATAAGTGTCATCTGAAAGTAAAATTTCATCAACTTCGGCCGCACTTTGCAAACGCGCAGCTAAGTTAGCATCACGCCCAACAATGGTATATGCCATCCGATGTGCTGCACCGTAGTTCCCAACGTGGCAATATCCTGTACTGATACCCATACGAATATGTAAAGGCGGATAGCCCATTTTGACCCAACGTTCGCGTAACAATTTCATTTGCTGACGCATCGCAATAGCCATCTCTACACAAGTTTTAGCATCTTGTTCAACACCTTGCGTATTTGGATCACCAAAGAAAATTAAAATCGCATCACCCATAAACTTATCCACCGTCGCTTCATATTGCTTGGCAATTTCGGTCATGTGGCTTAAATAATCATTGAGCAGGAATGCTAAATCATCTGGAATTAGTGTTTCAGAAAGTTCAGTAAAGCCTTGAATATCAGAAAAGAAAATCGTCATTTTTTTACGTTTATATTCAATTTTCGCTTCCGACTCACCTTTCATAATCGATTGCCACAACTGCAAAGGTGCATAGCGACTAAGCTGATTCGCAAATTCCATATAGCGGTTCATTTGTGTGTAGTAATGGTCTTTCTTTGCCGTGGTATAGCGGATACGACGTGCCTGATAGGCACTGCCCATGCCAAAGTAAAAGATCATACATAAAAAGGCTAAAATCGTAAGTTCGGTACTGCTTTGTTCAAAATATTCGTTAAAACCAAAAATAAAAATATTACAAAAATAAAAAACTGTGACCGCCAATAAGGATGCCAATGCCACCAAAAAGAAAGAAACTTTAATATAAATGGCGGTATATAGCAGCGCAAATAAAGCGGCAAAAGTAAGTACCAAATTCAGATGTACCGCAGACAAACATACTGCGACTACCACAATATCAATAATAAACAGGATATTACGCTTGGCTTGATGACTATATTTATATTGCAGCCAACGCGAAAATTTAGGAATTATCAGTAATAAAAAAGTAAGAAAAAACGGAAGGTAAATTTGATAATTGGTATCGGCGTAGGTGTAGTGATAGACCACCATAATCAGGGATAAACTTGCATACCCGACTAAACGATGCAGAAATTCGAATTGTTTGGGATCTCTTTCCATCCAATTGTACATGAACACCGCGGCCTACTCCAATCTAGGATTAAAAAGCCACGCATCCTGCGTGGCAATTCATTTCAATTAATCCATTCGCCAGTCAAATGGCATATCGCCTTGACCACGCAGAGCAAGCATCAAGGTTTGACGCATGTGAGCCAAAACTTCATTGCTGTATGGTACAGCTGGCGTACCCCAAACTGGTTTAGGCCAAGCCACATCATTTTGATAACGCACGACGTGATGAAAATGCAATTGTGGAACCATATTACCTAAAGCCGCCACATTCATTTTATCGGCACGGAATACACGTGATAATTGGCTAGATAACCAGCTAGATTCACGTAAAAATTGTTCTTGGTCTGCCTGGCTTAATTCGTATAGTTCTGTAACCCCTGGCACACGTGGAATTAGAATTAACCAAGGGAATTGCATATCATTCATTAAACG
Organism: Acinetobacter sp. YH16053; assembly: GCF_013417035.1. NCBI lineage: Bacteria > Pseudomonadati > Pseudomonadota > Gammaproteobacteria > Moraxellales > Moraxellaceae > Acinetobacter > Acinetobacter sp. YH16053. The sequence goes on from NZ_VPEP01000014.1 coordinate 32,937, forward strand.
ACATGTTGACAGAGGAAAGTCGCCTACAAAAAAAGTATCTTGAGCAAGTTGTGGATGCAAACTAAACATATCTTTATAAATGACGCAAATTGTAATGATGGGTAATACTATCACATCCCTAGTGAACTGAGTATGATTCCCATCATGTTTCGATGTAAATAAAGTGCAATTTTAACCAAATTCATCATGAATAATATTCATTATAGAATCAGAGGTTTCTTAGCAAATATTCATAAATTTACCGATATGATATTTGGATCAATTTGCATTTTTAAACTCAGCTGTGCAAAGTTTTTAGCAGGCTGTTTAATAGATCGGCAATAAATTGAATCCGCTTTTCAGCTTCCTCCAACATCACCATCACTTTTAAACGCTGTCCACCATCCATACGGAAATAGGTCGGATGTTTTTGCATCATTTGAATGATGCTCATGGCTTGCACAGGTGTATCTGGTGAAAATTCGATATGACCGCCATTTGTACCAATATCAATTTTAGTGATGCCCAACTGCTCTGCTTTTAAACGCAGTTGATGTACAGCAAATAATTGTTTCACCGCTTGTGGTGGAATACCAAAACGGTCAATCAACTCCATACGGATATGATCAAGCTTTTCTTGAGTATCGGTATTACTAATGCGTTTGTAGAACAATAAGCGCTGATGCACATCGCCCAAATAATCATCTGGAATTAAAGCAGGCATGTGCAGGTTGATTTCTGCAGTTAAAGACAATGGTGCATCGAAGTTAGGGGTTTTACCTTTTTGAATGGCTTTGGTGGCTTTTTCCAGCATTTCCATATACAGGCTATAACCAATAGCTTGCATTGAACCGCTTTGTTGCTCACCCAGTAATTCGCCCGCACCACGAATTTCCAAGTCTTCGGTTGCCAGCATAAAACCTGCACCCAAAGTTGAGGCACGCTGAATCGCATCCAAGCGTTTTTCAGCATCGCCTTTTAAGCCCTTAATGGAAGGTACCAGCAAATACGCATAAGCTTGGTGATGCGAACGTCCAACACGACCACGTAGTTGGTGCAACTGCGCCAATCCGAGTTTATCTGCACGTTCAATTAAAATGGTATTGGCATTTGGAACATCAATCCCTGTTTCAATAATGGTTGAGCAAACCAACACGTTATATTCTTTATGATAAAACTGCTGCATGACTTGCTCTAATTCACGCTCGCGCATTTGCCCATGCGCAACTGCAACCCGCGCTTCTGGTACCAATTCACGAATGGTTTCAGCACTACGCTCAATGGTTTCCACTTCATTATGCAGGAAATACACCTGACCACCACGTAACAATTCACGTAAAATGGCTTCTTTCACCGTATCGCCTGTATGCTCTTGCACAAAGGTTTTGACCGCTAAACGGCGTGCAGGTGGTGTGGCAATAATGGATAAATCGCGCATACCGCTAAATGCCATATTTAAGGTACGTGGAATTGGCGTTGCGGTTAAAGTCAGCATATCCACATCGGCGCGCAGCGCTTTAATACGTTCTTTGTCACGCACCCCAAAACGATGTTCTTCATCGACAATCATTAAACCCAACTGCTTGAACTGAATATTTTCTTGCAGAATTTTGTGCGTCCCAATCACAATATCGACTTTGCCTTCAGCTAAATCTTCAATGGTTTTTTGATGAGATTTGCTTGAACCAAAACGCGATAAGACTTCAATACGCACAGGCCAGTCGGCAAAACGGTCTTTAAAAGATTCATAATGCTGTTGTGCCAACAATGTGGTCGGAACCAATACCGCGACTTGTTTATTATTCTGTACCGCGACAAATGCAGCCCGCATGGCGACTTCGGTTTTACCAAAACCAACATCACCACAGACCAAACGATCCATTGGTTTTGCCAGTTGCATGTCATGTAAAGTCGCTTCAATTGCATTGGCTTGGTCTAGGGTTTCTTCATAAGCAAAGCCACTGGCAAATTGCATATAAAGACTATGATCCAACTCAAAAGCAAAACCCGGTTTAGATTGACGACGTGCCTGAATATGCAGTAATTCTGCTGCCACATCGTGAATTTGTTCCAACGCTTTGCGTTTGGCTTTATTCCATGCATCTGTGCCTAATTTATGCAAAGGCGCAAGGTCTGGATCACCACCGCTATAACGGCTGATTAAATGCAAATTGGTAACAGGTACATACACTTTTGCAGCATCGGCATAATCAAGTTGTAAAAACTCATGCTCTTGCTCATCAATATTTAAAGTAATTAAACCTGCATAACGCCCTACGCCATAATCAATATGTACCACAGGTGCACCAATGCTTAACTCGGTCAAACTGCGAATTAAAAACTCTTCAGAAACTTCCTGCTGACGTTTACGACGGCGCTGCACCACACGATGTTCATACAACTGATTTTCTGAGATTACACTCAATTGATCTTGAATGACCAAGCCGCGATCTAAAGGTGCATTGGTAATCGCAATGGCTTGTAAAGACTGCTGAAATGCCTCAAAACTCTCCACTTGTGGAATTTCACCCAAAGCGGCACGCAACGCATCTTTTAAGGTTTCACGACGACCTGCACTTTCTGCCACCAATAAAACAGGATGATTGGCCGCATCAATATATTGCTTAACGGCATGAAAGGGTTGTTCTTGTTTAGGATCAACCGCCAAACGTGGTGGTACAAGTGTGCTTAAGTTCACTACACCTGCTTTTTGCTCAAAAGCTTCGGGCGATGCAATCACACGTCCAAATTGATTCAGTTGTTCTAATAATTGATTTGGTTGTAGGAATAATTGCTCAGGCGGCAAAATCGGCTGGTCGATGTTATGACGTCTGTCCTCATAACGATACAGCACATCTTTCCAAAATTGAGTTAAACAGTCATCCACCGCCTTATCTGTAATGACAATGCAATGCTTTGGTAAGTATGAAAGTAATGTATTTTGACCTTCAAGCTGTGCTTGAGTGAAGAATAACGGAAAATAAAACTCTAAACCAGGCGATGCAATGCCTTCTAACACATCCTGATACACAGGGTTCTTTTTCGGGTTTGCCGTTGGGAAACTTTCTGCATAGCGGTCACGGAAAATCGCACGACCTTCTTTTAATGGAAATTCTTTGGCGGGTAAAACCGTAAAATTCTGCAAACTTTGGGTGGTACGCTGCGTTTCTGGATCAAAAAACTTTAAGGTTTCAACTTCATCATCAAATAAATCAATACGGATGGGTGCTTCCTGTCCCGAAGCATAAATATCCATAATACTGCCACGCACAGCAAACTCACCATGATCATAGACTGTATCGACCAGATGATAGCCTGCTTGTACCAAACGCTGTTTTTGTTGTTCCAAAGCAAACTTTTGCCCAACACGAATATCGAAATGCTCGCCTAACACCCATGAGGTTGGTGCAACACGTTGTGCCAAAGTGGTTGCCGAAACCAACAATACACCTTGCTGCGGCATATTGGATAAAATCGCCAAACGCTCCGACACAATATCTTGATGCGGTGACAAGCGGTCATAAGGCAAAATTTCCCAATCGGGGAAAATAGTCGGTTTTACCCCGTAAAATTCTAATTCGCTTTCTAACTGCGCCAAATGTTGTTGATTGCGCGCGACAATCACAAATAAATGCTGATTCTGCTGACCAATTTCTTTAAATAATAATGCTGCGGCGGAACCTTGTAGATTACCAATCCAGCGTTTTTCGCCAGCTTTCAGTTGTGCTAAATTGAGTTGGGAAATTTCGTGTTGGAACATGTATATAGCTTTAGGGTCTAAACAACATGGGGCTTATACTAGCACGATGAATTGACGGTTTTACGTAATTTTTTTCATCCACCATTACAGCGTATTTAATTGCAAAATTTTATAAAACAGCGAGCTTTAAAGTTTGATACACACGCCTCTTTACTTTTGATCACGTAAAAACTGTCGATAATAATCATTCAATTTTTTAACAATCGCTTTAAATTCCAGTAAGTTTTCTTCGGTATTACCAAGCATTGTGTTAAAACGCTGTTGCACAATTTCCAGATCAATTTTTTCATTGATAATCATAGCTGTAGAATACAGCTGTGCCAAATCATCAAACTGCTGCATACGGCGGTTGGATAAATAATTTAAACGCTCTGCCAAAACATCGTTAAGCAAAATACCATCGACAATATAGCCTTGTTCCGCATCCCATTGAATATTCTGTGCTTCTAAATAGGCAATTTCTTCGAGATTGGCTTTATTTTTAAACAACCCTGTAAGTTTGCTGAACATTTTGAACCTATAAATTGGCGAAATCAAAGTGAATGCTGCAGAGTTTAAATGCTTCACTAAAATAGATGCAACTGATCAGGGTGATTTATATTTTCCCTGACGTGATAAGTCAGTGTTTTAACCCCACTTTGCTTAGGCTATTTATAATGATGCATATTTTGCATCCTGCCAAATGCAAAAAAGCATCTTGAAGATGCTTTTATAACAATCAAAAACCACTTAACGCTTATTTGCCATAAGTTTGCTGTAAATACTTCACCATCTTAGCTGATTCAAAAAGCTGAGTCTGGGTATTTGGATCGATTAAAAATGGGACTTGAATATTATCACCCATGACTTTTAATACCTGCTCACGCTTACCACCTGCCAGTGGCACATATTTACCCGGTTTTAAACGTAATTTTGCCAAGCCTTGATCTTGCCAACGCTCTTTGGCTACATTATGAAATTTGAATGGCAACTCCAGTTCAGTCAATACACCACGCACTACACGTGTATAAGGACTTCCCTCAAAACCCCACAGTTCAATCAGTTGTTCAGGTGCAGCGCGCTCTACAATTTGCTGATTAATCCACACACCACGTGCACCATTCAATAATGTGCCCGCAAGCGCAACATAAGGAATTTTAGGAAAATGCGCGTATTTTTTGGGCGTTTTTCCACTTTTGCCATAATGCTTGAATAAATGATAAATGATCTGCTGTGATTCATAGAGCTGATCACCTGTATTTTCATCAATTAAAAATGGAAACTGGGTTTTACCGCCTAATTGTTTCACCAAAGGTCGATATTTTGTGCCGCCTTTGGGGCATGGATAAACCTCATAATCCAAATTTAACAAGGTCATGACTTCGCGTACACGACGGCAAAATGGTGAACCTTCAAACTCATATAACTTTAAGGCTTTTTCGGGTTGCTTGGGAAATGCTGTCCCATTCACTCCACGTCCACCTTCGGTAAGCATAGATGCCACTGCCTGAATGACTTTAATTTGATGATGCACCATTTTGTTTTCCTTGTGATGTGCTCAGCAATTTGATGACTGCGCCATCAAACCGCTTATAAATCGACCAACTTTTCTTTTGCCACAATAATACCGTTGTTATCAGCATAGACATAATCGCCCGAATTAAAAGTGACTTGTCCGAAATGCAAACTCACATCCACTTCACCCACGCCTTTGCGGTTACTTTTTTGTGGAATTGAAGCCAAAGCATGTACGCCTAAATCAAGTGCTGCAATTGCATCGACATCACGTACACAGCCGTAAATGATCACGCCATTCCAGTGATTTTTCACTGCGGATTCAGCAATCAAGTCACCCATTAAGGCACAGCGCATAGATGCCCCACCATCTACCACCAAAACTTTGCCTGTACCATCGGTTGCCAATAACTCTTTTACACGTGAGTTATCTTCAAAGCATTTTACAGTCACAATTTGACCACCAAAAGTTTTACGTGCACCGTAACTTTTGAAAAATTTACCATCCAAAGATGGAATCACCACTTGAAGGTCATGTTCTGGATGGTCATCTAATAAGTCACAAGTTACGAATGGTACTGTAGACACGTTGTTCCCCTTTTACTTGGTTTTTTGTATTTGTAAATTATCATAAATTTGAAATTTATGAATTTGCGATTGCGCTGCCTCGACCATAGTATGAGCCACTTGCGTAGCACTTACTGGCTTATATGTAAAATGATCGGGAATAAATCGTGATATTTTAAGATACAGCTTTTGTCCTAAATCTTCTAAACGCCGTTGTTCGTTGCGCTCACCCAATAATAAAGATGGACGCAAAATTGATACTTTGTCTAAATCCAAACTTTCAATATATTGTTCTAGCTCACCTTTGACACGATTATAAAATACGGCTGATTTGGCTTCTGCTCCCAAAGCACTGACCAATATGTAATGCGTACCCTTCGCCTGCAATAATTCGGCAAAATGTGCATTGATGGTATAGTCCACAGCATAAAATCCCTGCTTTGAGCCTGCCTTTTTTAAGGTTGTGCCTAAACAACTGAATGCATGACTATAACCGCTCACATCTTCATCATTGAGCAATAAAAAGTCTTCGAGGAGTAACGTCTGGACTTTTTCTAAGCGATTTAATTCCGAGCAAGGTCTACGCAAAACAACGGTGATATTTTTACATTCAGGCAGCTGATTAAGCTGTTTGACCAATTGCTGCCCAACTAAACCATTCCCACCAATTACAATTGCATTTTGAATAGAATTTGTCATTTTTTAAACAATCTCTGAGGCTTAAAGCTAATCTACCTGTTTCTTTCTGATTTTTCTGCAGCTAAAATGTTGTCAAAGCATGTCAAGACTTGACTTAACTGTCTAGTTTCATCAAAATATGGCACTTGTTTACGGGCTGGTGATAATTCTTCTGATGTTGGTTTTCGGAAGTAATTGCAGCCCGCCCAGACCAATCTATTTCAAGGAGTGCACGAGTGGCAAACTCTGCTCAAGCTAGAAAACGTGCTCGTCAAAACGTTAAAGCACGTAAACACAACGCAAGCTTACGTTCTATGGTTCGTACTTATTTAAAACGCACAATCGCTGCTATTGCTGCAGGTGATTATGCGGTTGCTACTGAAGCTTACAAAAAAGCTGTTCCAGTAATTGACCGTATGGCTGATAAAGGCATCATCCATAAGAACAAAGCAGCTCGTCATAAGAGCCGTTTAAACGCTCAAGTTAAAGCTTTAGCTTCTAACTAAGTGTTAAACAAAAGAAGCCCGTTAAGGGCTTTTTTTGTGCCTGCTGTTTCGATAATTTATCAAATTAAGCAATCTTTAGTTTCTGCACGCCAATTACATCACTTCAAATACACCTGCCACCATAAAATAAAAAACACCTCCTGAACTGGTCAAAAGGTGTTTTAAATTAATGAAGATGAATAATTCAGACGAAGAATTATTTCAGCATCAGTCGTAAATTTTGTGGACTTAAATAAGCCAGTTGCAAACTGTTATTAGCCTTTAATTGCGTCCATTGCTGATTCGCACCACCTGTGCAACCATAACGAATTAAACGCGCGCGGTTTTCTTTTAGGTAGCCATGCTCTAAATCAAAACACTGACTCTCCTGACGAATCGTTCCCGAAGCTGTGTGCATTTCCCAGACCTGACTGTCTTTAGATGTACTGCAGCTTGCAAGTGAGACCACATTGCCGTTGTTGGTTAAGCACTGATCCATTTCTGCTTTGCTGTGAATACGCCCCAAACCATCATAAATCCACTGCTCAGTTGCATCGCCTGTACAGCCACTTGCTCCACTAATGTAAGCATTTTTCTGACCACTCGCCAAAGTTTCAACTTTCAAACAGTTATTTCTGTTTTTCATTAGTGTTGCTTCAGCCACAATATTTTCATTGCCTAAACCCAATCGCTCCACAAAATTGTGCAATGCTGTTTCCGCTTCAGGCTTAGTCTTTTCTAAATCGGCACGATAAACATTCATCCAGCGGTTTAAACGATAAATCGTATTTTGCTGTTGTTCATAACGCTGTAATTGTTGCTGTGCAGTTGCACTTAGCTCTTGACGATAATCTGCATAAGAATCATACAATAGTTGTGCAGCAGGTTTTAAAGCCACCACAGCTTGACTGGCTTGCGCTTCCAACTGCTTCTGAAAATCAGGCATTTCAACTTTTCTTAAAGCTTCATAGCCATGTGTACGACCAATTTTTACCGCAGGTTGAATACTATCGCTATATTGCGGAATATTCAGTGTCGATAATAACTTCTCGGCATGATTGGCTTTTTTACAGTATAAATTCACCTGTTTTGGCTGCTCAGCAAGTGCTAAATTGACATGCAGTTTATTGGCATTGCTGGTCATACGGTTAGGTGCCAATGCCACGTTCTGATTACGATTGGCATATTGAACATCTAACCAACATGCGGCATTTTCAGCAGCACGATTTACCCCAGGTAAATTATAAACATTACCCCAGTTACTGCGTGCAGCAGGATACAACACACCTTGCTGAGTTTCAGGATCATATCCGCCAATAATAGTAATTACAGGCACACCAAATAAGCGCGGTTTTAAATAGTAACCATCGGCACTGTTGTACCAAACCTGATTGGAGCTTGGTACTTTTGGATAAACCACTTCCATTTGGCGTGTGTCTTTATTCCAAATTTTATAACCACTTGGTGAGCTTTCATCCCAAACATGTCGCGCCCCAAAGTGGGGTTGAATCCGAATATGGGTACTGTAACCCGTGTAATGGGTATAACGCGAAATGCTACTGTTGGTTGCACCACCTGACATCGCATCCCAACTATAAGCATATTGTTTCAGGAAGTTAGGCACACCATTTTTGCCATCACCCAAGTTTCGAGTATGCCACGCTAAGTTACCGCGCATTTTATTACGATACGCAATATAGCCCCAACCGCTGTCTGCATGGTGTGCAGCCCAGAACATATTTTCACCTTGTGAACCCGGATAATGCCCTAGACCATAATGATGTCCAATTTCATGGCTGAACTCGTTACCCACAGAATCATACAGGGTCAACATACCATTACCGCCACTTAAACCATGCATTTGATCACCATTTGTATATTTACCTCGTGCATGATGGGCAATTACAGTTTGTGTAAGTTGTGGCTGTTGCTGACTTTGCATAGAGGCACTGGTCACACCCCAGTTGGCTAAGTTAATTCCCACACTAAAGGTCGATTTTGCAGTATTTTCCCGCATGTCCCCCGAATAGACACCACCTTCACCCGCACTTTGGGTATCATAAATCGTACCGTTGGCGACCATCACTCGATCTAGCTGAATGTCATCATATTTTGCCACGGTCATTTGTGCCGCAGGAATGGTTTGGAAATAATCGGTACCCGCTTTTTCAGGCTCTAATAACATATAATGCCCGCCCGATTTCGGTGGTGCAGTTAGTAGACCGATACGAATATTATTGAGTACCAATTCACCCGGTGCGGCAAAATCAATTTTTTCTGCTTCGAGTGCACCAGTACGGTTTTTAGAATCGACCAAACGCAGCTTTAAACCGGGACGTACTTCATCCCAATTTAATTTAGCCGACCACGCACGCTTACTATACAACACCTCAGCACGACCATCTTGATTGCTCTGGTCTGAAGCAGGAATCTGGGTTGGATCAAGTAAAGCAACACGACGTAACAAGCGTTCATTTTGATACACTTCAAGCTGCAAAGTGTCGATATTGTCCATGCCCTGATTTGGTGTAACCAATAATAATGCTTCTTTTTCTGCGGTCAAACGTGGCATTTTTTTCGCCTCGTTACCATTCGGATCAACCACATGCCCTTGAGCAAATTGAATCATTGCCTGAAAATCACCATCTAAATCATTACGCACTTCACGTGATTCAGAATTGGCGTTGTAATCATAAAACCCAAGTGCCGATTGATTGATGACATCTTGTTTAGGTTCAGGATAAGGATTAGCCACATTGCCCACAGGTGGTTGCTGAGGATTTTCCGGTGGTATTGGATTTTCTTGATTTGAATTCCCAGCGGCATCCCCATCGCCACCACCACCACATGCAGCAAGCATGGATGATAATATACATACGCTTAATAGACTAAGCGAAAACCGAGTCACACTTTTCATTATTTATTCCACCCCAATGTCAATTTATGACAAAAAATATAAAAATAAACACATATTTTTCAATGGCTTGTATTTTTATATTAAATAGATGTATAAAATTATGCAATTCTCAAGTTTCATATCGCTTTATATTTTCAACACAATTTTATTAATTTTTCTTTATAAAAATCAGCGAATTTTTAAAGCAGCACACAGATTGATAGACAATATTTGATCGAGTTTGCGCTCACAACTGCATAAAATGAAGGAAAAAAAGAGAATAAAATTTGAATTATTTTTTTTAATTTCTGACAGACGGTATTCTATCGTACTGAATGGATAGCACTAGAATATGCGTTCAATGTTCTGCTTAAACTTTCTGACGAAATTGCGAGATATCTAAAGTGTGAATCTGACCGCGCCAAATCCATTTTAGCTTGGATTCTAAAAACTCATCACCTTCAAACCAAACGAATAAACCTTCCATCATGTCTGGCCAATCGGCTTGCGTGACTTCATTACGTCCAGAAATCACCGCGATAATTGCAGCTAAAATCGTATCATGACTCACAGCCAAACTCAGTCCGTATTGGTTGGTTGGATGGGTGTTATAAATCAGCTCAAGGACATCCACGACACCATGAATCGGATGTTTCATGCCGGGCAAGGCATTATTCACAAAACTATTAATAAAGCCTAAAGCACCCTGTTTCTGAAAATATGGGCCTGCCTGTTTGATATCAAGTACAAAGCTTCCTGGTTCCACCAATAAACCTTGTTCTATAATTTCAATGTGATGGGTATTGGGTTCGAGGGTAATGCCATCTGCCCCACGAATCATTAAAGCAGCCGTATCGACACAACGCTGAATAGGACTTGAAATACAGTGTTGAATCACCCGATCTGTATTTCCAACCAAGTAGCCTCCCCATGCTTCGGCTAAATCGCGACCTTGTTCGGTCAATTGTAAATTATAGCCAGCCAAACCCTGACCAACGACAATTTCACGAATAGAATGACGGGTAAACAAAGTCACAGGCGTCTGAGCATCAGGCAATAAATCAATTGCTTTAAGCATACTTGCAGGGAGTAGTTCTAATGCCATGATCTAGCCAAAATTTTAACTTGGTTGCTTGACACTATACCATGTTCAGCACTTTGCTCAATCTGACTTCGCCATAAGTCCAAGTGCTTGTAAGGCAATCTGTTTCATCTGCGTATTTTTATAGGCGATAAAACCACCATTTAACAATGTATCGCGCTGATTATATAAAAATGCCCGCCCCTGAAAATCGACCAATCCACCACCTATTCGTTCCAATAAACATTGTCCTGCACTGGTGTCCCACTCAGAAGTCGGATGAAAACGTGGGTAAATATCGACACGATCTTCCAAAATCATGCAGAATTTATAAGCACTACCTGCTTTTAGTTCTTCAAAATTGGTCAACTGCGCCAAGCTTTTTAAATAGTCTGCATAGTGTGATTTTTTTTGACTACTGTGGCTTAATCCAATTTTTAGAACTGAAGATGTTACCGTGGGTTCAGACTGATAGAGATACCATTGCTGAGTTAAAATATGATATTTCAATGGCATACCCTGTTCAGGACAAAAATAAATAGTTTGCTCGCCTGGTACTGCAAGTACTGCAAAAGTTGTTTGCACACCACAAATTAAACTTAAATTAATGGTAAATTCAGGACGTTGATGTAAAAACTCTTTCGTGCCATCTAAAGGATCAAGCAACCAAAACTCCTGCCATTGCTGACGTTGGTCTTGCTCACCTTCTTCTGACAAGATAGGTAAATTGGAGATTTTTGCCAAAGCCTGCATTAAATAATAATTGACTCGATAATCGGCTTGCGTAACAGGAGAATCATCGGTTTTCTTTTCTACATCAAAAGCAGCACCTGAACAATAATCTTGAAATTCCTGATTTAAAATTTCACACGCCTGCTGCATGATTGGCAATAACTGTAAAATTAAAGTATGCGTTGGCGCCTTTGTTTTTATAAACATAACTATCCTTTTTAGACTGTATCTAAAGGTCTAATTTTTCATTACTTTCATAAAAACATTGTAATAAAATTTACGGCTGATGCGTAGATAAAATTTAGTGGCTAGATATGCTAAATCAAGACTTTATGTGTCAAGGCAATTCATTTTTACTTGAGTTTTTTATTTATTGAGTGCTTAGTTAATTAATCTTTAAATGGATTGGATAATCTTTTTTTAAACATCGATAAAGTGAGTGCACCACTAACCAATAATAAAATACCCACGATCACCAAATAAGTTTCACCACCAAAAAACCAATAATAATTGCAGCAATACCCAATAAACCCAAAATAGTGGTAATGGCAATTCCTAAAATAGACATCACAATTCCTTTTAAATTTATTTAATCATGAAAAATTGTCAATATTCTCAGGTATCGTTCTGTCATATTCATGCCTCTTTTGATAGTTAAAGCGTAACATTTGAGCGCACTTTGCCACATTTATATACAGAACTTATACTGAAATAGACTAAACACGACCTATTACATTTCACTGAGTTTGCTGAATAGCTTAAGTGCAGATTATGACAACTTGATGCATTTTATTTAAACAAACGAAATAACTGTACTTCCTCTGAAATAAGTTTTTTTCATACATGATTTTAAGCCTCTAATTCAGCACCCTCATCCTCTTGCGGAATATTCCTCATCTTGAGCCATACATGGCGCAAGAGAAGAAACTTTCAATACTAATTTTACTAATGATTTATGATCAAATTTTGACTTATAAAAGAATTCCAATTCATTCCAAACCATTCATAGAATTAAGGTATAAAAAAGCCCGATCTGCATCAATCGGGCTAGATTTAAAGGTACACAAATTTGTACACATAATAAAAATCAACCTAGATTTTAAATCAAAAATTAATCAATCCTTTTCCAAAAAAGTTAACTCCCCTTCATCTGAGGTAATTTTAATTTTCACTTTACGATAACTACGTTTATCTGGGTTTAATGCCGACTCTGAAACATGATGGGCGAATTTTTCATCGCCCATTAAATGCGCAAATAATTTATAGCCGATACGCATTTTCTTAATTTTTTTCTTCTTTTTCTCAAACTCATCGAGTTGTTTATCTAAGTGTTTTAAATCTAAATACTGTTGTTCAGCCATTACTAGCTCCCTAATTTAAAAAATTTACCACTCAATTTCTATGCTTATACAGACAAACAAATACAGAAATATGTCAAAAAAATTGTTTTTTGTGAACACTACAGTTACTTTTTACAACTGCCCCATCTCACCTATTTATATGCAACACCTGCACAGTGCTTATCTGTTTAGCCTAACACAATTTGGCGAATAATCAGACAGCATTTTGAGTTATGCCTCAAGCATGTTTAAATGAGCCAGTTTTATTTGCCTTTTGGCAATTGCTTTATGGTTTAGGATATCTAAATGCACAAAAATATCATCATGTTTGACATGGACGGAACGCTGTTAGATCTCGCTTATGATGATTTTATTTGGAATGAACAACTGCCTATTCGCTATGCAGAATTACACGCTTGCTCTTTAGAACGCAGCAAAGAAATTTTATACGATTTTTATCAAGCGCATAGCCATACCTTAGAGTGGTATTCCTCTCGTTTTTGGACGGCCAAAGTGGGTGTAGATATGCTTACTCTGCAACTTAAATATAAAGACCAAGTCATGCTGCGTCCACAAGCTATTGAATTACTGGAATATTTAAAAAATAATGGCTATCACATTTGGCTCACCACCAATGCCGATTGTGCAGGTTTAGACTTTAAATTAGCACATACAGGTTTAGCAAAGTATTTTGAAGTGATTGTTAGTTCTGAAAGTATTGGTTATGCCAAAGAGCGCGTTGAATTTTGGCAAACATTGCAACAACAACATGCATTTAATCCTGAAGATTGCTATTTTATAGATGACACCGAAAAGGTGCTTAATGGTGCTAAAGCCTTTGGGATTGGACACTTATATAGTATTGCCCAGCCATCCTCAGCAAAACCTGCGCGTCAGACTTGTAATTACCCTATGTTGCACCAATTAACTGATTTAATTCCTATCTTAGAACAATTTGAGGACACTCAAAAATATGCCTAAAACTTCGTCCCACGAAGCCATCGAAACGATCCGAATTGATAAATGGCTATGGGCTGCACGTTTTTTCAAGACTCGCTCTATTGCAAAAGCTGCCATTGAAGGCGGCAAAGTACACCACAATGGCGAGCGTGTTAAAGTTTCCAAAGAAATTCGTGTAGGAACTGAGCTGACCATTCAACAAGGTTTTGATAAGAAAACCGTATTGGTCAAGGCATTATCTGGCGTACGTGGCCCTGCGCCCATCGCTCAGCAACTTTATGAAGAAACTGAAGTGAGTATTGCACGCAGGGAATTGATTGCGACCCAAAGAAAGTTGCATAATCTAGCACGACCTGATCATCGACCAAGTAAAAAAGACCGTCGTGACATCAGCAAATTTAAACAAGAGAATGATCAGCAATTTGACCAATTTTGGTCATATAATGATGATTAAATAGAGCGTCACAGGCTGTCGCACAGCCCGTGATATAAATAGAACTACAGGACAAATTCTGTCACTATATTGCATGTGGAAAAGATTTAAGTAAATGCATCCACTTGAGTATATTGTTTCGTGACATCGTATTGAGGTTGTAAGATGGATGAGAATAAAAGCAAGGCGTTAAACGCTGCGTTAAGCCAGATTGAAAAACAATTTGGTAAGAACACAGTCATGCGTCTTGGTGACAACACTGTGCAAGCGGTAGAAGCCGTATCTACAGGCTCATTGACCCTAGATATTGCATTGGGTATTGGTGGCTTACCTAAAGGTCGTATCATTGAAATTTACGGCCCTGAATCATCAGGTAAAACGACTATGACCTTGCAAGCCATTGCAGAATGTCAAAAAGCTGGTGGAACTTGTGCCTTTATTGATGCCGAACACGCGCTTGATCCTCAATATGCACGTAAACTTGGTGTAGATATTGACAATCTTTTAGTATCGCAACCAGACAACGGTGAACAAGCTCTTGAAATTGCCGATATGTTGGTACGCTCTGGCGCTATCGACATGATTGTGGTCGACTCAGTAGCTGCCTTAACCCCTCGTGCCGAAATTGAAGGCGAAATGGGTGACTCACACATGGGCTTACAAGCACGCTTAATGAGCCAAGCCTTGCGTAAAATCACAGGTAATGCCAAACGCTCGAACTGTATGGTGATCTTCATTAACCAAATTCGTATGAAAATTGGTGTAATGTTTGGTAGCCCAGAAACCACAACTGGTGGTAACGCATTGAAGTTCTATGCTTCTGTTCGTTTAGATATTCGCCGTGTAGGTCAAGTGAAAGAAGGTGACGAGATTATTGGTTCTGAAACCAAAGTCAAAGTTGTGAAAAACAAAATGGCACCTCCATTTAAAGAAGCATTGTTCCAAATTCTTTACGGTAAAGGTGTTAACCATTTGGGCGAGCTGGTCGATTTAGCTGTTCAACAAAATATCGTGCAAAAAGCTGGTGCTTGGTATTCTTATCAAGGCGATAAAATTGGTCAAGGTAAAAACAACACCATTCGCCACCTTGAAGAACATCCAGAGCTTGCTAAAGGCATCGAAGCGATTATTCGTGAACAACTACTCACGACAGGTCAAGCTGCACCTGTAGAAGATAAAGACGAAGAAGAATTCGACTTACTTGATGTTTAAAGCATGCGCTAATATGAACACAACAAACTGAATTAAATAGAACGCTCTACGGAGCGTTTTATTGTATATGGAAGCATTACCATGCCTGAAGACAAATTCCCCAAACTGATTGATTACGCTGCGCTAAAACAACAATTTGGCGAAGATGAGCAATCATGTAGCCGAACTGAGCAGATATATTCCGAAACAACGTCTGCCCTGCATTTTGCCTCAAATTCTGCGCCTAACATTAATAAACAATACCCTGCTCATACGGAAGCCATTGATGATCAAGAACACAATCACAATGAAGACCAAGACGAACAGCAAAACAAACGCCCAGGACTAACAGGTTCTCGTCTACGCAGCTACGCCTTTGCTGTCTTAACGCGTAAAGAATATTCTAAAAATGACTTAATTGAAAAACTGGCTTTATATGCAGAAAACCGTGATGAAGTGATTGAGTTAGTCAATGAATTGGCACGTGAAAATTATCAGAGTGATCAACGCCTAGCAGAAATGTTACTAGCTAGCCAAAAGCGGCAAGGTAAAGGGCCAAATCGTATTAAAATGGCTCTTAAAAACAAAAAAGTGGATAGCAGTTTAATTTCAGAAGAACTTAAAGAAACTGATTGGACAGAACAAGCCTATCAACTGAAAGTGAAAAAATTCGGCACAGAAGTCGCAAACGAGCCAAAACTTAAAGCCAAACAAATTCGTTTTTTACAGTATCGGGGCTTTGATATGGATGCGATTATGAAAGCAATTCGTAGGAAAGAGCAGGATTTTTAAAATAGTGGATATAAGATCAAAATAAGTAGAAGATAAATAGAATTATTATTTCAAAACTGGTGGCAACCCTACCAGCAAGCCTTCGGCACATCATAGTTCCACTACCGCTGCTACCTTCCGGTCCTGACGGGGTTCGTAGAGTACAATTGCGAAGTAACCAGCAGGGCTACCATTGCAAAAACAGAGTATAGAGATTTTTAACAAACTTGCAAGCGTTGTTCTGTATTTCCTTTTATAATGCTATCCAATTGATTATTTTAAAAACAATTGAAGACATTTATAGAATAACGTCATTTAAAATTTAGTCTAACTAACCCATCATAAAATTATTTCGAGATTTAAATCCTAGATTTACCCATATTGCGCTGAGATTGATGATAAGTTTGTAAAAGCTTATTGCAATTCCACGCGTGGACGTTTTAAATGTGGAAAATGACCAAATCAACAGGTTGAGTCCAATATGCTTACAAGGACTCACCTACACAAGATTAAGATGGATGTTCAATTATGCTAAAAAAGCATGCACTTTGTGCTCTTGCCCTACTGTGCTCAACGCCTATATTTGCCAATATTCCAATTGAAAGCCACAATCTCAGCCAAAGCAGTGCTAGGTATGCCAATAGCCCTGCGATTGCAACGAGTAATATGGCAACTGCCAATGTACCCACCAATATCAATTGGCAGTTGATGCAAAAAAACCAGCAACTTGAAAATGACATCCGCCAGTTACGCGGCAAAATTGAAGAACAAGACAATGAAATTGCGCAGCTCAAACATGAATTGCAAAATCGCTATACCGATTTAGATCAACGTCTAGAACTGCTCCAGCAAAAAATAGACCCTGAATCTACTCCTACCGCTGAGGAGGATAACCAAAAGGATACTGCACCCAGTCACCAGCAACAACCAGTTAAATAGCAATGCCCCGCAATCTGCGCAAAATACAACGCATGTTAGCCCAACAGCTCAAGGTTTAAATACCAATATTGAGCTAGAAAAAGCAGCCTATACTGTTGCATTGGATGCCTATAAACAAGGTGGTGCTAAAAAAGCCATTGCACCCATGCAAAACTTTATTAAAAACCACCCAAACAGTGTGTATATCAGCAATGCTTATTTTTGGTTAGCTGAGTTTAATTTAGCGATTGAACCGACCAATTACAGCGAAGCCAAAAAGAATTTTGAAATTGTGGCAACCAAGTACCCTCAATCTGCAAAAGCATCAAGTGCCCTATATCGTTTATATAGTATTGCGCAAGATGTAGATCACAAACCTGCTTTGGCAGCGCAATACAAAAGTAAAATTCTGAGCCAATACCCAAAGTCTGAAGAAGCAAGATTCTTTAAATAAGCCAATAAAAAAGACATCCGAGGATGTCTTTTAATATTCTGAAGCTTGCCGCATTCGACAAACTCAAAGCTTAACGCACAATACCACGTTCAGATTGCTCTAAAGAATCAATTAAACGCTGCGCTTCTGCCACATTTGGCAAAATATCAATGCGAATTTGCTGAATGGCTTGCTCAGTGGTTAATCCAGATTTGTAAATGAGTTTAAAGGCTTCACGAAGACCTTGAATCACATCCTTCGACCAGCCTTTACGACGCATTCCTTCCACATTCATTGCAAATGCATGTGCAGGATTACCAGAAACCATGACATACGCAGGCACATCTTTAAGAATGAGCGATGCACCACCAATCATGCTATAAGAGTCAATTTTACAGAATTGGTGAATACCAGAGTTTCCACCGACAACCACATAATCCCCAACATGCACATGACCTGCCACACCCACGTTATTGGCAAAAATATTGTGATCACCCACCATACAGTCATGTGCGATATGCGTATTGACCATAAGTAAGTTGTGACTACCAATTTTGGTCAGGCTATTGTCTTGCACCGTACCACGATGCAAACTGCAGTGTTCACGAATTTTGTTGTGATCACCAATTTCTAGCCAAGTTTCCTCACCTGCATATTTTAAGTCCTGACAGACCTCACCTACGCTGGCGAACTGGAAAATTTCATTGTGCTGACCAATACGGGTGTAACCACCAATCACCACATGCGAATGAAGTTTTGTACCCTCACCAATCGTTACATTTGGGCCAATAATACAGTATGGACCAATCGTGACATCTGAAGCGATTACTGCAGATGAGTCAATAATAGCGGTTGGGTGAATGAGTGGGTTATTGCTCATGCTTGCTCTGTTTTCTGATGCGAAACCATAATTTCCGCGGTTGCTGCGACGACGCCATCAACGGTGGCGATACAATTATATTTGTAAATGCCTCGTTTTTGCATAACTAATTCAGATTTTAATACAAGTTGATCGCCTGCAACGACTTGTTTTTTAAATCGAACTTTTTCTGCGCCTGCAAAAAGGAACAAAGAACCTGCGCTCGGTTTCTCATTATTCATGATAAAACCTAAAATACCCGACACTTGTGCCATCGCTTCAACGATTAAAACACCCGGCATGATCGGATAATTCGGGAAGTGTCCTTGCAAGAATTCTTCATTGATAGATACGTTTTTATAACCCACGATACCGTTATCAGTGACTTCTACAATGCGGTCTACCAATAAAAACGGATAGCGATGGGGTAAATATTCACGAATGGTTTGAATGTGCATTGGCAATTCAGGTTTAGTGAAGGTGCTAGAATTCGACTCAGTCATCATAATTATTTACGCAATTTAAAAGTTGATTCAAGGGACTCAATTTGAGATTGCATATCATCAAGTCTTTTCACCAATTGGGTCAATGGCACATCTGCTAATTGTCTGAGGCGCACAACAGTACGTTTCCACTTTTGATTTTCAAACAAGCCTATACCTGACGAATATTTTCCTGATTCAGAAATATTATTTGTGACCATTGACATTCCTGTCAAAGTCACATTATCAGCAATATTTAAGTGCCCTGAAATTGCACTTCCACCACCAATGATACAGTTTTTGCCAATTGTCACACTTCCAGCCACGGCAGTTTTTGCTGCAATGGCCGTATGAGCACCTAATTTGACGTTATGTGCGATTTGCACAAGGTTATCAATAATGACACCATCTTCCAAAATTGTATCATTTAGTGCACCGCGATCTACGCTGCAATTCGAGCCAATACGAACGTCATTGCCAATAATCACCGAACCCAACTGTGCAATACGATGCCATTTGCCTTGATAAGGTGCAAAGCCAAAGCCTTCACTGCCAATTACAGTATTGGCGTGTATGCGCACACGATTTCCAAGCTTGGCTGCGCCTGTCAAAGTCACGTGTGAATCAATAAAACACTGTTGACCAATTTCGACAAAGTCATCAATTTTACAGTGCGATTGCACAATCGTATTGTCACCCACCACACAATTTTCACCAATTACGACGTAATGACCAATATAGGCACTATCGGCGATGATGGCTGATGGATGGATTTGGGCTGTGCTTTCTATACCACGTTGCGTATGCTTGCGCTCAAATACATGAGTCAAAATTGCAAAAGCCAGATATGGATTATCGACCACAATAAAGTTGTGATGATTGTCTAACTCGGCTTGTAGTGAAGCGGTCACAATTAAAGCTCCCGCTTGGGAGCTACGTGCTTGCGCTAAATATTTATCGCCATTCACGAATGCAAGTTGATGCGCCTGAGCAGACTCAAGGCTTGCCAAACCTTGCAAACGTAAATCGGCTTGTCCAATGTATTGACCTTGAACTAAACCAGCAATTTCTTCTAAGCGATAATGTTGGGAACTCATTGATTATTTAAGTGCGTTGACCTTTTGGATCATTTTATCAGTTAAATCATACTTCGGGTCATAGGCAAGTGCCGAGTTTTTATTCAAAACTACATCTAAACCATTTTCTTTACGCAATTGTTCAGCAACTTGCTTTAAACGAGTTTCAAAACCATCGTTAATTTTGTGCAATTCTGACTGAACACGGGTTTGTACCACTTGTTGCAAACCATTAAATTCTTTCAATTTCGCTTGAAACTGTGTATTCATTTTTTGCTTTTCAGTATCTGACAAATTCGTAGCCTGCTGCGCTCGCTGCTGCATGGCTTCCAACTCTTTTGTCAGCTGTTCAAGCTTAGTGGTTTGTGGTTTGACCGACTGCTGCAAAGCTAAATTTTGCTGTTTGAGATAACTGCTATTTTCTACAACACGCTCTAAACTTACTACACCATAGCCTGCAGCATGTGCTACTGCTGCCATTGTAGATAAACCCAACAATGCCAAACTCAATATTGTTTTTTTCATATGCTACATCCTGTGTTTAAACAATCCAACACGAGTCGTACTTAGAAAGTACGACCAATTTCGAATTGAATATTTTTAGTATCATCGCCTTGTTTATCATTCAACGGATACGCATAGCTGAGTGACAATGGACCAATCATGGTAATCCAAGTAAAGCCTACACCCACGCTATAACGCATTTCACCGAAGTCAAAGCCGTAGTTGTCTTTACAGTACTTTCTCAAATCAGCAGATGAAGAAACATCACACTGGGTATCAAAGACTTGGGCACCTTCTGCGAAAACCACTGGACGGACTTGACGTGTCCAATCTCCTTTAAATGGCACTGGTAAAGCCAATTCTGTACCAAATTGGACTAAAGCATTACCACCCACTTCTTCCAAATCGAAATTTTCCAATGAATTATGTTCCGCATAGACACTGTCATATTTAGGACCAAGCGTGCTGTTATCATAACCACGTACCGAACCATAACCACCTGCATAGAAGTTCTTATAGAATGGTAAATCATTACCAAAACCTAACTTACTATAGCCACGTAAGACAAAATCATGACCTAATGGGAAATAAGCCTGTGCATCATAAGTCACTTTTTGGAATTCCACATCACTGCCAGGCAAAGCAATTTCAGCATTAACGCGATGCGACATACCATTGGTTGGGAAAATTGGACGGTTTAAGGTATTATACGACCACCCTAAGTTCAGATTGTAAGTTAAGTAATCACCAGAGAAGCGATCAGCTTTAAGCTTTGTTCCACAAGGATCATTATTATCTATACAATAATTTGATGAACCAATTTCTTTACCGCCATTTTCCAATAAATAGTCACGAATATATGTTGAGACTCGATTACCCGTTGTAACTTCAGTCTGGTCAATGTTTAAACCTGCACTAATGCTTTGGTTTTCATCAATTGGGTAACCAAAGTTAATTCCGCCACCAAAACTGTCTGTCACATAGTTGTTTACGTTATAGTTATCATCTAGCTTGGTTTTACGGTAGTACATGTTGTAACCACGACGCACACCATCAATCGTGAAGTATGGGTCGGTCACACTCAGATTATAATAGTCTTGTGTTTCAGAACGCGACAAATCAATCGAAACCGAATTACCCGTACCTAAGAAGTTAGTTTGGCTTAAACCAGCTTGGAACGTCACACCACCGCTTTGCGAGAAACCTACCGCTAAAGTACTTGTACCTGAGTGCTGTTCTTCTACATTTACATTTAAGTCAATTTGGTCTGGCACATTTGGAATACGCACAGGCTTGACATCAACGGTTTTAAAGAAACCTGTACGCTCTAAACGGACTTTAGACAAATCAATTTTTTCATTGCTTGCCAATGCGCCTTCCATTTGACGCATTTCACGACGCAGTACTTCATCGGCGGTTTTACTGTTACCAGCGAAGTTAATACGACGCACTGTAACTTGCTGACCTGGGTTGATGTAGTAGTTTAAATCGACCAGTTTAGTTTCTTTGTCAATTTGCGGAACAATATTCACTTCGGCATAGTAATAGCCTGCATTACCATATTTACGCAGCAACAATTGTTTCACCGCATTCACTTTTTCTTGTGAATAGGTTTCACCATCTTTATAAATTTTCAGTGCCGTAAGTTCTTCTGGTTTGTATAAAGCATCGCCCAAGAACTTGCTTTCGCCAAACTTGAATTGCTCACCTTCATCCACCGAAACTTCAACAAAAATATGCTTTTTGTCTTCGCTCAAATTCAAGCTAGAGTTAGTGATATTGAAGTTGATATAACCTTTATTCAGATATAACGCACGTAATGCTTCCAAGCTTGCTGCCATTTTTTCGCGTGCATAGCGGTCATTACGGGTAACAATCGAACTCCAGCTACTTTCTTTAACTGCAAACGCCTGCTTAATGTCGCTTTCTTTAAATACCGTATTACCAATGATGTTGATATCTACCACTTTGGCAGCTTTGCCTTCAACAAACTCTACAGTTAAATCTACACGGTTATTTGGACGTGCTGTGGTAATGACACGTACATCCGCATCATAACGACCTTGCTGCATATACTGCTGTTCAAGTTCAGATTCTAAAGTTTGTAGTGCTGACTTTTTCAGTACTTCACCTTCAGCCACACCCATTTTCTTTAAACCATCTTCCAACGCTTCTTTTGGAATCAGTTTATTGCCTTTAAATTCAACCTTAGAAATGATTGGGCGCTCAACCACTTTAAACACTAAAGTGTCGGCTTCACGACTGGCCTGAATGTCATCAAACAAACTTGTGGCATAGAGTGAACGAATCGCATTGGCCAACACTGCTTCATTGACACGATCACCACTATTCACTGGAATCATTCCATAGACATTGGCTGGCGTTAAACGAACAAGACCATCTATTTTTATATCTCGCGCAATAAATTCATCTGCTGCATATACTTGTTGTGTTGCCGCCATTGCACTAACCAGTGCCAAGGGCATAAATAAATGTGTGTGCTGCATGCCAGTCTTTTCCAGTGTTAAATTTATTTCGTATCTACGTTGTTATAAACGCATAATGTCATTAAATAATGCAAGGAGCATCATACTTCCAAGCAGTACCATACCAATTTTTAAACCAACTAATTGTATTTGTTCAGAAACAGGTTTTCCACGAATCAGCTCGATAAAATAATAAACTAAATGCCCGCCATCCAACATTGGAATTGGCAATAAATTTAGAATTCCTAAGCTTACGCTCATGAGTGCCATAAAGGAAATAAAAGTTTGCCACCCCATTTCCGCACTTTGTCCTGCAACTTTAGCAATGGTAATTGGGCCAGATAAGTTATCGAAACCAATTAAACCACGTACCATTTTGACAATAGAATTCAGAATCATGCTAGACAGCTGACCTGTTTTATCTACCGCCATCAATAAAGCTTCACTCGGGCTATATTGAATCGTTTGCTTATAATCTTCTGGAATGACAATTTTTCCAGGATCACTTTGCACACCCAATACACCCGAAACATTGCCCATATTGTCACGTTTACCTTGCGGCATTACTTCCAATTTCTGTACTTGATTGTTACGCAGCACATCTACTTTCAGTAATTTTTCTGGCGATGCTTGAACAACTTGTACCACATCGTACCAGTCATTCATTTTTACGCCATCAATCGCAACAATTTGATCGCCTTCTTGCATGCCTTGACGAATGGCCGCACCATCTTCACTTAACTTGCTGACAATTGCAGGAATTTGTGGACGATATGGTGTAAAACCCAAAACATCTAAAGGCGATTGAGATTGATCATTTAAGAAATTTTGAATGGGTAAGCTAAACGTTTTGATTTCACCTGCGCGTTCAGCCTGTACCTGAATCTTGCCTGTTTCACCTACACGATCTACCAAGGCAAAGTTCAACTTTTCCCATGTCGTCACAGGCGTACCATCAATGGCAGTAATCTTATCGCCTACTTGCATTTGTGCTGCTGCCGCGGGGGTATCTGCCAGCACTTTACCCACACGGGTATTCAACTGTTCTTGAGCGGGTAAAAATAAAACCCAGAACAATAAAATGGCAAAAATTAAGTTAATCAACGGCCCTGCTGCCACAATCGCAATACGTTTCCACGGATGCTGACGATTAAAGGCATAAGGTAGGTCTGCTTCTGCAACGTTTTCTTCGCGTTCATCAAGCATTTTGACATAGCCACCCAAAGGCAGTGCCGAAAGCTGATATTGAATCCCCGATTTTTTAGACGTCCATTTTAAAATGGTTGGCCCAAAGCCTATGGAATACACCAAAACTTTGACACCTAATTTACGTGCAACAAAGTAGTGCCCAAACTCATGAATTGCAATTAAAGGTCCTAGCAAAAGAATCGCTGCAACCACAATAAATAAGGCACTCATGCTTTAGCTTCCTTTATTCAACACAAAATACTGTGCAATAGCACGAGCATTTTGGTCTGCCTGCAAAATCAGTTCAATGCTTTCTGCGGCTGAATTTTGTATTTGGTTCAAGGTATGCTCAACCACTGTCGCAATTTCAGTAAAACGAATTTTTTGCTGCAAGAATGCTGCAACTGCAATTTCATTTGCTGCATTTAAAATAGCAGGCGCCAGACCACCTTCTTGCATGGCTTGACGTGCCAGACTTAACGCAGGAAAACGTGTGGTATCGGGTGCTTGAAAATCAAGCTGATGATTGACAAACAAATCTAAAGGCGGAACATGCGTTTGGATACGCTGCGGCCATGCCAAAGCATGCGCAATTGGCGTACACATATCAGGATTACCCATTTGTGCCAAAGTTGAACCATCCACATATTGAACCATGGAATGAATAATACTCTGTGGATGAACCACAACTGTAACAAAGTGTTCTGAAATTGCAAAAAGATGACACGCTTCGATTAATTCCAAACCTTTGTTCATTAAGGTTGCAGAATCTACCGAAATTTTTTGTCCCATAGACCAATTTGGATGTTTGCAGGCTTGTGCAGGGGTAACGTGTTGCAGTTCTTCTAGGCTATGATTTAAAAATGGGCCGCCCGAAGCAGTCAGTAAAATTTGTGATACACCTAGCTGAGGTTGTCCATTTCTTTCGGTTTGTAAATAATGTTCAGGCAAACATTGAAAAATCGCGTTATGTTCAGAATCTACAGGTAATAACAAAGCACCATGTTCACGTGCCGCCTGCATCATGATGTCGCCCGACATCACCAAGGCTTCTTTATTGGCCAATAACACGCGCTTACCCGCTTTAACCGCAGCCAGTGTAGGTAATAAACCTGCCGCACCGACAATGGCTGCCATCACCACATCCACTTCAGGATGTTCGGCAACTGCGATTAAACCCGCCTCATCGCTTAAAATTTCAATCCCTGAAATGTGTTGCTGTGCAAGTAACTGCTGCAATTCATCAACTTTTGCCGCAGGTACAACCACAATTTTAGGATGATACTGTTTGCATATTTGAACCAGTTCTTGAATTCGGCTATGTGCCGTCACGGCAAAAACTGAATACTGCTCAGGATGTTGTTGCAGTACTTTTAGGGTGCTTTGTCCAATTGAACCTGTCACACCCAAGATACAAACAGCTTGTGACATTTATAAATCTACGCCAATAAGTTTTAAAACATACATACCTGCAGCAAAAATTGGAGCTGCTGCAAGTAAAGAATCAATCCGATCTAGCACACCACCATGACCTGGCAAAACTCGCCCAGAGTCTTTAATACCTGCACGGCGCTTGATCATGGATTCAAACAGATCGCCCAATACTGAGCTAAATACCGTAATCACCGAAAGAATCAGGAATAAAATATGTTGTGCCAAAGTCAGGTCTAAATACACCACTTCGACAACAATCACAATTAGCATGGCTGTAAACACACCGCCATATAAGCCTTCTACTGACTTGTTTGGACTGACATTTGGTGCAAGTTTTTTCTTGCCTAGTTTGCGTCCAACAAAATAAGCACCTGAGTCTGCACCCCAAACCAACAAGAACAAGTACATTAACCACCACGGCGAACTATTCCATACGGAAAAAATTGCAGTGACCGCAGCAGAAATTAGAATAAAACCAATAAAACTTAAGCTTGGGTTATACCATGCATCGTATTCTGGATAAGACTTGACCCAATAAATACTGAGTAACCATGTCAAAATAGAAGCTGCCCAAAGTAACAAGGCAATATCACTAAAATAAAGTGCCATTGCTGCCAAAGCGGCAGTCAATACACCAAAGCCCCAAGCCACAGGTTTGAGGACATATTTAGTTTTTCTTGGCATGAGTTTGAACCACTCATAGCCCGCAACCCCTGCTGCAACAATCATCAGCATAAACATTGGATAGTGCGACTGAGTTGCAAACATACAACTCAACACCACAGCAACCAATACCAATGCGGTAATAATCCGCTCTAACATGTATTAATTCTCAATTTTCTCTTGTTGAATTTGCTCAGAAGTTTTACCAAAACGACGTTCGCGACCACCAAATACTGCCAGTGCATCGTCAAATTCTTCTATGCTAAATTCAGGCCACAAGGTTTGGGTAAAATACAATTCAGCATACGCAGCTTGCCAAAGTAAAAAGTTGGACAATCTAAAATCGCCACCTGTACGAATCAACAGATCGACAGGTGGTAGGTCTGCCAGACTGACATATTGACCAAAAAGTTGTGTATCTATTTGTTCAATATCAATTTTATGCGCCACAACATCTGCAGCAATTTGTTTTGCAGCTTGTGCCATATCCCACATACCACCATAACTAATGGCAATTGTGAGTGTCATGCTGTTGAAATTAGCAGTCCTTTGTTCGGCATGCAACATTAACTCACGCAAATGCGGCGACAAACGTGAACGGTCACCAATAAAACGTAAGGCAATATTGAATTTTTCCATGCGTGGTAATTGCTCATGAATTGTGGTTTCCAGCAATTGCATGAGTAAATCCACTTCAAACTGCGGACGATTCCAGTTTTCACTCGAAAAAGCAAAAACGGTTAAAGCTTGAATGTGTTTTTTTCTACAATGTTCAACAATCGGGTCAAGTACATCTTTACCAGAGCGATGTCCTTCCCCTTTTTGCATTTGATTTTTTTTTGCAAAACGATTGTTGCCATCCATAATGATGGCAACATGTTTTGGCAAAGACGCGCTGTCTTCCGATGTGGTCATTGATTAGACCTTCATCAACTCAGCTTCTTTTGCAGCAAGACGCTTGTCTACTTCTGCAACGTATTTGTCTGTGATTTTTTGGATGTCATCTGCTGCACGGCGCTCATCATCTTCAGAAATTTCTTTTTCTTTCAATAATGCTTTGATGTCGCCCAATACATCACGGCGGATGTTACGAATAGCAACTTTGGCATTTTCTGCTTCAGAACGCGCAACTTTTTGCATGTCACGACGAGTTTCTTCAGTCAATGCTGCAAGCGGTACACGAATTGCATCGGCTGTGATTGGGTTTAGACCCAAATCTGACTCACGAATTGCTTTATCAATTGCAGACACCATTGAACGCTCAAATGGCTGAACCAATAAGGTACGTGAATCTTCTACACCAATATTGGCTACTTGGTTAAGTGGCACATCGGAACCGTAGTAAGAAACCATCACACCATTTAAAATTGATGGATGTGCACGACCTGTACGTACTTTGGCAAAACCATGTTCTAAAGACTCTAAAGTCTTGCTCATACGTTCTTCGCTGTCTTTTTTAAGATCGTTAATCATAAGATCTTCCTTACTGTATTCTAAAATTTGAGTCAAAATATAGGGTTAAATTAAACCGTAGTATAAAGAGCTTTGTGGCTCACGTACATTAGTTCGTAACGTGAGTTCCTTCTTTTTCGCCCATCACTACAGAAAGCAATGCACCTGCTTTATTCATATCAAAAACTTGCAACGGCACATTGTGGTCGCGGCATAAGCAGATTGCAGTTAAATCCATAACACCTAATTTTTCATCCAACACCTGGTCAAATGTAAGTGTGTCATATTTCACCGCATCTTCGTATTTGCTTGGATCTTTGTTATATACGCCATCTACTTTGGTCGCTTTTAAGATCAAGTTAGCTTCGATTTCGATACCACGTAAACATGCTGCTGTATCTGTGGTAAAGAATGGATTGCCTGTGCCCGCAACGAACACACACACTTCACCTTGAGTCAGGTGACGAATCGCATCACGGCTTGAGTAAGACTCAACCACTGTACCAATAGGCAATGCAGACATTAAACGGGTTTTGATGTTACGGCGCACCAAGGCATCACGCATGGCTAAACCGTTCATCACCGTTGCCAACATACCCATTTGGTCGCCTGTTACACGGCCGACTAAACCATCTTTTTGTAATTGGCTGCCACGGTATAAGTTACCACCACCGACAACAATACCCACTTGCACACCTAAACCAACCAAGTGTGCAATTGCCAAAGACATTTGATCGAGCACTTGCGCATCAATCCCCATGTCTTTATTACCCGCAAGTGCCTCACCCGATAGTTTCAACAAGATACGTGCATAACGTGGCTTTTTTGAATCTAACATTGTCATTACTCCAATTCTAAATTCTAAACTTTAATTTTTTACAATTTGTATGGCTTACAGCTAGCAATCCAAATCTGCAAAGCATTATGCAGATTTGACCTGAATCAGCTTGGCAAATAAGTCGTATTCATCGGCATCGGTAATTTCAACTTCAAGTAAATCACCTGCTTTAATCACGCTCTTGTCAATATCTTCTACAAAGACGTTGCCATCAATTTCTGGCGCATCTGCATAAGAACGTGCCACTGCGACTGGAAATTCTTCTTCCAAATCATCTACCAACACGGTCATGGTTTGACCAATACGTTTTTGCAGTTTAGCTGCTGAAATTTCTTGCTGAACCTGCATAAAACGCTCATAGCGTTCTTGCTTGATTTCTTCTGGCACATGATCTGGCAAGTCGTTTGCTGCCGCACCTTCAACAGGTGAATAAGTAAAGCAACCAACACGGTCTAATTGCGCTTCTTTTAGCCAGTCGAGCAAAATTTGGAAATCTTCTTCTGTTTCGCCTGGAAAACCCACCACAAAGGTTGAACGAATCACCAGCTCAGGGCATTTTTCACGCCAAAGTTTTAAACGCTCCAACGTGTTTTCGCTGTGCGCAGGTCGCTTCATCAACTTTAATACTTTCGGGCTGGCATGTTGGAATGGAATATCCAAATAAGGCAAAATTTTGCCTTGTGCCATTAAATCAATTACAGCATCCACATGCGGATATGGATAGACATAGTGCAAACGCACCCAAATACCCAATTGCCCTAAGGCTTCACACATATCATAGAATTTGGTTTTAACAGGCTGACCGTTCCAAAAGTCCAATTTGTATTTGGTATCTACGCCGTAGGCAGAAGTATCTTGAGAAATTACCAATACTTCTTTTACGCCTGCACGTTTCAGTGCCGCAGCTTCTTCTAATACCGAACCCACAGGACGCGAAACTAAATCGCCACGCATGCTTGGAATGATGCAGAAAGTACAGCGATGGTTACAGCCTTCTGAAATTTTAAGATAGGCATAATGTTTAGGCGTCAAACGAATGCCTTGTTCAGGTACCAAATCAATAAATGGATTATGTTTTGGTGGCTCAGGAACATATTGATGCACCGCTTCCATAACGTCCTGATAAGCAGCTGCGCCAGTCACTTTTAATACGTTGGGATGCATTTGACGAATTTTATCTTCATCTTTACCCAAGCAACCTGTCACAATGACACGACCATTGGCATTCATGGCTTCGCCAATCGCGTCTAAGGACTCTTGTACTGCAGATTCAATAAAACCACATGTATTGACAACAACTAAGTCAGCACCTTCATAATCAGATGCGACATCATAACCTTCAGTTTTTAACTGAGTTAAAATTCGTTCGGAATCTACCAATGCCTTAGGACAACCTAAAGAAACAAAACCGACTTTGGGGGATTTCATAGAATCTGCACTCCACTAGAATGCGCGTATTGTATGACTTTTCTTTGCATAAAAATAGAGAAATAGCCGACTCTTTGCATAATGCACCAAAATACAACCATTCAGGCTGAATGATTTAAATATTGCACCATTTTAATGCATTTTTTATTTACAGTGTTTCTGTTATCCGTTATATCTTGAAAATTCAGTCCAGTTCCTGCGCATTTTTCCGATTCTTCAGTGATAAATGCACTAAAAACGAAAAGTTGGCGTGCATTTTGCTTAATTCGCCTCAATTCGATCCAAATTTGGAACATGGCTGACACATGACAATGCCCTTGCACAATATTTCATACAGGAAGCATTCACGAATGGATCAGACCCAGAGCATTGACTATCGTCTTTTGGTGGATAACCTCAGCACCGCAATTTTACTGGTTGATCGTGACCTGAATATTTTTTATTTAAACTCGTCTTGTGAAGCATTGTTTGATATCAGTTTAATTCGCGCTTCGGGGCAACCCGTTTTAAATTTGCTTCACATGCCTGATGATGAGTTCAATACGCAAGAGGCTTTCCTGAATACCATCAAAACTGGTCAACCCTACACCCGCCGTGAAGCGACCATTAATGTCAATTTTAAAGATATTCATGTCGATTACACTACATCACAGTTAAATGCAGGCAAGCCTTATCATCCTCTTTTGCTGATTGAATTGAATCCGATTGATCGGATGCTCAAAATTTCCAAAGAAGAAAACTTTATTCAACAGCATCAAGTCGCACGTCAGCTGATTCGTGGTGTGGCACATGAAATTAAAAACCCGCTTGCAGGAATTCGTGGTGCGACACAACTGTTAGCACGAAGTTTAAATGACCCGAAATATGATGAATTTACCGACATTATTATTAGTGAAGTCGATCGTTTAAGAAACTTGGCCGATACCATGCTCGGCTCACGCCAACTACCAAGCTATGAACTGGTCAATATTCACGAACCTTTAGAACGGGTGCGCAGCCTGATCGTCAATCAAACTAAAAACAAAATAAATATTATCCGTGATTATGACCTTTCTTTACCTGAAGTCATGGCAGACCGCGATCAATTGATTCAAGTCATGCTGAATATTTGCGCCAATGCAGTACAAGCCATGACCGAACATCCCGATTTCTTTACCGAGCATCGACCTGAATTGATTTTAAGAACTCGTATTCAACGCTTGGTTACCATTAATGGTGTGCTGAATCGTTCTACCGTACGTGTTGATATTGAAGATAACGGCCCTGGTGTACCTGAAGACATTTTAGAGTCTGTATTTTATCCGTTGGTGACTGGACGAGCTAACGGCACTGGGCTTGGTTTGAGCATCGCACAAAATATTATGCATCAACACAACGGAATGATTGAATGCCAATCCATTCCGGGAAAAACAATATTTAGCTTATATTTACCTTGGGAGGCGAGTCATGTCGCGAAATAAAATTTGGGTGATTGATGATGACCGTGCAATGCGCTGGGTACTGGAAAAAACTTTTAGAGAAGAAGGTTTTGAAGTCACCAGTTTTGAAGAAGCACAGTCTGCACTAGATGAGTTAAACCAAGATGCACCCGATGTAATTTTGACCGACATTCGCATGCCTGGAATTGATGGTTTAACTTTTCTTGGCAAAGTCAAAGTCAGTTATCCCGACTTGCCTGTGATTATTATGACTGCGCACTCCGATTTAGAATCGGCAGTATCTAGCTATCAAACAGGTGCATTTGAATACCTACCCAAGCCTTTTGATATTGATGAAGCACTTGCTTTAGTCAATCGTGCAATTTTGCATATCACCAAACTACAACAGCAAGAATCTGCAAAATCGACAGTGCAGCCAATTCAATCGACAGAAATTATTGGTGAATCGCCTGCCATGCAGGAAGTGTTTCGTGCGATTGGTCGTTTATCGCAATCACACATTACTGTGCTCATTAATGGTGAATCAGGTACAGGCAAAGAGTTGGTGGCGCATGCACTGCATCGCCACTCACCGCGTAGCAGCAAACCATTTATTGCGCTGAATATGGCAGCCATTCCGAAAGATTTGATTGAAACCGAACTTTTTGGACATGAAAAAGGTGCATTTACAGGTGCCAATACACAACGTCAGGGACGCTTTGAACAAGCCAACGGCGGCACCTTGTTTTTAGATGAAATTGGTGATATGCCTTTTGAAACCCAAACCCGCTTATTGCGCGTCTTGGCAGATGGTGAATTTTATCGGGTTGGTGGACATATTCCTGTCAAAGTGGATGTACGGATTGTCGCAGCAACACATCAGGATTTGGAAAAACTGGTACAAGATGGACGCTTCCGTGAAGACTTATATCATCGCCTGAACGTCATTCGGATTCATATTCCTAAACTGGCGCATCGCAGTGAAGATATTCCAATGTTGGCACAGCACTTTTTGGCACGTGCAGGCAAAGAATTAGGCGTGAGTCCAAAAATATTGCGTCCTGAAACAGTCGAATATATGCAGCAATTGCCGTGGCAAGGTAACGTGCGCCAATTGGAAAACACTTGTCGCTGGCTTACCGTGATGATTACAGGACGTGAGGTCTATCCTGAAGATTTACCAACCGAACTCAAGCAAATTCCAATTGAAAAATTAGCCGAACATTCTGCGCTTCATGTGGCAGATCGGGTATCTATGCAGCATTGGGATGAATTACTTGGGCAATGGGCAGTACAAAAGTTAAAAAATGGCGAGATGAAACTTCTGGATATCGCCATTCCAATGTTTGAACGCACCTTAATTAATGCTGCACTGCAACAAACCCGTGGACGTAAACGTCATGCCGCTGAATTATTGGGTTGGGGACGTAATACTTTGACGCGAAAACTCAAAGAATTAGGAATGGACAGTGCCGATGATGAAATAGAAGAAGATATGGAGAGCTAAACGCAGAAAAAATATCTAATCCATCAAAATATAGGGAAATTCAGCTTTTGAATTTCCCTATTTTTATATCTTAGACTCTCTAAGTTAAGTGCAATTAAGCCGCGGTAAATCCAACATAGCGAGATAAACCTTGCACGCCTAAATCCGTTTTATAAATCAAATATTGCGGATAACGACTTGAAGTCAGTTCTTGCCACATATCCAACTGATCATCATGTGCATGAATTTCATCGACACTGCGTGGCATGCTTTGTTCAAATACATCTGAGGCATATTCAAAACCCAAATCCATTGCGACAAACAAAGTATGCTCGCAAGGCTGAATATATTGTTCTTCTGCCCAATCAATAACAGCATGTTGGCAATCTGGGCAAAGCAAATTTTCAGTCGCAGGCGTATTCAGTTCAATGAGTTGATATGGCATAGAGCAGCATCACCAATAGTAAAATAGATAAACATAAAATCTGTTTGCATCATAACAAGCAATTTCTATATTTTGCGATAAGCACGGCTTATAATTATAGAAATTTTTTTAATTATACTTATGGCAACTCTAGAAAATGCAATTACACTTGCAGTACAACAACATAAAGGGCAGCTAGATAAAGGCGGTCAGCCTTATATTTTGCATCCCTTACGTGTAATGTTGCAATTACAACAGCCCGATCAGCAAATTGTCGCTGTACTGCACGACATTCTTGAAGATACCCACACCACAGCACAAGACCTGCAAAATTTAGGATTTCAAACGCATATTATTCAAGCAATTCAGGCGCTCACCAAACTGCCGCATGAAACTCGTGTTCAAGCGGCTATGCGTACTGCACAAAACCCGCTTGCCTGTGCTGTAAAAATTGCAGATGTGCAAGACAACATGAATTTAACGCGGATTCCCAATCCTACAGCACGTGATTTAGCCCGTTTAGAAGAATACCGACAAGTTTTAGAGATTCTGCAAAAAGCACAGCAATAAAGCACAATTAAAGATTGACAACATGCAACGATGCCACTTTAATTCAAGTATTGTTGCATAAATGGAATTTAGTCATGCTTACAGATTTGGATGATTTTTATTGTTTTGCCCAAGTGGTCGAACATGGTGGATTTAGTGCAGCAGAACGCGCCACCGATATTCCAAAATCCAAACTTAGCCGACGCGTACACAACCTAGAAGAACGCTTAGGTGTGCGTTTAATTCAGCGCAGCTCACGTCATTTTGCGGTCACAGAAATTGGTATGAATGTGTATCGGCATGCGCAAGTAATGATGAATGCTGCCCAAGCCGCGCACGACTTGGTCGATCACCTAAGTATTCAACCGCGTGGTGTAATTAAAGTCAGCTTACCTGTTTCAATTGCACAAAATGAAATTGCCAAAATCTTGCCTGAGTTTTTGAAAGCCTACCCTGAAATTAAAGTACAGCTAATTGTCAGCAACCGTCGTGTCGATATCGTCAACGAAGGGATCGACATTGCCCTGCGTGTCCGCTCAAATTTAGATGATGATCCAAGTTTGGTGATTCGCAAATTCAGCAACATCGAACAACATCTATTTGCCAGTCAGGCTTATTTGAATGAATTTGGCGATTTGAAAAAACCTGAAGATTTAAGTCATCATAAAATTTTAAGCATGTCGGATGAGCATTTAGATCAATACATGGTTGTGCATGATCAACAACAGCAACCGAAAAAAATTAAGGTCAACCCTACAGTCATGGGTTCAGATTTAATGATGCTAGCGCAATTGGCACGACAAAATTGTGGCATTGTGTTGTTGCCTGACACGATTGTTGAAGATTATGTTGCATCGGGTGAATTGATTCGTGTTTTACCCGACTGGCACGCACCGCATGGTATTTTCCATGCCGTCTATCCATCACGCCGTGGTTTATTACCTGCTGTACGTGTATTTATCGACTATTTGGTCGAAAAGCTAACCATTCGTTAGCACATAGGTAAGCGTCCGGCTAACACAGCCTTACCAAGCGATCCTATAAGCCTTAATTTAGTCCCCACCTAAAAACAAGTGGGGACTTAATCCATGAACATGGATATATATTCAGCAACACCTCCTGTTGCTAAAAAACGC
>NZ_VPEP01000151.1:0-1131 GCF_013417035.1 Acinetobacter sp. YH16053
CTCGTGAAACGGGGCAAGGATTATCAACCGATGAGCCATTAGAACTAAATGCTCTTAGATATGCTAAAGCCTTTAACGTTTCTCCAGATGCAGCTTATTTAGCATTAATTGAAGCAGAAGATTCTCTTTTTAAAAGACAATTTACGATTACCAATGAAGATGGAACTTTAACAAAAAGTCGCTGGATTCAAGATGCTAATTATCGGAAAGGTGAAGGTCGGATATTGGTGACTCTAACTCGTGTGGTAATTGAACATGTCACTAAAATAGATGGGTTTGAACAGTATTTTACTAGCTACCATCTTAAAAAAACTTCGGATTTCAAAAGTGTTTATGCTGTACGACTTTATGAATTGTTAATGCAATGGAAGTCTGTAGGGAAAACGCCTGTTTATGAATTAAATAAATTTCGTAGTCAACTTGGTATAGGTGTTAACGAATACACTCGAATGGAAGCATTTAAGAGACGTGTTTTAGATATTGCAGTAGACCAAATCAACGAATTTTCAGATATCAATGTTAAATACGAACAGCATAAAAAGGGACGTAACATTTCAGGTTTTTCATTTTCTTTCAAACAAAAGAAAGGAGTTACAGCTAATGCAAATAGTAAGAGTTCAAATACCCTTGATCTTTTCTCGAAAATGACCGATGCACAACGCCATTTGTTTGCTAATAAACTGTCAGAACTTGCTGACATGAGTAAGTACTCTCAAGGTACCGAAAGCTATGCACAATTTGCTATTCGAATTGCTGAAATGCTACAGAATCAAGAGAAATTTGAAGAACTACTACCGTATCTTAAAAAAGTAGGATTTAACGCAAAATAAACTTCATGTTCAGGTAGGATGTTCAGATGAACATCCGTGTACATGCACTGAGGGACTACATTGAACACAACAAAATTTAGCGTTATGGACGCTAGTAAAGCCTTTAAAAAATCACGAACAACAATCTATGAAGCTATAAAAAATGGAGAATTATCAAGGGATAATGATGGACTTATAGATCTATCAGAATTAATAAGAGTTTATGGAAATCCAATTGGTGTTCAGTCCAGTACACGTACTGAACAAGTTCAAAGGGATGCACCTGTACACGTCCAGTCTGAGGTTGAAAGTGTCCTGAAAG
>NZ_VPEP01000152.1:0-1112 GCF_013417035.1 Acinetobacter sp. YH16053
ATCAGATTTGGATTTTCTAGGGCGTGTCCTCATTTGGCTTTGCACCAAATAAACATGCAAGCAATAGATCTCTTTCATAAATCAAAAAACGATCTTCTTTTTGGTTAATATTTGCACTCCGGATTTCTTAGCATTCGTGCATAATCTGCGGATGAAATACATCGATTCAAACAAGCTTTCTGATCCTCAGTTCAAGCGATACACAGGCATCTCATGGTCAACTTTCTATTTGATGGTTGAGCAATTGAAGAAACATGTCCCTGCCAAAGGCAGACCGCCCAAGTTAAGCCTGGAGGATCAGGTTCTGCTCTGTCTGAGCTATTGGCGGGAATACCGAACCTTATTTCACGTTGCGACGAGTTACGGGGTTTCAGAGCCCACAGCCTCAAGAATTGTCCGTCATGTTGAAGACTGCCTGATTCGGTCCAATCTGTTTAATTTACCCAAAGATTTACCCGAGGGCGAAGGCATCGACTGGAATGTTGTAATCGTGGATGCCACGGAAATTCCAATCCAAAGGCCTAAAAAAACAGAAGAAAAGCTATAGCGGCAAGAAAAAGACCCACACTTTCAAAGTACAGGCCATCATTCATTATCAAACTCAAAAAATCCTGAGTTTATGTACGAGTCGTGGTGCCGTACATGATTTCGAACTCTTCAAACGTAACTTGAATCAGATTCCTGCAGGTGCATTTATCCTTGCGGATAAGGGTTATCAGGGAATTTATACAGTGTATCCAAATAGCTTGTTGCCATTAAAAGCAAAGAAGCACTGTAAACTGGATTCCGAACTAAAAATCTATAATCAGGAAATCAATAAAAGAAGAATTGGAATTGAGCATGTATTTGGCAGTTTGAAAACCTTCAAAATTCTTGCTGAGCGATATCGAAATAGAGGTAAAAGGCTTGGTTTGAGATTCAATTTAATCGCTGGAATCTACAACTTGGAACTGAGCAAAAAATGATTTATGAAAGAGGTCTAATATATAAACTTATTCCTTCTTAAATTTATTTTATATTCTTAGTCGATAATAAATAAGCCCGAGAATTTACCATTCAATAAAATAAAACTAATTTTATTGATTTATTGAAAAAATAAAAAAAATACCTAT
>NZ_VPEP01000153.1:0-1107 GCF_013417035.1 Acinetobacter sp. YH16053
ATTTTTGGACTAATGAGAATAATTTCCCTTACTAAATTATTTTCTATTCTAGTAATAGGCTTGAACTCATCTTTTGTAAGATATTTAACTGAAAGTAAGGGAAATTCTACTGTATTGCATAGAAATTTAGCCTCACCATCTTTATTTGTTCTATTTATTAAAATAGTCTTGTTATTTTCATCACTTAGTTTGAACTCTAAATTTGCAATAGGTTCACCAATGAGATCAACAAACTTAATTAAAATCTCATCATCCATCGTTCCTGAAAAAGTATTTATATAGTAATGCCATTCATCGCCACCAACTAAAATTTTTACTTTTTCCGATTGATTTGATTTTATCCGTTCTGTTCTTCCATATTCATCAAGATTTCCTTTTTGGAACTGTCCATTTTCTCTAACGACTGAATATTTTAAGTCGCTAATATTATTTAGTTCATCAGTTTTAAATAAATTGTATACATCTAATTTATTACTATATGGAAGCACAACATTTGGCATTTCAGGTAACGAAAAGTTGACTTTACTTCCTTGTTTAAATAAATGCTGCCCTGCTTTAGCCTCAAACTTTGTCGGGGTAATAATAGTTATCCCATCTTTATTAATGATGATCTGAGATCCACCAGCCATAGATTTACCTATTTCTTATAAATTTATAAAAAATTGAGCCTGAATTTAGCGTAATATAAATGATTAATAATTCAATGATTTTTAACCAAAGCATGACATTCATCATCGCTATTCAACTGAATGATAGCATCATTGTCACTACAGACAATAAGCAAGTTGTTTTAACAGAAACAGGTGATGCTCAATTCGATCCTAAAAAAACCACAAAAATTCATCCATGGGATCAAGGCATTATTACAGGGACAGGTGAAAGCTATGTGGTGACAAGATCGATAGAATTTTTTAAAAGATTAGCGCATTCAAACATTGCTAAACTCCCCCAATGCCTCGATATTTCTAGACAGATAAGAGAACTCAAAGTAGGGACTGACTACTTTCAAGTCGAGAACACGAAATTACTCTGTTCTCGTTACACTGAGCATGGTGCACAACTTTATACGATACAACGCTTTGAACCATCACAGCCCTATGAGCTTAG
>NZ_VPEP01000154.1:0-1103 GCF_013417035.1 Acinetobacter sp. YH16053
GCGGTCAAGCTGGTCGAACTCCTGGCCGCCAATGCGTTCTTGACTACGGTGTACGTGCTCAAGGACCAACTTAAGACGCTATGGTTTGCGGAAAGCGAGACGACGGCCAGAAGCGCCTGGCGGGAATGGGCCGGCATGGCCCTCGGTAGCGGAATTGATGCTTTGGTACGATTTGCCAAGAAGCTGGAGCCATATATGGAGGGTATCGTTTCCAGTGCCCTCCACCGGCTGAACACCAGCGTGCTGGAGGGCATGAACAACCGGATCAAAGTCATTAAGCGGATGGCCTATGGATACCGCGACACGGACTACTTCTTCCTCAAGATCCGTGCTGCATTTCCCGGCAAAGTGCGATGAACTTAAAAAAAGCCCGACATCCTGTCGGGCTTTTTCATATCGGGTTGCTAATCTTACTGATCTCGTGCTGCCCATTCCTTGCGCTATTTTCTTATTCTTGTTTTCTGGAAACATCCAGTTCCCTTATGTATTCATCATAGGGCTAATGCTTTGGATTACCAATCCGCAAAATCCTTAAATCTGTGTAAGTTTTAGCTTACAAAGTTGGCCTATTTTATCCCAAGAGTTGTCCGCAGAAATTGGGGATTATTTCTGAACTGTGACCCTTGAGAAATCAGGAAAAAATGCAAAAACGAATGTTTTTTGATCAATTTTATTGGCTAAAAGTTACAGTTTTGCTTAAAAAGAAACCGACTTGTTTCCAAGTCGGTTTTTTGTGGTTTTTCAGGGGGATGAAAAATTTTTAACTATATGAAAAACAAGGATATTTTAAAAAGCATTTCGTATAACCTCTATTATGTTAAATAGTCCGAAGCGTATTCAGCATGATTCGGACTGGTTGCATTAAAATTAACATTTTTACAAAAAAATGTGGCTTGTATTACATTAATTTAATATAATTTATTGAATGTAAAGAATATCACTATTTAGTTGTACAGGTTTAGTGTGCTCTTTTCACATATATGCATTAACAATTCGATGTAAAAGGGTTCATAAATGAAAAAGGTTATTTCTTATGCTACGTTAGCAGTAATTGGGCTAATCGGTA
This sequence comes from Acinetobacter sp. YH16053, assembly GCF_013417035.1. Lineage (NCBI taxonomy): Bacteria > Pseudomonadati > Pseudomonadota > Gammaproteobacteria > Moraxellales > Moraxellaceae > Acinetobacter > Acinetobacter sp. YH16053. The sequence continues at coordinate 1,067 of NZ_VPEP01000154.1, forward strand.
TTCAAGCCGCAAATGCTGCAACTACAACAGGTACATT
>NZ_VPEP01000155.1:0-1098 GCF_013417035.1 Acinetobacter sp. YH16053
GTGTGGCCTATGTTGAAAACGAAGCCCTTGTCCGTATCAGGTTTTCAGATGATGTTGTGCCACTGATCACCAACCTAGAGAAGCATTTCACCAGTTATGAACTGGAGCAGGTAAGTAGCCTAACGAGTGCCTATGCCATACGTTTATATGAACTACTAATTGCATGGCGTAGCACTGGGAAAGTATCAATGCTTGAAACTAAGGAATTGAGGTCAAGACTTGGTGTATTGGACACAGAGCATCAACGGATGGAATCGTTTAAAAGACGAGTATTAGAGCCTGCTATTCAACAAATTAACGACCATACCGACATTAAGGCAGAATACGAGCAACATAAGCGAGGACGTTCAATCATTGGGTTTTCATTCAGCTTTAAACAGAAATCCAAGCCTAAAACAATCAACCATGAACGAGATCCAAGCACGGTTGATATGTTCTGCAACTTGTCAGACAGTCAGATAAATACTTATAGCTCAGTATTGTCTAAAGTCCACAGTATCAGCGACCTAGCAGGGAATAAGGACTATCAAGCATTTGCAATATGGATTGCCAATATTTTACGTGACCCGTCCAGTGTGCGAGAAGAAACGGCAAAACGCATATTCAAGGCATTGCGAACAGAAACAGATTTTAAAGGTTAAATGGGAGTATTACTAATGACTGATTTATCAAAACTAAGTGAAACCGAGCTATTAGCTATCTGGAATAAAGATAATTTTGGACTGAAAGGTCAACTATACAAACTAGAACAAGAGTACATCGAAGCCAAAGAAATATTGGATAACTGGCAGAATAAAGACCACCCACTTTATGAACGTCATCAAAGTTGTGTGGATGGTCTTATTACAAGGATTGAGCGTATAAAACAACAACTAAACAAATGCGAATAATCAGAAAAAATCTGTCTCGCCCTATGAGATAGTGTTTTCATCCTGATTGCTTTTAGATCGTTTTGACCGTAGCTCGTTTGCTTTATTCATCATCGAGCCAGCCATACGTCCACCAGTCGTAGAACCACTTAAACGACTACCAAGGTCACTTTTTAAAGCAGAACTCATATTCATGGCCATATTACCAGCCATAAAACCAGCTTTACCC
>NZ_VPEP01000156.1:0-1091 GCF_013417035.1 Acinetobacter sp. YH16053
AAAAAGCATGTAGGTTTTTTTAGCATTTTCCGAACAAAACAAGTTCTATTGCTTCGCCCACTCATTGAACTCTTTTATTCTCTTTTCATCAGCCTTAATAAACTCGATAAATCGCTCCTTACTTTCTCGCTCTTTTTTAAGCTCTTTGGCTTGGTTAATAGTGAAAAAAGAAAAGGCTAACACAGCCAATAAAACAAAAGCAAATATTCCTACTACTCGCATTCCAAGCATAGGCGTTTGAAACTCCTTTTTTGCCTTTTCTGATGCTTTCTCTATTTCGTTGATGTAGTTCTTCATCTTTTCGTCTAAAGGCTTTAAATCGACTGAAAAGCTCTCTATACGGTCTAACTCTCCACGTAATTGGATTACAGCTTTGTTTGTTATCTCTCGTAATTCATTTTGTTGTTCTTTCTGTGTCTTTTCGTGCGTTTTAAGGCTCTTTTCAAGGTCTTTCACTACTTGTACTACTACTTTTCCTAACGTTTCGTTAGATATTCTCTTTTCGCTCATATCGTTTATTTTAATATCCTATTCCGTGTCCTCTGCTTAATGTCTGCACTAAGTCTTTTGCATACTCAACCACTTTTATAGCCATATCTAAAGCTACGTTAAGGGTTGGGGGTACTTGTTTCATTATTTCTTTGGGCAATCTATTGGCTATTTTAGGGGTCTGAAGTATTGTTTTTGCTTGCTGTATAGTTTGTTTGTTTTCTTCTATCTTTTTGGTTAAGTCTGCAAGTCTTACATTTTTTCCTATCTCCGAAGCTTTAAAGTCTTGTCCTGTTTGCCTTTCTACTATTCGAAAGCCTTGCATATTTCCTTGTTTATTTATCGTCAAATTAATGTCATACCCCTTGTTATGCATTAGTTCTTGGAAGTGTTCTATTGAGGTGGACTTATTTCGGCATTGAGTATAAGCTCTGCTTATCTCTTTTCTAAGGTCTTTTGTCATTTCCTTTTTCATTTCCTTGACTTCAACCGCTGTAAATAACCCCCTTTCTTTTGCAAGCTTTTCGGCACTCTCGTGAGCTTTCTTGTGTATCATACTATCGCTATGAGCTTTACCCTCTAAACTAATTCTATTGGCAATA
>NZ_VPEP01000157.1:0-1082 GCF_013417035.1 Acinetobacter sp. YH16053
TAAGTTGACAAGAATAACTAATCATGCGAAAAAGTTTTTTTAGTTAACAGATGTTCACACATGCCTCGAATTGTTTCTGTACCACTTAGTTTAGAACAGCGAGAACGACTCATTTTTCTGGCCAAGCATGCAAAACATTGGCGTGAAAGACAACGTGCCCAAACTATTCTCTGGCTTTCTGAAGGTAAAAGTGTTGCGGAAGTTGCCACTCTACAAGAACGTATCCCAGAAACCATAAGGCTACAACGCCGACGTTGGGAATTGTATGAGTTTGAATCGATTAAAGAAGGTCATCGCTCAGGTCGGCCCAATACATTGATCTCAGACTATCAGGCGAAAATCCTAGATTGGGTCAATACAAGTCCACTCAATGCAGAACAAATCCGAGTCAAACTACATGAAGAATACGAAGTGTCCGTGTCTGTTGAAACCATTCGTAAGTTTTTACGTGATTCAGGTATGGTCTTCAAGCGTACCCGTCATAGCTTGAAAAAAAAGAGATCCGATTGCATTTGAACAAGCAACACAGCAGATTGAAAAATTACGAGAGCAAGCGGCACGTGGTGAAATTATATTAGGTTATGTTGATGAAACAGGGTTTTCATCTACACCTGATAACCGCTATGCATGGACAAAGATAGGTGATGTTCATGCGGTTGATGCAATAAGATTAAAACGAGTTAATGTCATGGGGTGTTTGCTTTCAACGGGGAAACTGGTGACAAGTTGTTTACAAGAGTCAGTTACAAGCACTTGGTTTTATGCCTATTTAACTGGAATAGCTCAACAAGTAAAACAGACTTATAACCTTCCATTGGTTCTTATTGTTGATAATGCCTCGATTCATAGAAGTAAAAAGATGGCTGATTACAGAGAGCTACTTAAAAGTAACTTTTCGACGAATTTGTATTTTATTCCAGCTTATAGCCCTGAGTTAAATCGAATCGAGATGGTATGGAAGCAGATGAAATATTATTGGCGAGATTTTCAAGTCATGACAGCTGATAAAATAGAGCAATGGGTGGAGAGAGTATCAAACCAATTCGGAAAAGAATACATGTTTACTTTTTAATGACAGCTTA
>NZ_VPEP01000158.1:0-1070 GCF_013417035.1 Acinetobacter sp. YH16053
GATGTAGTCCCATTAATTACAAGACTTGAGCAACACTTTACTAGCTATCAGTTAAAGCAGGTTTCTCAGCTTACCAGTAAGTACGCTATACGCTTATATGAGATTCTCATTGCATGGCGTGAAGTTGGCAAAGTACCAAAAATAGACCTCTCAGAATTCAGGGAAAAACTAGGTATTGCAGCTGATGAATACAAAGCAATGAACCACTTCAAAAGCCGTGTACTAGAACCATCTATCAAACAAATCAACGAGCATACCGACATTACTGTAAGTTATGAGCAACACAAAACTGGACGTACTATTACCGGTTTTTCGTTCAGATTTAAACAGAAGCAAGCTCCTAAATTAGCAAAACAAATAGAACCAAAAAGAGATCCGAATACACCTGATTTCTTTATTCCACTGACAGATGCTCAACGACACTTATTCGCCAATAAAATGGCTAAATTGCCTGAATTAAGTGAGTATTCACAGGGAACTGAAAGCTATGAAGAATTTGCCATTCGTATTGCAGATATGCTTTTAGAGCCACCAAAATTCAGAATGTTTTACCCCCTATTAGAACAATTAGGTTTTAGGGGGTGACTTTTAATTTAGCTTTAGTATTAACAAGTTCCCCTGATAGCTTAGAGAACTATTCTTCTAGTCATAATTGATGCTACTACGATCATAATTTGCAGGATAGCCATCCAATTCCACATTTATAATATCGTAGTCATCATCTACTGTTTTTAATCGGCCATCATCCGATTTTTTGTCTAAATCTTCCTCTAAATTTTCTTCTACATCTTCTTCTAAATCTTCCAAAAATCCTTTTGCATAGACTGGTTTACCAAAAATTTCCATTAATTCAAAATAGTTATCTCCAGACGCATCTGCTGTAACTTTCAATACATTTAATCCGTGCCTCTTAGTAATTGAGGCTTGTGTAAATGAATTACCTTTCAGTAAGGGTTGAATATAGATTCTTAAAAACTGAGAGGCTTGTTCATATGAACTAAATTCTTTTTTAAATGTATAAAAAGCTTTATCAACTGGAGGTAAGTTAAAAAGTTTTCTATCACGATCTT
>NZ_VPEP01000159.1:0-1070 GCF_013417035.1 Acinetobacter sp. YH16053
GTTTGCAGCGTTTCTTAGAGCTCTTGCAAGCTCTGCTGTAGTTGGTCGGCTTTCTGCTGCTGCTCTGAGATGCTCTGAATAAGCGTTAATTTCGAATTGTTCATGATACAAGTCGCCTCCAAGTAGATGTCTTTTGCCACTTTTCAAAGTGGCAGTTAAGTATTCTTTACTTTGTTTGACCGATGCGATTCCTTCCAGTTGCTCAATACACTGGACAATATCTGCTCTGTTTTTTACTGTCAGAGTCCTTAAAAATGTTTGTACGTAGTTATCAACGAGCTTGCCAAACTGCTTTTTTGTAAGCGCCTCAAGATCTTGACCTGTAAAAATATTTTTAGCTTGAGCGTTGAGTTTTGCGACATAGTTTGGCTCTTGTGTCGTTTTCATCAAAAGCAGATCATCGGGGCGTGACCACTGGTACTTTGTGTTGAAGTAATCACGTAAAGAATCAAAATGCTTTTCATGGCCGGGTGGGGCAATATTGAGTGATTTACCGCTTTGAATATCTAGGCGGGGTGCTAGAACGTGGATATGCTTCGAGCCGTCATCGTCTGTGTGAAGCACGGCAAAAAGGTGGTACTGTGAGGGATCTAGTCCCGAAAAAGCATGCTTTTCAAACTCGTCTAAGACTTCTTTTATTTGTTCATCTGTCGGACTGTCTTCTTTTGACCATGCGATCACGCCACTGGTGTACTTCCACAAATGTGGACTTGAGTCACAGATGGCGTTAAATGTAGTCGCATCACCACGCAAAACATCAACACCTGCCCGAACATTGCCAAGATGATCGAACTTATCTAAAACATACGCTGAAGCGCGTGCGGCCGATCCTTTGCCGTGATTTAAAAATTTAATATGCACTTTCATCCTCCTCAGCAAGCTGTATCGAAGACAATTGCTTTTTAAGCCTTTCAGGGCTTTGTCTGCTGATTTTCGGAAGTGCAGGAAATACTTGTTCTAACTCGGTTTGAATGCCTTTTAAAACTGAAAAAATGCTGAAAATATCTAACTTGCGTTGCTCTTGCGGATCAGCATTTTTGATGATGTTCAATGCTCGTGCAATTTGGTTT
>NZ_VPEP01000160.1:0-1055 GCF_013417035.1 Acinetobacter sp. YH16053
TAGTTAAGGAAGAAATTAAGAAAAAAAAACATCAAGACCTTACAGATATTGTACTAATGCAGGGGGTTGGAGAGAGAGGACGAGACTGTGTACTTTATGGAAAAGATGGTGTTTCTGGATTAATTCAGTGTAAAAAATATACGGGAAGGCTAACCAAACCTCAGTTATTAAAAGAGCTGATTAAGTTTGCACTATATGCTAGTAAGGACTCTTCAATTCTTCCTAATCTTAATAATTTCAAGTATTTGATTTACGTATCGAATGATTTTACTGAACCTGCAAATGATCTAATTCATAATTATAGTCTTAGTATTCTTGATGATATTAATAACGGGAATATTGCTAAGTATATTAGTGAGATAGTAGAAGAATATGAGTCTTTTCGAAAGGAGAGATTCTCTCCTCCATTAGAAGAGGTAAAAAAAATACTTACTAGCATCAAAGTCGATGCAGTTAATGGCACTGATTTAACAAATAGGATCTATGCTGAATCTACAATTTTAAAAAATTTCTTTAATGTTAAAACTGTAGTTTCTATAGATGATGCTGATCAAATTATAAGGAAGGCTTTCGATGACTATGGATTAAAGTTACTTACAGATGAAGATTTGAAGTCTATTCAAGCAAGAATAAGCCAAACAAATCCTGATCATCGAGTTGGTTTTGGTTTCGTCGATTTCTATGGGTACAGTGTTGAATTTTTTAAAAGTTTAAAAAATGAAGAATATCAGGAAATTTTAAATATTGTAGTGAATCTACAAATGACCCTTAATCGTAAGTTATTAGATTTTATAAATACAGAAATACGTAATTTAATATTTTCTGAAGTTACTTGTAACTTGTTAAGAACTAGGAAAATCCATCAAATTAGTGTTGATGTATGTGCTCCTTACTTATTTAAACGAGTCACTCAAAGTGTAATGAAGCAAGTAATACCAGATTTCCTTTTAGATGAAAGTCAATTTGGAAAGTCAGAATCTACTGAAGATGTGATATCAGAAGTAGTTGAAAGACTCATGAAAACATGTGAGCGAATTATGGCTGGAGATTACAGT
>NZ_VPEP01000015.1:0-66109 GCF_013417035.1 Acinetobacter sp. YH16053
TTGTGCTGGCGACAATAGCAAGAGTGAACCACCTGATCCCTTCCCGAACTCAGAAGTGAAACCTCTTCGCGCTGATGGTAGTGTGGGGTTACCCATGTGAGAGTAAGTCATCGCCAGCTCATTATTCTAAACACCCTCAACTAACGTTGAGGGTGTTTTTTTATGGAGGAATAAAGTGAAGGAGATAATAGTAAAAATAAGATATTTAAAACAATAAATCATGTGAAAAATAAAATAACTAGCAAATTATAAGAAGTGTATTCAAGTCTATTTGGTCGAGTTTATCTACAACTTTAGTCTAAGTTTTTGAGAAAAGTATTCAGAGTTAAGTTTTTGCTGTAGACAAAAAATGAATAATGATTCATTTTATATACAAAAGTGAATAATCATTCATTTTTTATAAAATAAAAATCTCACAATTGGAGGTGAGGGAAAAATGACAGCAACAACAATGAATGTGAATGCTGTAGTGGATCAAGCAAAGTTTAAACCTTTTCATTTAAAAATTGTACTTTGGTGCGTATTTGTCGTTATTTTTGACGGTTATGATTTGGCGATTAACGGTGTGGCTTTACCACTACTGATGCAAGAATGGAATATGACCGCTGTGCAAGCAGGCATGCTTGCCAGTACTGCCTTGGCGGGTATGATGTTTGGTGCCATGCTATTTGGTATGTTGGCAGACAAAATTGGCCGTAAAAATGTCATTCTGATCTGTGTGACTTTATTTAGTGGCTTTACCTTTTGGGGAGGCTTTGCTTCTACCCCAACAGAATTTGGTATTTTACGCTTTATTGCAGGCTTAGGGATTGGTGGTGTGCTGCCAAACTTGGTTGCCTTGACTTCTGAATATGCACCGCAAAAAATGCGTAGTACTTTAGTTACCACTATGTTTAGTGGTTATGCAGTAGGTGGTATTTTAGCTGCTTTACTAGGTGCTTGGTTAACCCCAAGTTTTGGTTGGGAAATCATGTTCTATATTGCAGGACTGCCTTTATTGGCATTGCCTTTATTGTGGTTTTTCTTACCAGAGTCATTAATATTTTTGGTGAAAAAGCAACAACATGAGCGTGCACGTCATATCGTTCAGCAGATCAGTCCGCAAGAAAATATCAGCAGTCAAACACAGTTTGTATTAAATGAAGTACAAACCGCAGATGCCTCAATTGCAGCCTTATTTAAAAATAACCGTGGCATGAGTACTTTGCTGTTTTGGTGCTGCTTCTTTATGTGTTTGTTGATGGTTTATGCTTTGGGCAGTTGGTTGCCAAAACTGATGATGGCAGCGGGTTACTCGTTAGGTAACAGCTTAATGTTCCTGATGGCAATGAATATTGGTGCTGTAATTGGTACTATTGGTGGTGGTATTTTAGCAGACCGTTTCCATCTAAAGCCTGTGATTATTGGCATGTTCTTGCTAGGTGCTTTCTCGCTAGTCGGATTAGGCTTTAACTCACCACAGCCTGTAATTTACCTATTGGTTGCAATGGCAGGTGCTTCGGCGATTGGTAGTAGTATTTTGCTGTATAGCTTTGTTGCGCAGTATTATCCACTGACCATTCGCTCTACAGGGATTGGCTGTGCTTCGGCTGTTGGTCGTGTTGGTGCGATTGTAGGACCAATTATTATTGGCATTCTTTTAGGCATGGATTTGCCGCATAAAATGAACTTCTTGGCGGTCGCAATTCCAGCAGTCATTGGTGCGATTGCTGTGGCATTGATTCGTTTACAAAGTGCATCACAGGTAGTGACTGAGCCAAGTGTGGTTAAAAAAGCCAGTCGATCTTATAGTTAATGACGCATGAATGTCACTGAACATTAAAATTAAGGAGCATTGCTCCTTAATTTTTTGCTTTTAATATCTGAAATTTAAAATTTTTCCTACATTTGGCCTAAATAAGGTTTGGTATTTATGGACTATCATGTCATGTGATAAGAATACAATAAACAATACAGGTGCTAAAAATGCGAAACATATATCAAAGCAGCAGTTTATGTGCATCGTTGTTATTACTGTGTTTTACGACAGGATGTAGTGCACAGATAGATACTGAGCAGCACAATAAGGCGGTTGCTGCAGCATCTAACTCTCCGCAAAGCTTACAAAGCTATCAAGTACACGCTATTGCAGATTTTAATGAACCATGGGCGTTCGTAGAATTACCCAACGGCCAGTTATTAATTACAGAGAAAGCAGGAAAATTAAAACTTTTTAATCCCAAAACCCGCCAAATTTTAGATGTTCAAGCTGTGCCTCGAGTGGCCTATGGTGGTCAGGGTGGTTTGGGGGATGTCGTATTAGACCCCGATTTTCAGCAGAATCAGTTTATTTATTTAAGCTATGCTGAATCAGGCATGGGTGGCTACGGTGCTGTCGTGATTCGAGCCAAGCTTTTATTGGATGTAAAATCTGCCCCAAAATTAACTCAAATTCAGCGAATCTGGCAGCAAACGCCTAAAGTATCTGGGCAGGGGCATTATGCACACCGTATGCAATTCGGTGCTGATGGTAAGTTATGGATTAGCTCTGGTGAGCGGCAAAAGTTTGAACCTGCTCAAGATTTAAAAGGTAATTTAGGTAAAATTTTGCGCTTAAATGCAGATGGCACATCACCCAGAGACAATCCATTTCAGCAACATGGAGAGATTGCTAAGCAAGTCTGGAGTTTAGGGCATCGTAACCCTTTAGGTATGGCGTTTGATGCTAAAGGACAGCTATGGGTTGCAGAAATGGGTCCTAAGGGCGGTGATGAGCTGAATGTAATTGTAAAAGGCGAGAATTACGGTTATCCCTTGGTGTCAAATGGTGATCATTATAATGGCTTGCCTATTCCAGACCATGCTACACGGCCTGAGTTCAAAGCCCCAGTGTTGGATTGGACCCCAGTGATTTCACCTTCAAGTTTGATTTTTTATACGGGGGATGTGTTTCCACAATGGAAAGATAAAGCTTTGTTAGGTGGCTTGTCATCTCAAGCAATCATTGTGGTTGACACACATACAAAGCCTGTGCAGGAAATACAACGTTTACCAATGGGACAACGAATTCGTGGGTTGTTACAAGCCAAAGATGGCAATATTTGGGTAATAGAAGATGGAAAATCTGCCAGATTACTAAAATTAACAGCCAAATAAGCCCAAAAATCAAATTTGGGATAGAAAAAAGCCCCAACTTCATGTCGGGGCTTTTTCAGATTTATTACTCGGTATTACTCCTGTTATACCTTTCAGCGTCCTGCCGTTATATTGATTTATTATTGTTATTCTTGCTTTTAGAAACTTCCTGTTTCTGTATGACTTAAATATAAAATTAAAACTGTGATTTGCCAAGCGTCAATTTTCTGCAGTTATTGTAAGCTAAAACGTACAACGGTATATTCGTAAAATGAAGATCAATAAAGAGGGTTATTAAAATTTAAGTGATTGATTGTATTTAATAATTGTCTTATTTAATAGACTTTTATCATCAATCCTTTTAAGAGCATAATTTAATACTCCCTCATCTTAGCCTCCTCTCAAGGAGAAGGGATTTTCAATACTAATTTGATTGATCATTTATGATCAATTTTTGATTTATGAAAGCGTGTTAATAAAAATACCCCAAGTAAAAAATCATTCACTTAGGGTATATTTTGCAGGATGGGTTTAAATTGAGTTCAATTACATCAACTTAATGCCTTGTTGTCCTGCTGGTGTCACTCTAAAAATTTCGACTTCAAAGGTAATATTTTTACCTGCTAAAGGATGGTTAAAGTCTACTTCTGTCACATCATCGTTTACAGATTTAACCACGCCATACAGACTTTGTTTGGCTTTATCTTCAAATTCAATCATGTGCCCTTCAATTGGGCGCTGTTCAAATTTAACCGTATCAAATGTTTGGACATTTTCAGGGTTCCACGGGCCAAAAGCTTCTTCTGGTGGAAGGCTCACGGTACGACGGTCACCTGCACGTAAGCCAAATAATGACTTTTCAAAACCTGGTAACAAGCTACCATCGCCCATTACCAAGCTAACAGGTTCAGCACGGCTACGGGTGTTGTCAATTTCTACCCCATCTTCAATGGCCACTGAAAAGTGCAACTCGACTTTTGAGCCATCTTCAATACGGGTTTCGTCATTTGGGTTAATTAGTTCAGTCATGTTGCGCCTGCGCACGTTCAATTCGGTGTTTTTCTAGGAAAAACGTATCAATTAACAACAGAATGGTGCCAAGGGTGATGGCACTGTCTGCAATATTAAAGGCAGGGAAGTGGCTGTTGTTGTAATACACGTGAATAAAATCGACCACGTAACCGAGGCTGACCCGATCAATTAAATTCCCAATCGCACCGCCTAAAATTAAGGCAATTGCCAAAGGCAGCACGATGATGTTTTTTGGCATACGCATCAGCCAAAATACAAAAATTACAGACACTAAACCTGCCAGTGAGGTAAAGAAATAGCGCTGCCATCCACCTGCATCGGACAAGAAACTAAAGGCTGCGCCATAGTTATGCAATAACGTCCAATTCAAAAAGGGCAATACAGGTACAGGGTCTGCATAGTTTAGATGCGAGACTGCAATCCATTTGGTCCATTGGTCGAGAATAATCGCGACAATGGACAAGCCAATCCACCATAAATTGTGCGGATAAAACTGGAATAAGCCCTTTTTGTGTTGTGGATTAGGCATATTTTCTCTCTTCGCCTTGACCTGTTGGAAGGTTGATAATACAACGTGAGCATAAGCCTGGATGTGCAGAATGTGTATTCACATCTGGTAAAACGTGCCAGCAACGTACACATTTTTCACCATCTGCCGCAGAGACTTTCACATTTAAACCTTCAAGGTCTGAAGCTTCGCCTTGTGCTGTATCAAAGCCATTCACAATCACTTGAGAGGTAATGAGGACAAAACGCAATTCATCGCCCAGTTTATCCATGACGGCTTTTAGTTCATCACTAGCCCAAAGTTCAACTTTTGCAGACAGATTTGAGCCGACTGTTTTAGCCGTACGTGCTGCTTCAATGAATTTGTTCACCGCAGATTTTACGGCAATCAGGGTTTGCCATTCGGCTTCTGCTAACATGTTTGCTTCAGAAGCTACAGGAATTTCGTACCATTCTGCTGTGAACACATATTTTTCTGATTGCTCAGGAATTAGCGGCCATGCTTCTTGAGCAGTAAAGCTTAAGATAGGTGCCATCCAGCGTACGAAAGCCTGAACCAAGTGATACAAAGCTGTTTGTGCAGAATGACGTGCTTGAGAATCGGCTTTGGTGGTGTACTGACGGTCTTTGATGATGTCGAGGTAGAAGCCACCCAAATCGTTAATACAGAAGTTAGTCAGCGCACTGGTTACGATATGGAAGTTCATATCTTCATAGGCTTGCTGAATGGTTTTTTGCACTTCAGCGGCACGTTGTAGGATGTATTGATCTAAAGCAATCAATTGATCTACAGGAAGCGCATCTGTTGACGGTTTAAAGCCATTCAAGTTGGCCAACAAGAAACGCAAGGTATTACGGATACGACGATAACCATCTGATGCGCGGCTAAAGATTTCCTTACCTGCGGTCATTTCATAGCGGTAATCTGCAGATGCGATCCAGAAACGTAAGCCGTCTGCACCCATGTCTTTAATGATGTCTTGTGGGGTGATGATATTGCCCAATGACTTCGACATTTTACGGCCTTTTTCATCGACCACGAAACCGTGTGTCAACAAGCCTTTGTATGGTGCACGTTCATTGATAGCAATTGAGGTCAGTAATGAAGACTGGAACCAGCCACGGTGTTGGTCTGAACCTTCAAGGTAAAGATCGGCAGGGTCTTGTAGTTCTTCACGCTCACGTAGTACGGCGTAGTGGGTTGTCCCTGAGTCGAACCATACATCTAATGTATCGCGCACTGCATTGTAGTGCTCGGCATCATCACCAATGAAGTCTTTGGCTTCACGGTTGTACCAGCCATCAATCCCTTCTTGCTCGATCAGTTTCGCGACTTCTTCAATCAATTCAGGTGTGCGAGGGTGTAATTCGTTGGTGTCTTTGTGAACGAAGAATGGAATTGGCACACCCCAAGTACGCTGACGTGAAATACACCAGTCTGGACGGCCTTCAATCATGGCTTGAATACGGTTTTTACCCCAATCTGGCACGAAGCTGATCTCATTTTCGATCGCATTCAATGCACCTTGACGTAAACCTTGGTTATCCATGCTGATAAACCATTGTGGTGTGGCACGGAAAATAATTGGGGTTTTATGACGCCAGCAGTGTGGGTAGCTGTGCTTGATTGGGTGATGTGCCCAAAGCTTATTGCTTTCTGCCAAAGCAGCAATAATTTGTGGATTGGCTTTGTAAATGTGCTCGCCTGCAAAAATTGGTGCAGTTGGTAAATAAACACCATTGCCACCAACCGGGTTATCGACTTTTAGGTTGTATTGTAAACCGACTTTATAGTCGTCCACACCGTGTCCAGGTGCGGTATGTACTGCACCAGTACCGCTGGCAGCGGTGACGTGTTCCCCTAAAATGACAGGTACTTGACGCTCTTGAATCAGTGGATGTTGCAAGATCAGGTTTTCAAGTTTGTCACCAGTAAAGTCTGCCAACACTTCATAGCTGCTAAAGCCATAGCGTTCAGTTACAGACTGTACTAATTCTTTGGCCAAAATAAAGTTTTGTGCTGCTTTTTCGTCGCTACGTGCTTTTACCAATTGATATTCAATTTCGGCATGCAAAGCAACAGCTTGGTTGGCAGGCAATGTCCACGGTGTTGTGGTCCAAATCACGATATCTGTTGCATCGGTAATTTGAACGCCCAAACGTGCAGATAAATCGGCTAAATCAACAACAGCAAAACCGACGTCAATCGCATCGGATTTTTTATCTTCATATTCAACTTCGGCTTCTGCCAGTGCAGAACCACAATCTAGACACCAATTCACAGGTTTTAGACCAGGTTCAATATGGCCTGCTTTGGCAATTGCACCCAATGAACGCACGATGTCGGCTTCTTGCTTGAAATTCATGGTGAGGTAAGGGTTATCCCAATCACCAAATACGCCCATACGCACAAAGTCTTTTTTCTGTAATTCAACTTGGGTGTAAGCATATTCACGGCAGGCTTTACGGAAAGTTGAGGCATCAACTTTAACGCCAACTTTACCGACTTTTTCTTCTACTTTGAGCTCAATTGGTAGACCGTGGCAGTCCCAGCCTGGAACATAAGGGGCATCATAGCCATCCAAGACACGGCTTTTAATGATGATGTCTTTGAGGACTTTATTGACCGCATGACCTAAGTGGATTTGACCATTGGCGTATGGAGGGCCATCGTGAAGCACATATTTTTTCTTGCCAATACGCGATGCACGAATCTGCTGATAAATGTTGTCGGCATACCACTCTTCTAACCATTTCGCTTCACGTACTGCCAGATTTGCTTTCATTGCAAATTCAGTACCTGGGAGGTTCAGCGTGGCTTTATAATCCACTGCATTTTCAGGAGTTTGCTTATCGCTCATGCAAGTTGTCTTCCAGTTGAATCAGCCCATGGACTGACGCGTTTTACATTAAATATTCAGGGTAAAATTAAAAAGGGAAATCGGGATGATCTTGTCGAAATTCAAGAAGTTTTTCAACATCATCATCAATTCCCGCTTTGAGTGCTTCAAGCGAAGGGTAGTTTTTTTCGCCATGTAAATAGTTTAAAAACGTGACCCGCATTAACAAGCCATACAGATTAGCAGAAACATTGGGGAAATGTACTTCTAATCGCCATTCGGGATGTTCTTGCTTGATGGCAGGTCGTGTTCCGACATGCCCTGCACCAAATAAACTGTTTGGGCTGTAGCCTACAACACCTGTTTTGCTAGGATGTGCATTGCTGACTGTGTCGGTTAAGGAGGTGGTTTCACAGACCACTTCAACACCATAAATACCGTTCAAACAAGGACGATGACGGTTTAAGCGTACGTTAATGGTGGGGAAATCCAGGGTACGACCAATTTGATCGCCATATTGTATGCGCCCCGTAATACTATAAGGACGTCCGAGCAGTTGGGCAGCGAGAGCCAAGTCACCTGCTTGTAGGGTTTGGCGAATACGTGTAGAGCTTACCCGTTCACCCGATAAATTTACGGTGCTTAAATTGGTAACTTGAAAACCAAAGTCGCGTAAAAAATCACTGTTGCCTTGACGGTTTTTGCCAAAATGAAAATCATCACCCAAAACCAAATGTGTGGCATTTAAACTATTTTTTAAAAGGTGGGCAAAGGCTTCAGCACTTAAACTGCGGAAGTGATTGTCAAACTTGGCCACGGCAATATAGTCGATGCCCAATTCGGTCAGATATGCAACTTTTTCCCGCAAAGAACTGATACGTGGCGGGGCATCATAACCTTTAAAAAATTCCAGTGGTTGTGGTTCAAATAGCATCACCACAGTTTTTAGTTGTTGTGCGGCAGCCACTGCTTTGAGTTGTTGAATCATCGCCTGATGACCGACATGCACGCCATCAAAATTGCCAATGGTCACGGCAGTTTGAGCTAAGTCGGTGGTAGAAGATAAAGCATTCAGGCGGAGCAGCTGCATGGTCGAATGAAAGTTGAAAATTTGTAAGAGCTATATATTGCCATATTCTCGCGCTTTCGTCTTGCTGTTGTGTTTTTAACCTGAAAAATTATCTGAAAATCAGGCAAAATCCGACTATTTGAGCGCGAAAGGTGAACTGGATTTGCACCGCACCAGATTTTCTTTTCTAATGTGCTCAGTTTCAATGATCTGCACGAGTAAATAGTGATGAATTCTGATTTCGCTTTAATTATGGCATTGCCCAGTGAGTCTAAAGGCTTGTTTGAGCAGGCTGGGATTCAGGTGCATTACAGTGGTATTGGTAAGGTCAATGCTGCATTTAAAGCCTTTGAAGTGATTCAAAAGACTGGTTGTAAAACTTTATTGAATTTAGGCACAGCTGGCAGCTCACATTTTGATGCACATGCTTTGGTGGAAGTGTGCCAGTTTGTGCAGCGCGATATGGATGTTTCTCCGTTGGGTTTTCAGGTGGGAGTCACGCCAATGGATCAGGAACATCCTGCAGAAATTCATTTGGAACGCTATTTTGAGCATTTGCCGAGTGGCATTTGTGGTACGGGGGATAGTTTTGAAACGGGTACGCCCAAAGTGCCATGTCAGTTGGTTGACATGGAAGGCTATGCGATTGCCAAAGTCTGTAAAAAATTAGGGGTGCGGATGCTGTCGGTGAAATATATTACCGATGGTGCCAATGATACAGCGCATTTAGATTGGGAAGAAAACTTGTTGTTGGGTGCACAAAAACTATTGTCTTTGTATCAGGGTCTTAAATAATATCGTTACCAAAACGCCACGACCCTAGTCATAACTAGGGTCGTGAGTAAAAGTGCGTATCTTAGTTAGTGCTGTGCAATTAGTCTTCTGATTCTTGTTCATGTGTGGCTGTGACCACAGCGGCTTGAGGTGCATCCACTTCGTCCTGACGCGGCATAATACCGTAGAGCATCATGTGAACCGTATGTTGCAAGACACGTTGCAGCATACTGCGGTTACGCAAGGTTTTACCTGTCACCATTTCCATTTGCGTTGCAAAGTCGGCATAGTTTTGGGTAATCGCCCAAATATTCAAAATAAGCAATTCAGGATCAATCTGCTTAGACAGTTTGCCTTGCTCTTGCCACATGGTAATGACTTTGGCTTTGCGTTTGACCAGTTTTTTCAGAGGGCCTTTTAAAATTTCCTGAATATGTGGTGCACCTTGAATCACTTCTAATGCAAATAGACGTGATGCTTTCGGTTGAGTACGTGAAACCTCAATTTTCTGCAGCAGATAATTGGTAATTGCTTCATCAGGCTCGAGTTCAGCTTCGAGCATTTGCAAAGGTGCAAGCCATTTTTGTAGTACTGTAGTTAGTACTTCAACATATAAGGCTTCTTTATTTTCATAATAATAGAAAATATTCGACTTATGCATCTCTGCAATTTGTGCGATTTCGTCCAAACTCGCGCCGCTAAATCCGTATAAAGAAAATACGTCGAGTGCAGCATTGAGAAGCTGATGGCGTTTTTGTGTACTCTTTTTTTGTTCCATTCGTAATTTTAAAACAATGAAAAAAGGGAATTATTAATTGTACGGCAAATCATCAGGCTTGTGCATCCTTTAAAGATGTATTTTTAAAATATTTTTAGTTTATTCTGTAGCTTAGCTATTAAATCCGTTAAAAGCATAGTTACAGAGGGGGAGTATCTTGCTTTTGTATTTTTTGACTGAATGAATAAGTTTTTTGAATTTTTTATATAAATGATAAAAGTAAAGTTTCTTCCTGCCTTGCATCAATTTTATTTAAAAAAACTAAACAGTGGTGTGGATGCTGCCAATTTTGATCATCCGTACAATGTCGTGCTGACAGATATAGGTGTGATGACCTGATTTAATCGGCAGCATGTTCCACGTGAAACATGTTTGGATTTTGGTTGTGCAGTATCATTCAACCTGTCAAAAAACCTCACTTAGAGCCGTTTTTTACACACAATTGAGTTGCGTTGATAGTTATATAAAGCCTGACGTGCATCGGGTAAATCATCGACACTGGCAGGAGCAAAGCCCTGTTCTAGAAACCAGTGTGCGGTGCGGGTAGTTAAAATAAATAATTGCTGAATGCCCATGGCTTTGGCTTTATCTTCTAAATAATCCAAAATTTGGCGGCCACGGTTGGATTTACGATAAGCAGGATGAACCGCGACACAGGCAATTTCGGCAGACTTGAGTTCATGACCTGTGGTTGGAATTGGATATAGGGCGGCACAGGCGAGAATCATGCCGTCACGTTCAATCACTGCAAATTGTCCAATTTCATTTTCTAGACGCTCACGTGAACGATAGACCAACACGCCTTCTTCTTCTAAAGGACGTAATAAACGAATCAAGCCGCCCACATCCTGAATATTGGCCATGCGGACTTCTTCATAGTGTGCATCACTCACCATCGTCCCTGAGCCATCGCGGGTAAACAGTTCTTCGAGTAAAGCACCATCGTAGGCATAGGAAATGAGATGTACCCGATGTACGCCGTTTAATGAGGCATCTTGGGCTGCATCTAAGTGTAAAGCCAACTCTGGATGATGTTGCTGAGCATCTTCAATATAGGGATTTAAATGTTGAGGATGAACTTCACGTTGCAATTGACCTTCGGCATTTTGTAAGCCGTGCTGCGCGCCTAAGAAAATCAGTTTGTCGGCTTTTAATTGAATAGCAGTTTTAGTCGCCACTTCTTCGGCTAATAAGTTAAATACTTCACCTGTGCTGGAATAACCTGTCGGGCCGAGTAACACAATATTATAATTTTCTAAATGGCGTTGAATAGCATCTGCATCTACCGTGCGGACTTCACCTGTGAGTTGATAATCGACCCCATCACGAATACCATACGGTTTGGCGGTAATAAAATTGCCCGAAACCACATCAATCCGTGCGCCGTACATCGGAGAGTTGGCCAGCCCCATCGACAATAAGGCTTCAATTTGCAGACGAATTGAACCCACCGCATTCATCACACAGGATAATGACTCACGTGTGGTGACACGACGTTGCAAATGAAAAGGGGTGTCAATTTGGCTGAATTTCAGATTTTGATTAATTTGTGGACGTGCGCCGTGGACCAAAATCAGACGAATTCCCAGCGAATGCAGCAGGGCAATATCGTGAATAATATGCTGAAAATTTTCATGCAGCACCGCTTCGCCATCGAACATGATCACGAAGGTTTTATTGCGATGGGCATTGATATAAGGCGCAGAATGTCGAAACCAATGCACATATTGTAAGGTTGTGCTGTGAGGGTTTTCTGCTGAAGTCATGCGCTGGCCTATTTCGATGATCGAGTGCTGTCTTTGATTCTAATCAAAAAAATCTGTAGCGGAAGTCTAAATATAAAAAAACACCTGAATGGTGATTCAGGTGTTGGGAATATGCGAACTCATCGTTGAGGCTGAAATATGCTTTTAGCCAATAATACGAATAATACGCTGGGTACGTTCATTAATCAGCACATAGTCACCGTTGACTTTATACCACTGCTGATAGCGGCCTGTGTTAGGTAAACGACGTGCTTCACGATCACTGACTTTGTAGCGGTTTGCATCATATCCGCGTGGGAGGTTTTGACCTACACGCCAGTCACGGCTTGGATTCACACGTTTTTGATCATAACGCTTTTGTTCCCACTGTGCAGGATGACGTGGATTGTCCCAGCGCTTGTCTTGATGTTTATATGCTGCACTCGCTTGATGACGACGATCATCATAACGATGGTCGGGTGCTGCCATGGCCGATGTTGCGATAATTGCGCTTAAAGACAGTGCTAAGGTGCTGAGTAATTTTTTCATGGGATTTACCTTCAGTTTTAAATATGGGTTGATGTGTCCAAATTAATCAAATACTCAAGATAAACGATGGTGGAAATTGAGGTGAATTGTGAATTTTATGGAGAAAACAAGGAGAGCCCGAGCGGGATATTTCACAGCAATGTGATGAGTGTGGGACATCACTCTATAAAAAAAGCCCAAAGTGGACTTTGGGCTATGGATTTAGAGCTTGTGTACGTGTAACAGTAGATCTATAAACCTGCGATACGCAAAATATGGTGGTTTTCGACATCGACCAAAATGTAGTCTTGGTTGATTTTATACCATTGTTGTTTGCGTTCAGGGCGGGGCAAGTTATGTTCCTGATAATCGACTTTATAACCATTGCCACGATAATGCTGCGGCATGACATAACCCGTTTGCCATTTATGTTGCTGTAGACGTTTTACACCACGTTCTTCACGCATGCGGCGTTTGTCTTGCATACGCTCTTCAGCATCGGCACGAAATTCACGTTTATTGTGTGCTTGGTGACGAGGATGGTCAGCTGAGTCTCGATCAAATTGAGGAGCAGCAGTTGCTAAATTACTGCCAAGTAAAGCACTGAAAGACATTGCCAGAACTGTCAAAATCTTTTTCATGTAAACCCCTCATTTCTCATCTCTATTTCACAGTTCATACTTTAGCCATTAAATGCAGAGAAACTGTGAAGAAAGCACATGAATTTTTTAAATAAAGCCTGATGCTACAGTATAGAGTCTATTCTATTATGCGACAAAAAAGCATTTTGAATGTATGTGCATGCAGAAAATATAGGGGAAGGGGTTGGGGTATTATATTTTAGATCGAGCATGACCATAGCAGCGAGCTGCTATGGGATGCATCAGTTCCACTGATCTGCCAAACCTTGTAAAGACTGCACTGCGCTCGCTACACATTCGGCTTTTTCTTTGTCATCTAAGGCAACAATCAAATGTTGGCTCAGTTGTAAAGTTTCAATACTTTGAATCACGGCTGTTTTTCGTTTCATATCCGTCATCGCAATCTACCTCAATACTGTTGAAGATGGATTTAGAATAAAGGATTTACATTAATTTGAAAAACAGTTTAGTTTTATAATTTCAATCCAATAAATCGATTGATGTATTGCCCCTGAGTTTGGTAGCTTCACTGGATTTTAGTAAGCGTAGTTTAAGTCGGTATAGTCGGTCAGTGATTTTTGAATATGTGCATTGATAAATTCGCGTACATCTTCAGTACCCATTGGCGCACCTTGTTTGGTAATCACGTGTTCAATTTCAGGTTGCCCTTCAATTTTAATACGATAAACAAAGTTTTTAACTACTTTGTAGGCATCGTCCAATTTTTCAATGCCTGTGACATAGTGGTAAGCATGTTCAAAATTAAGATCGGTATGTGAAAATACAAACTGATCAAACAGTTTGATTTTCTGACCATTGTCGAGTGCCTGAATGTCATCTACGATGCTGGCTTCAAACTTCATGCCATATTTTTCAGAAATAGGCTGACCATCAATCAGTAAAGACACCATACCATCTTCAAGTGGTGTCACGGTGATGTTGTTTAATTCAGTCATGTTGCTCTCTGCATCGTTGAGGTTGAATTGAAATGTGAAGCATGGCAATCAGGCTTTGTGCTGCCAAAAATAGGCAGGGTAGAAACCTGAAGATGCTTGTGCGATGCCATTTTACCGCAAATCCATGCGCAAAAATTGGCAATATGCTAGGTTAAGTCCATAAAAAAGGAAGCAAGCGCTTCCTTTCTTCGGATCAAACCACAGGACTAATCCTGTGCATCAATACTCTGACCATTCATGTGCAAGCTGTCATCGCCCATTAAATATAAATAGGCAGGCATGATGGCATCGGGTGTAGGTAAAGTTTTTGGATCTTCATCTGGATAGGCTTTGGCGCGCATGGCAGTACGGGTTGCGCCTGGGTTAATGCAGTTGTAGCGAATATTCGGATGCACCTGTTCTTTGGCAAATAACTGGCTCACCGCTTCAATTGCAATTTTAGATACCGAATAAGCACCCCAGCGTTCACGTGCTTCACGACCTACACCAGAACTGGCAAACACCACTGAAGCATGTTCCGATTTTGCCAAAAGCGGCAATAATTCCTGAGTGAGTACAAATGGCGCACGTAAATTCACGGCCATGACATCATCCCAAACATCGGCAGGGTAATTTGCCAACTCAGTTCGTTCACCTAAAATGCCTGCATTATGCAAAATACCATCCAAACGTCCGAATTGTTTGTCTAGGGTATCGACCAGTAATTCATAGTCTCGTGGTGAAGCACTCGAAAGCTGTAGCGGCAAAATAGCAGGTTGCGGTGCGCCTAAACTTTCGATTTCATCATAAATCACTTCAAGTTTATTTAAGGTACGACCATGCAGCACTACGGTTGCTCCGTGTAGCGCATAACTGAGGGCAGCCGCTCGTCCAATACCATCACCCGCACCTGTGATCAGGATAATACGATCTTTGAGAAGATCGGGGCGAGGTTGATATTCTGAATATTTCATGGGCATCCCTCCTGTTCATTTCTTATTGCTTATGGGTTGAGTTTCATGTCATTGCTTTGCAAGACTGATTCAAGCATGGGCACTGCTGTTTTGCGTGGCAGCTTGTAGCACCAATTTGTCCAGAACCGTATGTAATTCAGCGACTGAATCCACTATACAATCTGCTTGCCATGCTGTTAAGTCATCTTTGTGTTGCAAGGGTAAATAACCGTATGCTGCCAAAATGGTATACATATTGGCGTTACGACCTGCATCGATATCACGTGGATGATCGCCCACATAAATAAAATGTTCTGGGGCAATTTCAATCTGTTTGGCCGCCAAATACATAGGTTCTGGGTCTGGCTTGGTACGGCTAACATCTTCAGGGCAGACCAAAACTGCACAGCGTTCAGTTAAATTCAGTGCTTTGAGCAGTGCTTCGCTGAGCCAGCGCGGTTTATTGGTGACAATTCCCCACGGAATTTGACGCTGTTCCAACGCATCAAGCAGTGGATACATGCCTTCAAACAGATCAGTTTCGACTGCAATATCTGCGCCGTACAGGTCTAAAAAGCGTTGTCGATGCGCAAGAAATACAGGGTCATCTACTTCAAGTTCTGGATAGACCAGTTTTACCATCGCCCGCGCACCTTCAGATACCTGTGTGCGAATGGCGTCTGCTGCCACAATCTCACAGCCTTTATCGCGGCACATATCTTGAATGATGCGAATAAAATCTGCAGCGGTATCAATTAAGGTGCCATCGAGGTCGAATAAAACGGCTTTCATTCTGTTGCCTCATTGACCGTGTAAACCATGTAGTTCACATCAACATTAGGTGCCAACCAATAGCGTTTAGTCAGTGGGTTGTAGTGTAAACCCGTCATATCTTTAAGTTTTAAACCCGCTTGGCGAATGTCGTGTGCCAATTCAGACGGTTTAATAAATTTATGATAATCGTGTGTGCCTTTGGCTAACATGCGCAGCACGTATTCTGCCCCAATAATGGCAAATAGGTATGATTTAGGGTTGCGGTTAATGGTCGAGAAAAATACATGACCGCCCGGCTTGACCAGTTTTTGGCAGGCTTGAATAATCGAGGCCGGATCAGGTACGTGCTCTAACATTTCCATGCAAGTCACCACATCGTATTGACCAGCTTGCTCATCTACCAATTGCTCAACAGGAATTTGGCGATATTCAATATTGTGTACGCCTTCTTGTTCTGCATGCAGGCGTGCCACGTTTAAAGGTGCTTCGCCCATATCAATTCCAAGCACATTGGCACCGCGACGAGCCATGCTTTCTGCCAAAATACCACCACCACAGCCGACGTCTAGCACTTTCTTGCCTGCCAAGCCGCCTGCGTGCTCATCAATCCAGTTTAAGCGCAGTGGATTAATCATGTGCAGGGGACGGAACTCGGAATGCTGATCCCACCATATGGCTGCAAATGCTTCAAATTTGGCAATTTCTTGTGGATCAACATTCAAATGCGACATGGGTGCCACCTCAATTGGGTCGTGATAATTGGAAAAATAGATATAAACCCTAGTGTAGCGTTAATTCTAAAAAAAGCGATAAAAGCTGTAAAAAAGTTCACAGAAGGAAAACGAAATCAGCATAATTGATTTATAGTGTTGCCATACACTAAACAGAATGATTTA
Organism: Acinetobacter sp. YH16053; assembly: GCF_013417035.1. Lineage (NCBI taxonomy): Bacteria > Pseudomonadati > Pseudomonadota > Gammaproteobacteria > Moraxellales > Moraxellaceae > Acinetobacter > Acinetobacter sp. YH16053. The sequence continues at coordinate 16,587 of NZ_VPEP01000015.1, forward strand.
GAGGATTATAAACGCAATGAAAAAATTCCTTTTAGGTAGTTTGGCAACTGCCATCTTTGCTATTTCTGGTAGCACTATGGCGGCAAATTTTTTAGCAGGTAAAGATTATAGCGTTGTCGCCAACCCGGGTAAGGTTGATGTACCAGGTAAAATTGAAGTGCGTGAGTTCTTTTGGTATGGCTGTGGTCACTGCTTTACTTTAGAACCATATATGCAAACATGGTTACGCCAGTTACCTAAAGATGTGAATTTTGTGCGTACTCCTGCAGCCATGAATCCTGTTTGGGAAATTAATGCACGTGGTTATTATGTGTCTGAAGCTTTGGGTGTGCGCAAGAAAACTCACTTGCCACTTTTCCATGCCATTCATGACAAAGGTCAGCAAATTTTTGACCAACAATCACAAGCTAAATTCTTTGTGAAATATGGTGTACCTGAAGCGAAATTTAACAGCATGTTTAACTCGTTTGCGATCACCTCTAAAATTTCACAAGCTAAACAATTGGCGCGTCAGTACCAATTGACAGGTGTACCTGCGGTGGTGGTGAATGGTAAATATATCGTTCAAGGCGATAACGGCAAAGTGATTCAAGTAGTGAACTACTTGGTTGATCAAGAGCGTAAAGCTAAGAAATAAGCAGATGCAATAACAAGATGATGCAAGGCTGAATCAGCAGCGCATCGCTAAAAACCGCAATGATTGCAACGTCATTGCGGTTTTTTTAATGCAGGTTAAAAGTGTGTTGTATGTTTAATCTGCGACAGGCTGCGGACGTTGCCAGTGGCAAATGCCACGAAATAATAAATGTACTTGAGTAATGGTTTGTTGAATAAAACGCTGCTGTTGTTCAGGTAATTTTTCGGCTTCAAATTGGCGTTCTAAACCAATCCAGCTCATTGCCCAATTTAACGATAAATTAATTAAAATATTGGCCAGAATGTGAAAATCTTCAGCATGCTGAAAATGTTGTACGCTTTCGACCCGCTGTAAATCATTGGCTAAATCTTCAATTAAAAAATCAATTTCACGGGCGATGGCTTGCCGTAAAATGGTCGAACCGCCCCAGCGTTCGGCAATTAAAAAAATCCATTGTTGTGGATGTTGATCGACAGATTTAAAAAATAGGGTCAATGCCTTTTCGGTCTGTGCATCGGGTTGGTATAAATAAGCTTGTCCCAACTGATACAAAATACCTTTAATGTGCAAGGCAACTTGATCGACCAAATCTAGCCCCAACTCATCCATATCTTGAAAATGCCGATAAAATGCGGTGGGCACCAGTCCAATCTGTCGTGAAATTTCTCTTAAGCTAATGCTGCTAAATGCACGTCCTGCGCTGCTGAGTTGCAGCACTGCATCCATAATTGCCTGACGACTTTGTTGTTTTCGTTCTTCCCGAATCGACATTGTATTTCCTGATTCTGCCAGTGCCGCGCAGTCTAACAAAAACCTGTGTTTCACGATAATACTAAAAGATGAATGAAGCCACTTTGTAAAAATACAGGCAAAATTTACCGAAACAGCACACGTCAAGCTTTGGAAAAGCGACCTGCGCTGTGGCATCTGTTATACTTGCGGGCAATTTATTTGAGCCAAAAATAAGGACACATTATGCGTATTGACCAACGAGCTTTAGATCAATTACGTGAGGTAAAAATTACCCGTAACTATACTCGCTATGCTGAAGGTTCAGTGTTGGTAGAGTTTGGTCATACCAAAGTTTTGTGTACCGCAAGTATTGATAACTCTGTACCGCGCTTTTTAAAAGGGCAGGGACAAGGTTGGGTAACTGCAGAATATGGCATGTTGCCACGTTCAACTCATACCCGTAGTGACCGTGAAGCGGCGCGTGGTAAACAAAGCGGACGTACACAGGAAATTCAGCGCTTAATTGGTCGTAGCTTGCGTGCCATGGTCGATTTGAAGAAACTGGGTGAAAACACCATTACCATTGACTGCGATGTGATTCAGGCCGATGGCGGTACCCGTACTGCAGCCATTACAGGTGCAGCAGTGGCATTGATTGATGCTATGAATGTGTTGCTGGAAAAGAAAAAAATTAAGCATGACCCATTAAAGGGTTTGGTGGCTGCAATTTCTGTGGGCATGTACCAAGACCAAGTGTTATTGGATTTGTGCTATGAAGAAGATTCAAATTGCCAAACTGATTTAAACGTGGTGATGACACAAGCAGGTGAATTTATTGAAATTCAGGGTACTGCTGAAGATAAGCCGTTTAATCGTGTGCAATGTAATGCCATGTTGGAAATGGCAGAAAAAGGTATTCAGGAATTGGTAAAAAAACAGCAGCAAGCTTTAGGTTGGTAAGCTAAGCTTTTTGATGTTTTTCTGCTGTTTAAGAGCGCATCTTCGGATGCGTTTTTTATGGATGAGATTTAGATTGCGATAGGAAGCGTGAAGCAAAAAGCTACAATATTGCAGGATGGGTTCTTTTAAGATGGAAAACTGTATGCAAAGAGCCTGAATGAAAAGAGGAGGAAAGCATGAAACTATTGATTATTTTAATGTCTGCCATGATGTTGTTTTTAACTGCATGTGATTCACGTACTGAGCGTGAAAATGAAGACAATCGTAGTGTACTCGGTCAAGCTTCTGACAACGACAACGACAACGACAACGACAACGACAACGACAACGACAACGACAACGACAACGACAACGACAACAAGGACGATGATTAAATTCAAAATTGAGGCATAAAAAAAGGAGGCTCATTTGCCTCCTTAAAATCAATTTTTGGAAAAAATTAAGGGTGCAGATTGCACCCTTAATTTTAAAAGTAATCGTTTACGCATTAAAACGCATTGATAAATCCACAGCTTTGACATCTTTGGTTAAAACACCCATCGAAATATAATCTACGCCTGTACTAGCCACTTCACGTAAATTTTCAATGGTGATGTTGCCCGACGCTTCAAGTTTACAACGACCTGCCACATGCTTGACCGCATCAATCATTTGTTGCTGGCTAAAGTTATCCAACATCACAATATCAGCTTTGGCTTCAAGGGCTTGATTTAGTTCATCCCAAGTTTCCACTTCAACTTCTACAGGTTTGCCCGGAGCAATGGCATGTGCTTTGGCAATTGCCTGAGTAATGCCGCCTGCTGCCATAATGTGATTTTCTTTAATCAAAAAGGCATCAAATAAGCCTAAACGATGGTTTTGTCCACCACCGACCGTGACAGCATATTTTTGTGCAATGCGTAAACCTGGTAAGGTTTTACGGGTATCTAGCAGTTTGGTATTTAAGCCTTCAAGTTGTTGCACATAGGCTGCGGTTTTAGTCGCAACAGCAGACAGGGTTTGCACAAAATTCAGCGCAGGGCGTTCTACCGTTAACAGGCTGCGTGCAGAACCTGCCAATTTCAAAAAGGCTTCATTGGCAGCAACGTGGTCGCCATCATTTTTTAACCACGTGACTTGCACATTGGAATCGTATGCTTGAATCAGGGCATTTACCCACGGTTGACCTGCCAAAATCATGTCTTCACGGCTAATAATGGTGGCAGTGGCCTGCTCATCTTCAGGGGTCAATAATGCGGTAATATCACCATCGCCAATATCTTCTTGCAAGGCTTGCTGAATATTGATTTGGATGGATTGTTCAAGCAAAGCTGGAGAGATGCTCATAAGATTTTCCGTGTCGATCTTGCCCATGAAAATTGCGCGTTATATTAACACTGTTCTGCGTCAGGATGTGTTTTTTAGCCACGTTCGGGTGTAATTTAAGATGTTCATTGTCACGCGTTGGCATTAAACTGAAATTTCTGTTCTATTTTTCTATTCTAATGGTTTGGGGATTGCCTTATGCAGCATGTGCCGTCGTTTCAGGTGGTTGAGGGTCAATTACAAGGGGCAAGACAAGTCCCATCTCCGAATTTCAACGCCCGTCCGACAGACCAAGAGATTCAATTGCTGGTCATTCACAATATTAGTTTGCCGCCGTCACAATTTGGTGGTGGTTATATTGAGCAATTTTTTCAGAACCAAATGGATTGGTCGCAGCATCCTTACTTTCAGACCATTCAGGGCCTGCAGGTTTCGGCACATTTGTTGATTTTAAGAACAGGCGAGGTGCTGCAATTTGTTAATTTTGCAGATCGGGCGTGGCATGCGGGGCGTTCTAGTTATTTGGCACAGCCTGAATGTAATGACTATTCAATTGGGATTGAATTAGAGGGCAGTGATGACTTGCCTTTTGAAACAGCGCAATATCAGAGTTTGGTGCAGGTGGTACACAGTTTGCAGCAGGCCTATCCGAGTATTCAACAGCATATTGCAGGACATTCCGATATTGCACCGGGACGTAAAACTGATCCGGGGCCGTATTTTGACTGGCAGTATTTTCGTGAACAGTTATCTCAACTTAAAGCTTCGACATCACAGGAAAAATTGATCAATCAATAACAAAACTTTGTTGATGCTTTGATTACAATAGCGACTAAATTTTTAATTGGGTGGTAACGATGGCGCTTTGGCGATCGACCTTTATTGTCAGTGCAATGACCATGCTGTCACGGGTGCTAGGATTAGTCCGTGATGTGGTATTGCTGAATGTGTTTGGTGCAGGTAAAGATTTCGATACCTTTGTGGTGGCGTTTCGTATCCCCAACTTTTTCAGGCGACTGTTTGCCGAAGGGGCGTTTTCGCAGGCATTTATTCCTGTATTGACCGAATATAAAACCAGCCGCACTCATGCCGAAGTACAAATTTTAATTAGTCGGGTTTTTGGCTGTTTAATGACGGTAATGACAGGGCTAACCTTTACCGCCATGGTGGCTGCGCCTGCGGTGATGTATATCTACGCACCAGGTTTCCATAGCGACCCTGAAAAGTTTGCGCTAGCCACCGATATGTTCCGCCTGACCATTCCTTATTTGTTGTTTATGTCGCTGACGGCATTTGCCAGCAGTATTTTGAACAGCTATGGCTCATTTACCACGCCTGCCTTTGCGCCTGTATTGCTGAATGTGGCGATGATTGCAGGTGCATTATGGCTCACACCGTACATGGCAGAGCCGATTATGGCACTGGGTTGGGCGGTGATTATCGCGGGTGCTTTACAACTTGCGATTCAAATTCCAGAACTATGGCGTAAAAAGCTGCTGATTCCCCCTAAAGTTGATTTCAAGCATGAAGGGGTGGATCGGATTATGAAGCTGATGCTGCCTGCTTTATTTGGGGTATCGGTCACGCAAATTAACCTGCTACTCAACACCATTTGGGCATCTTTTATGCAGGATGGTTCGGTGTCGTGGTTGTATAGTGCGGAACGTATGACAGAGCTACCTTTGGGCTTAATTGGTGTAGCGATTGGGACGGTCATTTTACCGTCACTGTCTGCGCGTCATGCAGAACAAAATATGGATAAATTCCGCGGCATGATGGACTGGGCTGCACGGGTGATTATTTTGGTAGGTGTCCCTGCCAGTATTGCACTGTTTATGTTATCAACGCCTATTATCCAAGCCTTGTTTGAGCGTGGTCAGTTTAGTTTTAAAGATACGCAAATGACCGCTTTGGCCTTGCAATGTATGAGTGCAGGGGTGATTTCATTCATGCTGATTAAAGTCTTTGCACCGGGTTTTTATGCACAGCAAGACACCAAAACACCAGTACGTGTGGGTTTAATGGCTGTGGCTGCCAATGCGATTTTAAACGTGGTGTTTATTGGCTTCTTTAAACTGATTGACTGGCAAGCTGAACACATGGCATTGGCACTGGCATCATCAGGTTCGGCTTTGGTGAATGCAGGCATGTTGTATTTCTATTTGCATCAACGCAAGATTTTCCGTTTTGGTGCGCACTGGAAAAAACTCATGGTGCAGTTTGCAGTGGCAAATGCCGTGATGATTGCTGCGTTGTGGTATGCCTTAACTTGGTATAACGGTGATGTATCACAATGGATGCGTGTGGCAGAAGTCACTGCGCTGTGTGTGGTGGGCGTAGTGGCCTATGGGGTTGGATTGTTGGCAACGGGTTTTAGACCACGTCATTTAAAACCTTAATGAAGCGAAGTTGATCTGAAAAAATACCGCAATTTAAATTGCGGTATTTTTTTGTTTAAAGATGATGCGGCTTTGGATTATTTTACAATTTCTAAAAGTTCCACATCAAAAATAAGCGTGCTGTTTGGCTCAATTGCATCGCCTGAGCCAATTTGACCGTAGGCTAGAGCAGCAGGAATAAAGAAGCGATATTTGGCACCAACTTTCATGAGTTGTAAGCCTTCAGTCCAACCTTGAATGACTTGGCTGACCTGAAATTCTGCAGCTTGATCGCGGGCGATAGAACTGTCAAATACCGTACCATCAATTAAACGACCTTCATAATGGACTTTAACGGTAGAGGTGGCTTTGGGTGATTTGCCCGTACCTGCCTGTAAGACTTGATATTGCAAGCCAGACTTGGTGACTTTGACCCCTGCCTTTTTGGCATTATTGTTTAAAAAGGCTTGCCCAATTTTAGCATTGCTATCGGCTACTTTTTTAAGCTCAATCAGTTGTTTGGCTTCGGCTTGCTTTTTGAATTGAGTCAGCACTCGTGCCATTTCTTCATCGCTTAAACTGGCGGCTTGGTCTTGTGTTGCCATTTTTAAGCCAGCAATGAAGGCTTCGAGATCAATATCTTTTAAGGTTTCCGCATTGCTGCGCCCCATTAAATAACCAAAGCTATAACCGACCTGATCTGCAACAGGACTTTTATTGGTCACGGTTTTGGCAAAACTGCCACTGCTGAGCAGTGCGATACACACAAGGGCAAGGTGTTTTTTCATTCTTTTCGTCCTAAGACCATACAGGAGAGCCAAGCTCTCCTGAAAGGGTGATGTTGTTATTTCACTTCAATCAGTTCAACATCAAAAATTAAGGTGCTGTTGGCAGGAATCATGCCTGGTACACCTTGTTCGCCGTAGCCCAGTTTCGATGGAATATACAGCGTAGCTTTACCGCCTTCCTTCATGAGCTGTAAACCTTCAGTCCAGCCCGGAATGACTTGATTCAGTGGGAATTCAATTGGCTCACCACGTTGTACCGAGCTGTCAAATACTTTGCCATCGACCAGTTTACCCGTGTAGTGCACTTTGACCACAGAGCTTGCCGTTGGCTGTTTGCCTGTGCCTTCTTTAATCACTTGATATTGCAAGCCAGAAGCTGTGGTTTGTACGCCTGCTTTTTTGCCATTTTCAGTTAAGAATGAATCACTGGCTGTTTGTGCAGCTTGCGCTTGAGTGGCTTGTTTTTGTTGCAACTCTTGCTGGAATTGCTCATAGGCTTTTTGTAATTCTTCTTCGGTGTAGGCAGGTTGTTTACGCGCATGACCTTCACGCACACCTGTTACAAAGCTGTTGATGTCTAGCTCTGGTGGGGTTTGATGTGCCACTTCATAACCCAAAGCGTAGCTGATTTTTTCAACCGCAGAAGCATTTGCCGACGCTTTAGAGGTCGCCACTGCTGGGTTTTGAGAGGCATAATAAACAGGAACAAGTGCAGCACCGCCTAAAATTACAGCAACAGCGATGGGTAAGGCTTTACTCATAGGTTTTCTCAAATTCATTTTATAGTTAAAAAAGCAGCATTCATCTTAGCAGACTTTTTCACAGACTTTTCTAGTTTGGCACGTGGCTTTGCAGCCTGTGTCGATTCAACTTTTTAATATATGCTGCTTACGCAGTTTATTCTATAACAGACTGAATATCTAAAACATTTTTTATACATAAATCTTATCAATTCAGGACTAGATGTGGGTCATTTAAGAAAAGTCAGATTGCGTTTGGGCTGTAGGTAAATTTTTATTGTAATCGCATAAATGATCAAGACAGCGTCCTGATGGGTTGTTGTCCAATAATAGGATTAACCTTCGGTTCGACCCACTTTTGTTTCGGCAAAAGTGGGCAAAACCATTGTCATCCACAAAACCTGTTTAATTCTTGTATCTCATTCATTATTTCGCAGAAACAATAATGGTCTAATGCTACGCAGGTTGTGGATGATACTTCCGAGTATCCTCATGTGATCTAGGTTTTTAGATGAGCGGTTTTACCTAAATAAAGATAGAAATATATTTGACTATCATGACTTATCTTAAAAGTCAGTCAAAGTCGGCCTTTAACACCACCCGATAGCGTGCCTTGCCCTGATGCAAATGTTCAATTGCCTGATTGATTTGTGACATCGGAAAAACTTCCACCTGTGGGGCAATCTGTTTGCGTGCGGCAAATTGTAGTAATTGACGCAGCGCTGCAGGCGAACCTGTCGATGAACCAGTAACCGATTTTGCACCGCCAATTAAGCTGCCCGCCTTAATTTGCATGGGTTCTAGCGCTACACCTAGCATGTGAATAGTGCCATGTGGTGCAAGCGTACTTAAATAAGCATTCCAGTCCAAGCTTACGTTTACCGTACTTAAAATCAGGTCAAACTTGCCACGCTGGGTTTTAAGGGCAGCAGCATCACGGCTGTTCACTACATGGTCTGCACCCATAGCCAGTAATTCTGCGGTTTTGTCTGGATTGGAACTGAACGCCGTAATTTCACAGCCCCATGCTTTTAATAATTTGATGGCGATATGCCCCAAGCCACCAATACCAATCACCGCAACATGATGTACTGCCTGAATTTGATGTTTCAAGATCGGATCAAATACGGTAATTCCACCACAGAGCAAAGGCCCTGCACTGACAGGATCGACCTCATCGGGTAATGGAATGACCCACTGCCAACCTGCACGGACTTTATCGGCAAAACCACCTGCATGTCCCACAATGGTTGCGGTGGTGCCATTGCTGCACAGCACTTGTTCGCCTGCAATACAGGCATCGCAGTGTTGGCAACTGTCTGCAGTCCAGCCAATGCCTACACGTTGCCCCACGGTTAAACCTTTGGCTTCACTGCCCAATTGAGTAATCGTGCCAATAATTTCATGTCCTGCCACCACAGGATATACTGAGGAATGCCAGTCATTTTGAATGACTGAAAGATCGGAATGGCATAAGCCACAATATTCGACTTTGACTTCTACCTGATGCGCCTGCAGTTCACCCGCATCAAATTGATAGGCTTGCAGGGCTTCACCTGCCTGCATTGCGGCATAGGCTCGAATGGTATTACTCATATTGCACCGTCCTTGTCATAAGGCTGACTGTATTGATTGGTGATCTTGCTATTATGGGTTGAGCAGTTTTGAATACTAAAGCTTGGATGTTGCTTTAAGATGTTGTTTTAAAGTGACAGTGATTTTCATGATCATCGACCATGCCTACAGCTTGCATAAAAGCATAGCAGGTGGTCGGGCCTACAAATTTAAAACCATTTTTCTTTAGGGCTTTCGACATGGCAACACTAGCGTCGGTTTGTGCAGGCGCAAGACGATAGTCAGGTACATCATTCCTAATAGGTTGCTGTGCAACAAAACCCCAAAGCCATGTCACGACGTTTATATCGGCGTCTTTTAGTTTTTGCCATGCACGTGCGTTGTCACGAATTGCTTGTAATTTACCTCGATGTCGAATCAATCCAGCATCTTGTAATTTGAGCGCAATATCATCATCACTGAAGGCGGCAATTTCAGCAATGCTGTATTGAAAAAAATGCTGACGATACGCTTCACGTTTTTTTAATACAGTAATCCAAGACAAGCCTGCTTGCTGTCCCTCTAAACACAGCATTTCAAATAAATGCACTTCGGCAAATACAGCTTGTCCCCATTCTAAATCATGATAGGCAATATAGAGCGGATCATCGGAACACCAGCCACAGCGTTGTATCGTCATGGGTCATGCTCCTTGTTGAATAGATAGCTGAATAGATGTGAATGGGACAGGCTTAAAGCTGAAATGCTGCCCATTGGTCATGTTGGTTATCCCAATAATATAGTTCTGCCTGTTGCAGATCGTGAAAGGAAATCCAGTTGTCTTTACCAACTTTATCTGAATAGCCTGTGCTGATGAGCAGGGCATCTTCAGTAATTTCCATGACCCAGCCTTGATGGACTTGTCCTGCCAATACAATTTTTTGTTGATTGCCAGATTCTGCAAATTCCACCAATCGATTTATCAAGGCTTCAGACATGAAATGTTCCTAACAAAATTAACGTAAATAAGGATAAGGATTGACCGCACCGCGTCCTTTACCATTTAAATAAAGTCCGTAATGCAAATGTGCGGCAGTGTGTCGGGCGTTGCCTGTATTGCCGACATAGCCAATATGCGTTCCTGCCTTGACATAATCGCCCACGTTTAAACCGCGTTTATGTCCATCCAAGTGTGCATAGTAATGCCAAGTGCCTGCAGGCCCTAATATCCAAATTACTTTACCACCTAAGCGATTATCGCGTAAGTCTGCAATTAAACCTTCTGTAGCGCTATACACTTTGCTGCCTTTGGCGGCAAGAATATCAATGCCTTCATGCAAACGTCCGCTACTACGAGATGCACCCCAAGTGTCATTCAACTGATGCGCTTTAATGCCCTGCACAGGAATGGGCAAGCGAGTTTTTAAACTCATTTGATTGAGTTTTTGCACCAAGGCAGGCGGGAGTGGGGTACTAGGACGTTTCGGTGCAGAACTACAGGCCGCAATCAATAAGGTAAAGAGTGACAGGCTTAAAACAGCAATCCATCGAAACATAAGACATCCTTGTAATGGCAGTGAAAGCAAAGATTTCATTCATCACGATGCTTGACTATGTCACAGATTGATTGCCGAGATCAATTTTTTCATGGCCGTCGGAATGCCCAAATCGCTGGCTTGTTGCGGACTATACCAATCTGCATTCAGTTCTATTGCCAAGTGTTCTTGTAGATCAGCATCGACCTGAAAACACAGTGCTTCAAGCTGCCAAGTGAAATGGGTAAAGCTATGTGAAATCTGTGCGCGTTGCTGTACCTGTTTAAGGCTCAAGCTTTGACACAGTTGCTCAAAAGCCTGTGCATCTTCAATGACAGGCAAACACCATAGTCCACCCCAAAGTCCTGTATTGGGACGTTGTTGCCATAACCACTGATCTGCGCATTGCAGTACTAAGACCTGTGCAGATTTAACGGGTACGGCTTTTTTCGGTTTTTTAAAGGGCAATTCCTGCTCTAAACCTTGTTGATGTGCTTTGCAGTGTTGTTGCATTGGGCAATATAAGCACAGTGGTTTTTTGGGGGTACAAATTGTGGCGCCCAAATCCATAATAGCCTGCGTATAGTCGTGATTACGCACTTCGGGGCAGAGCTGTTCTGCCAGTTGCCACATGGCACGTTCATGTACAGGTTTGGATAAATCATCTTCAATAGCAAAAAAACGTGCTAAAACCCGTTTGACGTTGCCATCCATAATGACGCCGTATTGGCGTAAACCCAGCGACATCATGGCACCACCCGTAGAGCGACCAATGCCCGGCAAAGCCATCCACTGTTCGAGCGTACTTGGAAAATGTCCTTGCTGTGCCACAATGGCTGCGGCTTTATGCAAGTTGCGGGCGCGGGCGTAATAGCCTAAACCTGCCCAATACGGTGCAACTTCATCCCAAGTTGCACGTCCTAAATCTTGCACTGTCGGAAAGCGCTGCAAAAAACGCTCAAAATATTGCAATACGGTTTTGACCTGAGTTTGTTGCAGCATGATTTCAGACACCCACACCGCATAGGGATCATCGGCGACTTGCCACGGCAGGTCATGGCGTCCGTGTTGATCGAACCACGTGAGGAGAGCATCGGAAAATGAAAAAGCAGTCATGCGAACCCAGTTTGTAAAGTAGCGGCTTAGTATAGCCAAACTGGCGTGGGAATTACGTGCATAAAAAAAGAAGATGAGCGTGCATCTTCTTCTTTAGGTTTGGTTTCACTTGGTTTGGGATAAAACGAGTCGTGGTTTAAATTTGACCGCTCATACCCCAACGGTTATCCAATTTTAAGGTCTGACCTTCATAGCGTGGAATAATGTGGATGTGTAAATGCTCAGATTTAGCATCAAACACATCGCCATCATTAAAACCCACATGGAAACCTGCAGGTTGATGACGCAATTGCAACTCATTGCGCGCCAATTCTAATAAAGACAATAAACTTTTACGTTCTTTGTCTGTAATGTCAAAAAAAGAGCCGACGTGACGTAGCGGAATGATCACGCAATGTCCTTTAGACAGGGCATTGGGTTCAGGCAAAATTACCCCAAATTCATTTTTTGCCAAAACATCATAATCATCAAAATTGCAATAAGGGCATTGCTCAGTCATTGTTATATCCTCTTCTTTAAAATTTTCTTGGCTTGCGTTGAGTATATGCTGCGTAATGTGAACAGCAGATTAATCTGCTAAACGACGATCTAGCACTTCATACATGGTAGCTAAACCTTGTTGCTCTGCCGATGCGTTATAGCCTAAATCGACCCCATTGGCTTTGGCACGTTCATCAGCTTGAGGGTTACTAAAGCCGTGTTTGGCATCTTCAAAAATAATCACTTCATGCTCTACTTGAGCCGCGTGCATTTCTTCACGGAAACTTGCGACGTCGTCTAAAGTCACCATGCTGTCCAGTTCACCATGCAACACCAAAATCTCGGCTTGTACCTGACCTTGTTGTGCAGGGGCTTTCGGGCTGAGGTTGGCGTGGAAGGTCACCACTGCTTTTAATGCTGCGCCAGAACGAGCCAAATCCAGAACGACTTTGCCGCCATAACAGAAACCAATTGCAGCGAGTTTATCGCGATTTACTTCAGGTTGGGCAGCTAAAGTGTCCAAAGCTGCAGACGCACGAGTCACAATTGTGTCAGCATCTGCAAAAGTTTGCATCATCCATTCATTGGCTTGGGCTGCGGTGGTGGTGACTTTTTTATCGCCATACATATCAATCGCTAAGGCTGCAAAACCATGTTCAGCCAATTCACGCGCGCGTTGTTCGGTGTATTCGTTACGTCCCCACCATTCAGGTGCGACAATCACCCCCGCGACAGCTTGTGCTGTTTCTGGTGCAGCAAAATAACCGATCAGTTTGCTGCCATCTGCAGCCGTATATTCAATTTCGCGAGTTTTGATTGCTAAAGCCATGCCTTATTCCTTATCGTTTTCAATGCCATGATTAAAGCATAATAATATGGCACGCATTTTTAAAAACAGGGTAAATACTGCCTATAAATGTGAGAAAATATTTTTAAAATAGCCAAATTGGCATTTGTTGCGTAAAAAGCGGACATAAAAAAAGAAGGAAAAATCCTTCTTTTTTATCTGATTTTTAGGAATTTATAGACGAGGTCACTAGATTTTTCCGCGAGAGAGGAAACCAACAATTGCCAAAATCACAGCAATCACCAATAAAATAATGGCAAAGTCTTTGGATAAACCTGCGACACCACCAAAACCAAGTAAACTCGCGATTAACGCAATCACTGCGAAGATTATAGCCCAACGAAACATAATTGTTCTCCATGTGTTTTTATAGCTTCTGAATTTAGTATAGGGAGCTGAACGCAGCACACTGTTTTGTTTTTGTGTATTAAATGTTCAGTTGTTTGAGTTAAGTGTTTGATTCATTTAAAGACTAAACAAAAGCAACAAGTTGAAACAAGGCTGTTATAATGACGCAGTTTTGTTATTTTCTGTGCGCTATGTCTGATCAATTACGACCTGAATTTTGGAAAAACTATCCGCTGAATGCCTTAAATACTGCGGAATGGGAAGCCTTGTGCGATGGTTGCGGTTTATGCTGTTTGGTCAAACTAGAAGATGAAGACACGCAAGAAGTGGCCTATACCAAAGTGGCGTGCAAGTTACTGGACTGTAACACAGCACGTTGTTCAGATTATGCCAATCGCTTTGACTTTGTGCCCGATTGCATTCAACTTACCCCCGAAAAACTAGAAAAAATTCACTGGTTGCCGCCAAGTTGTGCCTATCGTCGTTTAAAACAGGGCAAAAATTTGCCATCTTGGCATTACTTAAATACGGGCTCACGCCAAAGTGTGATTAAAGCCAAAAAATCTGCGGCAGGGCGTTGTATTTCAGAACTGGATGTTGCAGAAGAAGATATAGAAGATTATGTGGTGCGTTGGGTGCGTTAATTCATACTGCAGAATAAACTTTGAATCGTGTTTTAGCGATAAATCGGTACGATTAGAAATACTCCAAAGCTTGAGATCATAGTAGACTAGGTTGAAGTCAAGTATAGAAATAACAAGATGTCAGAGAGTCATATTCCACTGCCTGAGCGTTTGCGTCCACGCGATTTATCGCAAATTATTGGTCAAGATCATCTTTTAGGTGAGCAAGCGCCGTTACGCCAAATGATTGATCAGGGGCATTTGCCTTCAATTATTTTCTGGGGGCCACCAGGGGTGGGGAAAACCACCATCGCTTTGCTGTTGGCGCAGGCGGTAGATCGTCCTTTTATCAGCCTTTCTGCCTTGAATACTGGGGTCAAAGAGCTGCGTGAAATTATTGCCGAAGGCGGCGATTTGCTCACACCAGTGGTGTTTATTGATGAAATTCATCGCTTTAATAAGTCGCAGCAAGATGCCTTATTAAATGCGGTGGAAAAGGGCAAAATCACCTTAATTGGTGCGACCACGGAAAATCCATCTTTTGAAGTCAATAGTGCGCTGCTTTCACGTTGTCAGGTCTATACCTTAAAGGCTTTAGATGCCGATTCGATTCAGACTTTGCTTACTCAAGCCATTCAGCAAGATCAATTCTTAAAAGACCGTTATATTCAGATTGAAGAATTTGATGCTCTGATTCAGTTTGCTGCAGGTGATGCACGCAAGGCTTTAAACCTACTGGACTTGGTGGCAAGCACCTTTGAACCCGAGGTGGAAAATATCATCACCAACGCGATTGTGGTCAAGGTTGCGCAACAAAACATTGCCCGTTATGACAAGTCAGGCGAGCAACATTATGATTTGGTATCGGCTTTTATTAAGTCAATTCGTGGCAGTGACCCCGATGCTGCATTGTATTGGATGGCGCGCATGCTCAAAGGCGGTGAAGACCCGAGCTTTATTGCGCGTCGCATGTTGATTGCTGCTTCGGAAGATATTGGCAATTCAAATCCGAATGCCTTGTTATTGGCAGGCGAGTGTTTCCGCTCGGTACAAGTGCTGGGTATGCCCGAAGCGCGGATTATTTTAGGACAATGTGCAGTATATTTGGCAACCAGTGCCAAAAGTAACAGTACTTATTTGGCAATTAATAAAGCCATGGATTTGGCTGAAAAAACCGCCAACTTACCTGTGCCACTGCATTTGCGTAATGCACCGACCAAACTGATGAAAGAACAAGGCTATGGCGTAGATTATTTGTATCCGCACAATTACCCAGAGCATTTTGTGCTACAGAACTATTTGCCGCCTGAACTGAAAGGCACAAAGTTGTATGAGTCGGCACGTAATAAACGTGAAGTGGAAGGTGAGCGTTTACAACAACGTCGTTGGCAGCAGACTCAATCCTAAGCGATTTGGTATAGCTGAAAAGATATTTGTAAAAGTATTGGCATAAAAAAAGCTCAAGAATCAACTTGAGCTTTTTTAGATTTGTTTGCAGCCTTGAGTGCTGCATTCAAAGGTTTAAAGCGGTTTGATGTTTACAGCATTCGGGCCTTTTTGACCTTGCGCAATGCTGAATTCAACTTGCTGACCTTCGTGTAAAGTCTTGAAGCCTGAGTGTGCGATTTCGCTGAAATGCGCAAACACATCTGGACCAGATTCTGGTTGAATAAAACCAAAACCTTTAGTTTCGTTAAACCACTTTACCGTGCCTTTCATTGTCGGATTTGACATAGGGAAATATCCTGCTGAATTTTAATATGTTGCAATCTAAAAAAGATTTGGAATAACTGGGAAAAAGATGCGACTTAAAATCTGAACAAACGAAGGATTACAAAATAAAACTACGGACTTAGACGATTAAAACGAACTTCATATTTTTCTAGTATGACAACAAGCATACACGGAATTGCAGAATACACAATTTAAATTCAGATAAATTTAAAAATAGGCAGACAGACTGGGCATTGTGGATGGGGCGATTTTTTCAAAGATTTGGTTTGTAAACCCTGTTTGGTCTACAGCAAAATACAAAAAACCGAGCAATGTTGCTCGGTTTTGGGAATTCAGCTTTTAAAATTGAAAAGCTTGAATTAGATATTGTCTAAGTCGATGCCTAAACGTGCAGCAACTTCTTCATAAGCTTCAACCACACCGCCTAAACCTTGACGGAAACGGTCTTTGTCGAGTTTCTTCTTGGTGTCTTTGTCCCATAAACGGCAACCGTCTGGAGAGAACTCATCACCCAACACAATACGGTCGTGGAATACACCAAACTCAAGTTTGAAGTCGACCAAAATCATGTTACCTGCATCAAACAATGCTTTTAATACATCGTTGACTTGGTAAGTTAATTCTTTCATTTTTGCCAATTGTTCAGCATTGGCCCAACCTAAAGCAATCGCTTGAGATTCGTTTACCATTGGGTCGCCAAGAGCGTCATCTTTAAAGAACAATTCAAATGTAGGTGGGGTCAGTTCTTTACCTTCTTCTACACCTAAACGACGGCAGAGTGAACCTGCAGCGTAGTTACGAATAACGCACTCTACAGGAATCATGTCTAACTTTTTCACCAATACTTCGTTTGGTGTAAGTAGTTTTTCAAAGTGAGTTTCGATACCCGCTTCAGCCAATTTTTCCATGATAAAGGCGTTAAAACGGTTGTTCACCTTACCTTTACGATCTAGTTGTTCGATTTTTTCGCCATTGAACGCAGAGGCATCATCACGAAAGACTAAAATCAGGTGGTCTGCACTGTCTGTGGTATAAACAGATTTTGCTTTACCAGTATAGAGCAAGGTTTGTTTTAACATGAGGGAACCTTTTTCAAAAAAAATGCCTAGTACGGCTAGGCTGGCCAATTTTGGTAAATCTGGGCCAACAGATCTGCAGCTTTTTCTTGATCTGCAAAGCTGTTATCGGCATTGAATACAGCTAGGTTGTTGCTCGAACCGACAGAGGTCAATCTTAAGACATAAATCTGTTGATCGACCTTAATGGTTGCCTCGTAACGGTTCTTACTTTGACCAACAATGCTGTAATTCAGACTGCTGAGGGTGGCAAGTGTGTATTGCCAAATTGTAGCAGAATTTCCATCAATTTTGAGCAACGGATTTTGGTTTCCGTCAACTACGGGTTGAGGACGTCCAATTTGCGTACTGTCTTGAACTGTGTTGCTGCTGGCTTGCATGGCTTCAGGACGTGGCATCGCAAAACGGTTGCCACGTGCATTTTCAAGCTTAGGTGCATTTGCCGTTGCTAAAGGGTCAACGCTTGGTGCAGGATACAACGGTGTTGCAGGTCGAACCACAGAACCTTCTGGATATTGAAGTGGTGCTAAAGTAGCGGCGTCTTTATAGTCCAATGAACCATTGTTGATGGCAAGAGAACTACAACCAGCCAAACTCAATACTGAAAGTGCGGCGATAAAACCAAAACGTAATTGCATCATACTAAGCTCTTTTATTGAATGACACCCGCAGCCTGAAGGGCTTCGCGTAACGGTGCACGATATTGTTCTGCAAGCGGAGTTAATGGCAGGCGAATTCCTGTACCAATTAATCCCATTTCATGAAGTGCCCATTTCACAGGAATTGGGTTCGATTCACAAAATAGAATATTGTGTAAATTTGCAATCGCACTGTTTTGTTGCTCTGCACCTGCAGCATCACCTGCGATTGCAGCCGCGCAAACTTGGCTCATGGCTTTTGGTGCAACATTGGCAGTTACAGAAATATTGCCTTTTGCACCGTGCAGCATCAATTGATATGCCGTAGCGTCATCGCCTGAATACACCACCATGTTTTTGCCTGTTAAGCCAGCCAATAATTGCTGACCACGTGGCACATCGCCCGTTGCATCTTTTACGCCCACAATATTTGGGATGTCTGCAAGACGGATGACCGTTTCATTTGACATATCTACACCAGTACGACCCGGTACATTATATAAAATGATAGGTAAATCAACTGCTTCTGCAATTGCTTTATAGTGCTGGTATAAACCTTCCTGAGTTGGCTTATTATAATAAGGCGTTACCAATAAGGCCGCATCTGCGCCCAATTGTTGTGCTTCTTTGGTCAGTTCGATGGCTTCATGCGTTGAGTTTGCACCAGTACCAGCAATGACAGGAATACGCTTATTTGCGACGCGAATAATTTCTGCGATCACTTTGGTGTGCTCTTCCATACTTAAGGTCGATGCTTCACCAGTTGTACCTACAGCAACAATACTGTTGGTACCTTGTTCTATGTGCCACTCAACGAGCTTCTCGAGACCTTTCCAATCTACGCTGCCATCTTCTAACATTGGGGTGACAATTGCGACAATTGAGCCTTGAATGGTCTGTGCTTGCTGAGTCATTTTTTAAAAAGATCCTATTTTTCCATCCACAGAGGTGTAGAAAAGGTAGATGTGGATGGTTGCAGTATTTTGATTTGGGTCAAAATTCAATCAAATTGATTAAATAATGCTTAGCCAAATTATGACTGATTCAGTGTGTCAGAACAATATGCTTTCGTCAAAGCAATCATAAACTTTGTTTAATTTAGTATTTTAGGATCAGCAGCTTGTTGTTCAAAATAAAAAAATAATAACCATCTCCTTTGTACCCAAATTTTCATTGGTATGGCGCAACCCTCATCAGCACTTTTTTAGCCTCAAGTTTGAAATACAACGCTGAATATAGGGTCTGTTGACATTTCATAAATGGCTTGCGCTGTAGGCTAAAACTGAGCAGATCAGGCATGAAACGCAGGGAATAGCGAGACTATTGCCAAGTTTCATAACGCAATCTGAGAAAGTTTTAGCCACATGAGCAAGAACAAAGCGCTGCTTTGTTTGCTGCGCAAGGGGGCGAGCATATTTTTTGCTGCTATTGCGTTATGTGCCAGTCATTTAGAATGACTAAATTTCCTGTCTCATGCCTTATATCAGCTAAAAAATCTTGCGAGATATATCTCTCACGTCGCAAACATAGATGAATTGTCAACAGACCCTAGATATTTATATAAAAAAACGCTCAATTCAGACCTTATAGCTCTTATATCTGACTGTTTTAATCGGGATATTTTGATTTTTGATTCTTAAGAATAATAGCTTTTAAGTCTACCTATGTTGTCGCTGACTTCTTAAATGGTGAGAAATCTTGCGCTGAATTTACTGCTTTAAGCGGGAAAATAGCGTGTAATTTGCCAGATTTATTGTTTTTTTCGCTATGTTTTTTTCTACATGCTGCGCAACACGTTTGCGCTGATCTGAAAAAATTCACTTTGGTCTAACACTTATTGATAGCTATTGCTGCAGTTTAAAACTGCGCAAGATGCAGGCTTTCACATGGCTATCTAATTCTAGTAGAGGGACCCAATGGATAGATCAACACAACATAGCGATCAGCGGCATGCGGTTATTACCGTCGCGATCTGCTTTTTAATTGCAGTGATTGAAGGTCTGGATATTCAGGCAGCAGGTATTGCTGCGGCAGGTATCCGTGAGCATTTTGGTTTAGACAGCTCGCAGCTTGGGGTATTTTTTAGTGCGGGTATTTTAGGTTTATTGCCAGGTGCTTTGGTTGGCGGACGTTTTGCAGACCGTATTGGTCGTAAAAAAGTATTAATCTGGTCTACAGCAGTCTTTGCTTTATTTACCTTATGTACGGTGTGGGTGAATAGCTTTGAAAGCCTATTGGCGGTGCGCTTCTTGGCAGGTGCGGGTTTAGGGGCAGCCATGCCAATTTTAATTACTTTGGCATCTGAAGCTGTTTCGCCACAAAACCGTGGTCGTGCTGTGGGCTTGATGTATTGTGGTATGCCTGTGGGTGCAGCCATTTTATCTTTAATTGCCAGTACAGATTTTGGCTCAAACTGGAAAAACATTTTCTATTTGGGTGGTTTGCTGCCATTTATTGTCATTCCATTGATGATGTGGTTATTGCCAGAATCACGTGAATTCTTAAAAGCACAAGCGGCAGGTAAAGATGTCACAGCACAAAATGCTGCGCCAAAAGCATCTTTTAAAGATTTGTTTAATTCACAAAACTTATTGCGTACCTTATTTATTTGGGTGAGTTACTTCTTTACCTTGATGGTGGTTTACATCATGTTGAGCTGGTTACCATCTTTATTTATGGAATTAGGTTTCTCGCGTAAAGAAGGCAGTACTGCACAGTTCTATTTCATGGTGAGTGCGACAGTCGGTACTGTAATTTTGGGTATGCTGACCGACCGTTGGAAAAAAGCCTACGTGATTTTATTGATGTATGGTGGTATTTTGGCAGGTTTATTTGCTCTAAATGCAGCGGGTTCACTCATGCAAATGTATATGGCTTCAGCTTTGGTCGGTGCTTTTGTGATTGGCTGTCAGGGCGTGTTATATGCTTTTGGTAGTATTGTCTACCCAACCGAAGTACGTGGTACTGGGGTCGGTGTTGCCTCTGCTGTTGGTCGTGTAGGCGCAATGCTTGGCCCTGCTATTGCAGGTCAGTTGTTGGCAGCAGGCTTTGGTGCGGCTGGGGTTATTTCAGCAGCTATTCCATGTATTATTATTTCAGCCATTTTCATGTTGTTATTGGTACGTCGTATTCAAACTGTTTAAAAGGATGAGAACAGTTGAAAGACCAAATAGCCTGCACCTGCAGGCTGTTTTTTTGTATGTTGATCGCTGATTTTTGAGAGAAAATGCTCGAATGAAGTGTGACAAGTACTGTCGCAAAGCTGCCTGTTCTACTGGGTGGCAATGACGCAAGCAGGGTATAATAAGTCCTAAAAAACAGTAAATATAAGAGTATCATTTGAAGCAGAAAAAATTGATTGCAGAATTTCAGTTGGATCAACAGCAGTTTTCGCTGTATCTGATTGAATATGAATTTATTTTAGAACTGAAACGCCATTTTCGAGCAACACGGACTTCTCCAAAACAAAACGCGTGGCTGGCATTTGCCGATCAAGCTACTTATGAAGATGTCAACGCAGGTATTGATGCCTTTCAGGTGATGCGTTTAACCCGACAGCATTTGGTCAATTATTTAACTCGGCATCCACTGCCTTATTTTTATTTTCATGCCGCGACTGCACGCAAAGCCAAAATCTATCCACGTTTTGTACGGCAATTATTGTTACAGCTACCGAACTATCAACATTGTGCCGAAAACGATTCTTTTTATTTTTATCAAAGCGATACAACTCAGACTTAAATTTCAGCTATGCTGAGGGTAGCGTTTAAGATGGGAAAGGAAACAGCATGCAGCAGCTGAATAATGCCTTGATTGTGGTTGATGTGCAAAATGGTTTTTGTCCAGGAGGTAATTTGGCGGTTGCAAATGCCGATCAAATTATTCCCTGCATTAATGCGTTGGGACGTGTGTTTCAGAACATTGTGATCACCCAAGACTGGCATCCTGCAACGCATGTGTCCTTTGCTGCCAACCATGCAGGCAAACAGGACTATGAGCAGATTCAGCTCAGTTATGGCGAGCAAGTGTTGTGGCCTGTGCATTGTGTGCAAGGCACAGCTGATGCTGAATTACACCCAGATTTAGATTTGCCTACAGCACAATTGATTATACGCAAAGGTTTTCACGAGCAAATAGACAGTTATTCTGCCTTTATGGAAGCAGACCGCAAAACCACCACAGGCTTGGCGGCCTATTTAAAAGCCCGTGAAATTGATACGGTTTATATTGTGGGCATTGCCACCGACTTTTGTGTGGCGTGGACGGCAATAGATGCCTGTGAGTTGGGTTTTAGCACCTATGTGATTGAAGATGCCACCAAAGCGATTGATTTAAATGGCTCTTTAGAACAAGCATGGCAACAGATGTTGGCACAAGGAGTACAGCGAGTACAAAGTCAGCACTTACTTGGCTAAAACTAGATAACGAACTGGCCGCGAAAGGGAAGGGCGAAATCTTCCTTTTTGCTATAAAAATAGATTAAATGTAAAATAAAATAAATAAAAATCAATTTTTTACATATACCCAATTTTGACGAAATGTTCTGCGATTGATTGTGGGTGTAACATGATTGTCATAATCTCTACCTACCATGCCTTGCACAGAGGCGAAATAAGCAGACTGTCTTAAAAACAGCATAGAGAAGATATGGAACACTTTCAGCATTCATCTGATACTTATTTTAATCGTGAACTCTCTTTAATTGAGTTTAACCGTCGGGTCTTGGCGCAAGCTTTAGACCCAGAGTTACCTATTTTAGAGCGACTCAATTTTTTAATTATTTTTTCACGTAATTTAGATGAGTTTTTTGAAATTCGCGTTGCAGGTTTAATGAAGCAACTCGATTTGAATGCCATTACCCGTACCCCAGATGCCATTCCGACTGAACAGGTCTTGGTAGAACTGTCTGATAAAGTGCATCAGGCGGTGAAGCAGCAATACGACACTTTAAATTATGCCATTTTGCCGCAGCTGCAAAGTTTAGGGATTCACTTTATTCAATACCATGACATTGTGGATAAACATAAAGCGTGGATTGCCGATTATTTTGCCCGTCAGGTACAGCCTGTTTTAACGCCAATTAGCCTAGACCCATCGCATCCATTTCCGCGTTTGGTCAATAAAAGTCTGAACTTTATTGTCAGTTTACAAGGCAAAGATGCTTTTGGACGTGAAATTGAAATGGCGATTGTGCCTGCGCCACGCTCTTTGCCACGTTTAATCAATTTGCCAAAAGAAGTGGCAGGTAGTGTGACTGAACATATTTTCTTGACTGCGATTATTCAGCAGCATATCAATGATCTGTTCCCAGGCATGAAAGCCACAGGTTGCTATGCGTTTCGAGTGACCCGCAATGCCGACCTGATTTTGGCCGAAGATGTCGATGATTTGGCAGTTGCCTTAAAAGATGAATTATCGTCACGTCGTTTTGGGCGTGCGGTACGTTTAGAAATTGAAGATGATTGCCCGCAAGATATTATTGATTATTTGCTCAGAGAGTTTGATTTAGATGAGCAGCAATTATATCGGATTAGCGGGCCGATTAACCTGTCGCGTCTGACCAGTAGTTTTGACCGACCTGAATTGAAATATCCACCTTTTGCACCTGTGATTCCAAAAATATTTCGGAAGCAAAAACCGATGTTTGAGATTCTGAAAAAGCAGGATGTGTTGCTACATCACCCATTTGACTCTTTTCAGCCAGTGATTAATTTACTCAAAGAAGCGGCGAAAGACCCAAATGTGTTGGCGATTAAGCAAACGCTGTATCGTAGTGGCCCAGATTCTGAAATTGTGCAGGTACTTGCAGAAGCCGCACGTAATGGCAAAGAAGTCACTGCCGTGATCGAGCTACGCGCACGTTTTGATGAAGAATCCAACATTATGGTCGCCAACGTCTTGCAAGAGGCAGGCGCAGTGGTGGTGTATGGCATTGTCGGCTATAAAACCCATGCCAAAATGATTTTGATTGTGCGTCGTGAGCAAGATCAGTTGGTGCGCTATGTGCATTTGGGTACAGGCAACTATCATGCGGGCAATGCACGTATGTACACCGACTATGGTTTGATGACCACACATCCTGATATTTGTGAAGATGTGCATCGGGTGTTTCAGGAGCTCACAGGCATGGGCAGATCGGCAAAATTAAAAAACTTGCTGCATGCACCATTTACCTTGCACAGTGAATTGCTCAAACTGATTGAACAAGAAATCGGGTTTGCACAAGCAGGCAAAGCTGCCCGAATTATCATTAAAGTCAATGCATTGACTGAGCCTGAGTTAATTACGGCTTTGTACCGTGCTTCGCAGGCAGGGGTACAGGTCGATTTAATTATCCGCTCGATTTGTTGTTTGATTCCAAAAGTGAAAGGTATGTCTGAGCGTATTCATGTCCGTTCGATTGTGGGACGCTTTTTGGAACATACCCGCGTGTATTATTTTGAGCATGGTGGTGCAAAAAAATTGTACTGCGCCAGCGCAGACTGGATGGGGCGCAACTTATTTTCACGGGTGGAAACTTGCTTCCCTATTTTGGATGAGAAAATTAAACAGCGTATTGTAGAAGATGGCTTGCTGAGTTATTTGCATGACAATCAAAATGCGTGGGAGCTACAAGCCAATGGCGAATGGCAGAAAGCTGCTGTGGTGGGGCAGGCTGCTGTACACAATGCGCAAATGTATTTGGTCGAGCAGAAGCAGTTGAATGTGTAAATTGGGCTGCAGTAAATGGATGTGATCTAGCATCTGTGAGTATAAAAAACCTGAGTATGTGTGCATACTCAGGTTTTTATGCTTTTAAGGCATCTCATGGATTATTTTAAGAAGCTCTTGAATGTTTGCCTTTTAGAATTTCAGTTCGCAGGCTTTGCGCCAACTCAGCCGATTGGCTGTCCATGCCATTAACCATAAAGGCATGGCGCATCAGCACATTGGTCGGATTTGGCATACTCACCAATTCATAATGCGTAGACAGTTCATCTAGTAATTCATTCGGTAAATGCACTGCATTTTCACGAGCAGATAATTGATGCACCAAACGCTCTGCTGCCTGCACTGCAGATAACTGCATGGCTTCGACTGCGGTTGATAAACCACTGCGAGTTTGCAACACAAAACGCTTTTCTTCACGATAACGCTTATACAGCACTTCAGACAATAACTGGAACACCGTGCCAATCATGGCCATACAGGCTGCTGCATTTGGTGTATTGGCTGCAATACTGAGTGTTGCGCCATCTTCATGGAATGGTTGTACTGTTTGAATGTCGGAACGGTTTAACTTGTAGTGTTGTACGCACAGTTCAATGCTTTTATTTAGAAAAATTTGGCACAGACTAAAATATGGTACAGAAACAGTTTGATTGACGGTGTCTAATAACTGTTTTGGATCATAAAACTGAATATTGAGTGCAATATTATTTTCGGGTTGCGTAGGCTCAATGGCTTTGTTTGCTTTAGGCGACATCACAGGTTTAGGCTGTTGCTGTGCCTGCGCAAGTGCCAAAGCCGTTTGATGTTTTTCTTGTTCAAGGGCTTGCGTCAATAATTGTAATTCGTGTTTAAGGCGAGATTCATTATTAATGCGTGCTAAATATTCACTACGACTTGGACGGGCAATCGCGCGATAAGCCAACCATAACAAGCCATGAACCAATAATGATAAAAGTGTCGCTAACCATTGGGTACGCAGAATTTCACCAATACTTGGCTGAATTAAGGTAATTTCAATAGTGCCGACTTTCTTTTCATTGATGATTGCATCGCGGACAAAGACTTCACCTTCACGGGTACGTGACTGTCCACCTGTCGCCAAGACCTGATTTTGCGCATCTAAAATACGAATAGAAGCAATGCTTGGATTGGTGGCATAACGATTCACCAATAATGCCAGTGATACTGTATTGGCAGGTTCCAGCTCAGAAAGGCTGTCTGTGACCAGTTGGCTGGTCATTAACTGCCCCTGATTGGCGCGGTTTTCATTTAATTGGTGTGTTGTTGCAAGCACCAATAAAAAGGTGTGAAAAGCAAAACTTACAATCAATAGGCTAGCAAATAGCCCTTGTCTAGGCGCATTCAAGGTAAAACTTCCAAGGCATTTATATTCAATTTAGATTATGATTCTCACAATAGTTGTAGCTCAGACCCGAGTCAATTCATGCGAGAAATCATTCTTATATCATTTTTAGGACCTGACCAACCTAATCAGTTTACTCGATTAATGCAGGTATTGTCCGCTCATTCCTTACAAATCTTAGATGTTGGCCAAGCTGTTATTCATAATCAACTGACTTTAGGTATTGTTGTTGCATCAGAAGACCAGACTGCAACTGCTTTAGCCATGAAGGAGATTCTGATTTTAGCACATGATATTGGCTTAACTGTGCGTTTTAAACCAATCTCTGCAACTGAATATGAGCAATGGGTCAAAGAAGGCGGTCGTACCCGTTATATCGTGACTGCACTGGCACCAGAGCTGAAGGCCTCACATTTACAGGCGGTCACGCATATTGTATCTAGCCAAGGTTTTAACATTGAAACTGTAACCCGTTTGTCGGGTCGCCCACAGCTTAATGTAGCCGAAGATGAACCTAAACGTGCTTGCATTCAGTTTGGATTAAGTGGACAAATGCTAGATGCAGTTGCCATGCGTGCTGCGTGTTTAAGCCTGTCGAATGAACTGAGTGTGGATGTCGCGGTACAAGAAGACAATGCCTACCGTCGTAACCGCCGTTTGGTGTGTTTTGACATGGACTCAACGCTCATTGAACAAGAAGTGATTGATGAGTTGGCGATTGAGGCAGGTGTGGGCGATCAGGTGGCGGACATTACCGAACGTGCCATGCAGGGTGAACTGGATTTTCAGCAAAGTTTCCGCGCGCGCGTAGCATTGCTCAAAGGTTTAGATGCTGCTGTGTTGCCTAAAATTGCCGAACGTCTGACCGTGACCGAAGGTGCTGAACGCCTGATTTCAACCCTGAAATCTTTGGGTTATCGCACCGCTATTTTGTCGGGCGGTTTCCAATATTTCGCAGAATATCTGCAGGAAAAATTGGGGATTGATGAAGTGCATGCCAACATTCTAGATGTGGAAAATGGCATGGTTACAGGCGAAGTAAAAGGTCACATTGTGGATGGTGCGCGTAAGGCATTATTGCTACGTGAACTGGCAGACAAAATGGGGATTTCTTTGGAACAAGCCATTGCGGTGGGTGATGGTGCGAACGACTTACCAATGCTTTCTATTGCAGGTTTAGGTGTGGCGTTCCGTGCTAAACCGTTGGTACGTCAAAACGCCAATCAAGCCATTTCAAGCGTGGGCTTAGATGGTGTGCTGTACTTATTGGGCGTGCATGACAAAGACTTGAACCGTGCCTAATATGACAATTCAATGAAAAAAATGCAGCAGTCATGCTGCGTTTTTTGTTTGTATAATCAGCAGATAACGATGAACGGTAAACAAAAACTGTCGATAAAAACCGCAACAGCATTGAATGAAAAAAATATTTTTTAAGGCAAAAAAATAAGGTGTTTTTTTGTAATGACACGCGAATAAAGAGCTAGCTTAGCTTCCCGAAAACTACAAAATTTAAAAAATGTAATGACAATATAATATTGCGACAAGGTGTGTCGCTTTATAAAAATACAAGTCTTTTTTTATCTAGAAAACGCAGCATAATGCAGACATAGAATTTAAATCGACATCCATTATTTATTTAAACGGTATTTGAAGTCGCAGACCAATTCAAAAAGAGGCTGCATCTTTAGACGGAGGTTTTTATGCTAACAGCGAATTTAGCGACCATTGTAGGCTTAAGCCTCGTCGCAGCTGCGTTGATTGCTGTTTTCTTTTCGCCTTATCGTCGCTGGTTAAACTTTATGTTGGCAGGTATGGTGTTTTGGGGTTTATTGGAAGTGGTGCGCTACAGTGTGCAAAGCGTATTTGAACTGCCAATTACCTACAGTTACTTGTCGGCAATTTTCTTGGCGATGACTTTGGTGACTTTATTATTATTACGAGAAGACCGTCGGGCAGAGCGTGCTTTGGCAAAACGTCGCTATATCGAACATACCCCAGTCTATGAAGACGATCAGCAGCAGTGCTCAAGCCGCTAAATCGTACAGACTAAATTCAAAAACTTTAAAAAGATGCAACTGGTTTGCATCTTTTTTGCTTTATCTGTACGGCAGTTTGCGCCATCCAAACAGCGACAAAATTTTAACACCCTCCTAAAGATTGTTATACAAAGCCTTGCAGCAAAAAGCGGGAGTTGTGATAGGATGAGTCTGTTCATTATCCAACAATTACAATAGGCTTCACTGTCATGAAACTTTCTGCAATTCCTGTGGTCAAACTTCCTTTGGTTGATGTCAGCACCGATCCACTTGACCTTCTCGTGGCAGGTTTGGCATTGCGTATGAAACAACTGGCACGTACCAGTCCAAAATTTATTGAGTTGGTGCATGAACGCCAGTTCCGTATTCAAATTGGCACAGACTTGGGTATGGCGCGTCAAATTATTGTCAACAATGGACATATTGACACTGTGGCAGGCGATGCAGAAAAAGCCGATTTTATTTTGCAGTTTGCAGACAGCGAGCAAGGCGTAAAAACCTTAATGAAAGGTGATCCAACTGCATTTATGACAGGCATGCAAAATGGCAGCATTAAAATGGAAGGTGATTTTGGCTTATTGGTGTGGTTTAACCAAGCAGCGAAATTGATTCCACCTAAACTACCAAAACCTGTAAAAGAAAAAATTAAAATGGCACGCCAGTTTATTAAACAAAAAACGGGTAAATAAGCTGCTCAGACCCAAACAAAAACCTCTGATCAATTTTTGACAGAGGTTTTTTTATATGTGATTTATTCGACTTCCAAACAAAAAGTCACAGGCCCGTCATTTACCAAATGCACTTTCATATCGGCAGAGAAAATACCTGTTTCCACCCTGTCAAACTGACTTTTGGCATAGTCCACCAATTGTTCATACAGCGCTTTGGCATCGTTTGGGGGCATCGCAGGGCCAAAATCAGGACGTAAACCTTTTTGAGTCTGTGCCATGAGGGTAAATTGTGAAACCAATAACACACTGCCATTGGCCTGACTGACATTCCAACCCATTTTGCCTTGTTCATCATCAAAAAAACGATATTTTAAAATTTTATCAATCAGCTTTTTGCCTTTCTCAAAATTATCGTCTTTGCCTAAGCCCAAAAATACCAAAATACCCTGTTGAATCTCGCCAGTGATTTCACCATCGACCACGACTTTGGCTTCAAGAACTCGTTGTAATAATGCGCGCATGGGGGACTAATTTTCTCAGTGTGGGGGATGGCTGCAGATTGTAGCAAACTTAGGCACTTTGGCGTGCATTAACATCAATCACGAAAGCATCAGAACGGTAGCTGCCCGCAGTGAGGTAAAATATCTTGGGAAGGCTACACTTCAGCAAAGTTGTAACAAGATTGTCGATAAAAGCCCTTTTTTGCTGAATAAAGTATGCTTTAATGCAAGAAGTACCGCGAAATGATGATCCCTATGACCCCCATTATTCAATCTCTGCTCGATACTGATTTATATAAATTCACCATGTTACAGGTGGTGCTGCATAAATTTCCACAAACGCACAGTGTGTATCAATTCCGCTGCCGTAATCTTGAAGATACCGCGTATCCACTGAGCGATATTTTAGCTGAGTTGAATGCGCAGCTTGATCATTTGTGTCAGTTGAAATTTAAAGAAGATGAATTGCAGTATTTGCGTAATTTACGCTTTATTAAAAGTGACTTTGTCGATTATTTAGAATTATTTCAGCTCAAGCGTCGTTTTATTCACGCCAGTATTGATGCGCAAGGTCGTTTGGATATTCGGGTAGAAGGCCCGATGGTACAGGCCATGATGTTCGAGATTTTTGTCCTGGCAATTGTCAATGAACTGTATTTTCAGCGCATCCGTAATGATGAGGTTTGGGCAGAAGGTGAGCGCCGTTTACAGCAAAAAATTGCCCTGATTCAAAGTTACCAACAGCAGCAACTGCCTGAAGATCCACCATTTTTGGTTTCAGATTTTGGTACGCGCCGCCGTTATAGTTTTGCATGGCAAAAGCACGTGATTGCGGCTTTTCATCAAGCTGTACCTGAAGTGTTTCGTGGTACTAGTAATGTACTGTTGGCTAAAGAATTAGGCATTACCCCAATTGGGACAATGGCACATGAGTTTTTACAGGCATTTCAGGCGCTAGATGTACGTTTACGTGACTTCCAAAAAGCCGCACTAGAAACTTGGGTGCAAGAATATCGGGGTGATTTAGGCATTGCCTTGACTGATGTGGTCGGGATGGATGCTTTCCTGCGTGACTTTGATTTGTATTTTGCCAAGTTATTTGATGGCTTGCGACATGACAGTGGCGACCCGTATGTGTGGGGCGATAAAGCTTATGCACATTATAAAAAGCTAAAAATTGACAGTAAAACTAAAATGCTGACCTTCAGTGATGGCTTAAATGTCGAAAAAGCATGGGCCTTGCATCAGTATTTTAAAGACCGTTTTCAGGTTAGTTTTGGGATTGGTACCAACTTAACCAATGATATGGGGCAAACTGCGCTAAATATTGTGTTGAAATTGGTGGAATGTAATGGTCAGTCGGTGGCGAAATTGTCCGATAGTCCGGGTAAAACCATGACCGATAATGACACCTTCTTGGCATATTTACGCCAAGTTTTTGAAATACAAACGCCTGTTTAAAACCTGAGCACATTGAAAAAACCGAAGAAAATCTTCGGTTTTTTTCTAGATTAAAGCATGTGATTGTTAAAATTCTGCGAAAGTTATGAAAAAAACAGCATGCTATCAAAAATGACCTATACTAAGTTAAAGTTGATTGCCAAACAGACTGAACCGCATAAAAATGAGCACTTCTCCATTCAATTTTGGACTGCTGATTGAAGCAGAAGATTTAGTTCCCTTTTTAGGGCATGAAAAATTGCGCATTGTCGATTTGAGCCGCAATTCGGTGTACGAGCAATTGCATCTTCCGCATGCTTTACAGGTCAAACCGAGCATGTTGCTACGTCAGGATGAAGATACATCGGGTTTATTGCCTGAACCCGAGGCTTTACAAGACTTGATTCAGTATTTGAGTATTTCCCCTGAGCATCATGTGGTCGCCTATGACGATGAAGGTGGCGCATGGGCAGGGCGTCTGATTTGGAATTTACACTGTTTAGGCTTTGAAAATACCAGTTTACTAAATGGTGGGATTCACGCATGGTTGGCAGCAGGTTTTCCAACTACTTCTGAGGTTGAACCGCTAACACCCGTCAGCATGCTTGTTCCTGTTGCCGAGCAAAATCAGTATCGAATTCAATATGATGAGCTATTAGAAAAGTGCCAAAACCAGTCGGTGCAACTTTGGGATTGCCGCACCATAGATGAATATACAGGGCTGCGTTTGGCTGCACGACGCGGCGGTCACATTCCTGGGGCATTGCATTTTGAATGGAGTACTGCCCTTAATCGTGAAAATCATTTAAAATTGCATCCCTTAGAACGCACACGACAGCGTCTGGAACAACTCGGATTCAATTTAAACGAACCTGTAGTGGTGTATTGTCAGTCACATCACCGTTCAGGTTTGGCCTACATTTTAGGGCGTTTATTGGGTTGGAAAATTCAGGCCTATGATGGTGCGTGGAGTGAATGGGGCAACCGCCCTGACAGTCCTGTTATTACTGGAGAGTTGCCGTCTTGAGCCTCACATCACGTTTAAAAAAACAAATTTTCATTCAGGCACAACGCGTTGTGCCACAACATCAATTATCACGTGTTGTGGGTAAACTTGCAGCCAGTGAGCATCCTGTGCTCAAAAATGCGGTGATCACTGCATTCAAGGCGCAATACGGCATTGATATGTCTTTGGCAGAACAAAGCAATGCCTTGAAATATAAATCTTTTAATGAATTTTTTACCCGTTCTTTAAAGCAGGGTGTGCGGGAAATTGACAGCAATCCGAACAGCATTGTATCGCCTGCAGATGGGGCGATTTCGCAGCTAGGTAAAATAGAAGATGGGGCAATTTTTCAGGCCAAAGGTCAGCAATTTACTGTTGAAAACTTAATTGCCGACCCGCAATTGGCTGAACCATTTAAAAATGGTCAATTTGCAACCGTGTATTTATCTCCGCGCGATTATCACCGTGTACACATGCCTTTTGCAGGCACACTCACCGAAACTTTATATGTGCCAGGTGAGTTGTTTTCTGTCAATCAAACCACAGCCGAAAATATTCCGGGTTTATTTGCCCGCAATGAGCGCATGGTGTGTTTGTTTGATACCGAACTGGGGCGTATGGCAGTTGTTTTAGTGGGTGCCATGATTGTAGCGGGCATTGAAACCGTGGCGACAGGCAAGGTCAAACCATCGGGGCGTTTGGAGCTGAATCAGCACCAATTATTCCTTGAAAAAGGTGCAGAATTAGGACGTTTTTATTTGGGTTCAACCGCGATTGTTTTGTTTGAAGAAAATAAAATGCAGTGGGATGCCGAATTCAAAGCCAACTCTGTGGTGGAAATGGGGAAAAAGTTAGGCTTTTTACTTTAATTTTCAATTTATAACGTTACAATTATCCCTCAATATTAAATATCTGCCTATTTTGTAGGCAGATGCATTATAAAGTGAGGGTTTTATTTATGTGGTTATGGATTTTACTTGCCTTAATTGCAGCGATTATTTATTTGGTTCTTACTTCTTATAATTCGCTGCAGCGTAAGGCGCATGATATTAAAGAGTCTTTATCCAATATTTCTGTCTCAATTAGTAAAAAAGTTAATTTAATTAATCAGCTTATGGATGTTGTTCGAGGTTATCAAGAAAGTGAGCAATTGACACATTTAACAGTAGTTAAAGAAACAGGAATGAATGCTATCTATTCTAGTTATCAAGATAGTAATATGATGTTAACGAACTTACAGGGTATGGCTGAGAGATACCCTGATTTAAAGGCAGACCAACAATACCATCGCTTAATTACAAATATTGAGCAATGTGAGCATGAAATTTCTCAATGGCGCAATGAATATAATGCTCGCGTGAAAGCTTATAACTCACATCGTTCATCTATCCCTACGATTTTTGTTGCTAACGGGATGGGTTTTTCTGAAGCACCATATCTTGATTTAACAATAGAAAATGCAGAACAAACTATTTTAAAAGATTTTAAAATGGATGATGGAGAGCGTTTGAATGCTTTATTTAAATCAGCAAAAGATAATATTGTAGATGGTTCTAAAGCCTTAGCCTCAACCTCTAAAGTTGTATTGGATAAAGCAGCAGATACAAGCAAAAAAATTGCGTCTAGTGAACAAGTACAAGGAATTGTAGATAAAGCAAATGTTTATATGGGGAAGCCAAGTACAACTAAATTCTTCTATTTATTATCTGATTCGACACCAAAAGGTCCTGTAAAAATAGAAGAAATTATTATGTTGGCTGAAGATCCAAATTGGGTTGAACAAGTGCGTTTATCAGAAGTCGGGACAGAACAGTGGATGAGCTTTGAAGAATGGACTACGCTTCATACACAACCAACACTGCAATTACAACAACGTGATATATAACTAAATAGACCCTCCCTTCTTATATTATCAGAGGGGAGAGTTTTCCTATTAAATCTCGTAATACAAACGTTCTTTCGGGAACACAGCTTTGAATATAGAGCCTTGATTTTCTTTAGATTCGACTTCTAAGTGTGCATTATGCTGCATCAAAACGTGCTTCACAATTGCCAAACCTAAGCCTGTACCACCAGTTTGTCGGCTACGTGCGCTGTCTACACGATAAAAGCGTTCGGTTAAGCGTGGTAAGTGTTTCGGATCAATCCCGATGCCTGTATCTTCCACAGTAAAATAACCTTGATTGCCATCATCATGCCAGCCAATGGTAATTGTCCCGCCTTTCGGGGTGTATTTAATTGCGTTAGTGATCAGGTTGCTAAAGGCACTGGCCAGTTCTACGTCTGAACCAATCAGATCATAATGACTGTCAATATTTAAGTTGAGCGTATGTCCATAATCGACGTTATAGGCATGTGCATCGTCAAATAATTGAT
Source organism: Acinetobacter sp. YH16053 (assembly GCF_013417035.1). Taxonomy (NCBI): domain Bacteria; kingdom Pseudomonadati; phylum Pseudomonadota; class Gammaproteobacteria; order Moraxellales; family Moraxellaceae; genus Acinetobacter; species Acinetobacter sp. YH16053. Next base: position 50,184 of record NZ_VPEP01000015.1, read on the forward strand.
TCATTAAACTTGGCATTTCAATGATTTGATTTTTGGCGATGGTTTTTTCATTTTCCAGACGCGACAGCAGCAGCAGGTCATTTACCAAAGCGTTCATGCGTCGGGTTTGTGACTGCATTTGCTCAAAAGCACGTTTCCAACGCGGGTTAATATCTTCCTGATCGGTAAAGGTTTCGATATAACCACTCAGCACCGTTAGCGGAGTGCGTAATTCGTGTGAAATATTATCGACAAAGTCTTTACGCATTTGTTCTAGGTTATGCATACGCGTCATGTCGTAAGCAAATAACAAACGGCTATCACCACCAAACTGAGTCATTTTGACTTGCACATATTGCCCTTCATGCACGCTAGATTTCATTTTTAAACCGTCAGGTGCTTGATCAATATGATTAAAATATTCAATAAAACTAGGTTGGCGCAAAATAGTGAGGATGTTGCGTCCACGGTCTAAAGGCTGAATACCCAATAGCTTTTCAGCAGCAGGGTTCCACCATTCAATTTGATGATTTTCATCAATCAGCATCACGGCTTCATCCAACGCCACCAATGAAGACTGGGCGCGATCAATCAACCCGACCATTTCGGCCTGAACGATACGTTCCTGACGTTGTGAGCGATAAACATTGAACAGTAATGCACCCCAAATACCATGCAGATTTGGCGGCACATCATAAGGACGATTGGAAATCCAATCATTAACTAAATAGAGGGAGCGCATTTGCTGAAGAAAAAACAGCAAAAAGGCGAGGCTAATACAAATCCAAAAATACCCAATCCCAAAACCAATCAAGCTTGCAATAATTAGGAAAAAGGCCAATAAACGAAAATCTTGTTTGGCAAAAGTCCATAAACTGCTGTAACGAACTTGTTTGAGGTCACGGGCGAGTTCAGGGACTGGGTAAGGTTCGTACATAAAATAATTTTAGCCTAAAGCAACATCCGCACGTGTCGAGAAGCGATAGCCTGTACCACGTACCGTTTGTACAAAACGGTCTACGCCATACGGTTCTAAAACTTTACGTAAACGACGAATATGCACATCAATAGTTCGGTCTTCAATATATACATTGCCGCCCCAGACTTGGTCAAGCAATTGCGCTCGGGTGTAAGCGCGCTCTGGGTGCGTCATAAAGAACGCCAATAGACGATATTCGGTTGGGCCCATTTCTAAAATATTGTCACCAAAACTGACACGCTGGCTGACTGGGTCCAAAATTAAACCGTTGGCATCAATAGTTTTTTCACCGCTTAAGGCATTGGCACGACGTAAGACCGCTTTAATACGTGACACCAGTTCACGGGTCGAGAACGGCTTAGTCATGTAGTCGTCCGCGCCAGCATCTAAACCTTGAACTTTGTGATCTTCTTCGCCACGTGCAGTGAGCATAATCACAGGAATTTCAGCAAGGTTGTCATCGCGTTTTAGGCGACGGCACAAGTCTACACCGCTGACACCGCCTGGCATCATCCAATCAAGCAAGATAAGCGCTGGACGTTGATCGACAATCATCTGATGAGCTTGTTTTGCATCTTCTGCTTGTAAGCACTGAAAGCCTGCCATATCTAAAGAGGTATGGATCATCTCCCGAATTGGAAGTTCGTCATCGACGATTAAAATGTAGTCATCTTTCACAACGTAATATCCTATAGATGTTAACGGTGGACCGTTTTATTTATGACAGGCTTATTACAAAGATTAATTATGACAGTATCATTGCAGAAAGGGTTGAATGGGCTATTTTTGCAATAATTTGTGACAAAGTAGTGTCGATTTGATGAAAAAACTGAACAGATTCAGTCAAAGTAAAATAATGAAATTAAAAAATATTATGAATATTTTTCAGTTTTATGACAGGTAGCTGGAATCTTTATCAAGCACTTGCTCTTTGTCTGAAAAGGTTTGAAGCAGTGATAAAAATACAATACGGCAAGACGACAAAACATCTTCCATCGATTGTTTAAAATCACTCATGACCCAGCGAATTGCAATTTGGGTGACATACCCATTTAAGCCTGTGGCAACCAATGAAATTTCACGGTTAGGGCGGTCTAAATGCGGCATCATCAACATCACAAAGGCCTGAATCATACGGTCAAAACGTGACATGGTTTCGTGAATAGTGGCCTGATTATGCAGTTCCTGTACCAACATGGCATCTATATAAATAATACGTGCCATTTGTGGGTTGTTTTTTAGGGTGGTCAGCAAGGCGGTCAGGCCTGCATCAATCATTTTTTTCGGGTCGGTGGATGCCTGCATAATGGCTTGCATGACATTTTGCTGCAATTCATCAATCAGTTTTAAAAAAATAGTCTGAAATAGTTCTTCGCTTTTTTTAAAGGATTCGTAAAAGTAACGCTCGGTCAGTTTGGCTTCGGTACAAATATCTTTGACAGTCACGGCAAAAAAACCATGCGTACCATAGGCCTGAATACCCGCTTCAATCAGTTTTTCCCGACGTGCCTGTTTGCGTTCAGTTAAAGACAGACCTTTAAACTGACGTTCTTTTTGTTGTTTCTGGGTGGTTTTTTCTGTTTCTGCAGTCACGGGCAGTTGTTCTGTCATGTTCAGTTAAGCCAAATAAGAACCGTAATTAGGCTTTATACTAGCAATAATTATCTGTTAAACCTATGTTTTCAGATTCATTTGCGATATTCGTACTGGCTTATATTGACAATACTTATTGTCAAAATTATATTTAAACCACAGCGCATCGCACAGCCCTACAAAACAACAAGCAGGTCTGAACTGTGCACGCCACATACTCAAGGAAATCACATGAAAAATTTTAAAAATAAAGTTGCCGCAATTACAGGCGCAGGCTCGGGTATTGGGCAGCAATTGGCTGTTCTATTGGCGAAGCAAGGCTGTCATTTATCGCTCAGTGATGTGAATGAACAAGGTTTGGCGCAAACAGTGGATTTGCTCAAAGACAGTAATGTGCGCGTGACCATTAAAAAGGTGGATGTTTCTAAATTAGAACAAATGCGCGAATGGGCAGCTGAAACTGTACAAGATCACGGCTCGGTGAATATGATTTTTAATAATGCAGGCGTGGCTTTGGGTTCTACTGTAGAGGGTGCAACTTACGAAGAACTGGAGTGGATTGTTGGGATTAACTTTTGGGGCGTGGTGTATGGCACCAAAGAGTTTTTGCCTTTAATTAAACAAACAGGCGATGGCCATATTATTAATATTTCCAGTTTGTTTGGTTTAACCGCACAACCGACTCAGTCGGCCTATAACGCAACCAAATTTGCGGTGCGTGGTTTTACAGAGTCTTTGCGTCAGGAATTGGACTTGGAAAACTGTGGTGTGAGTGCATTGAGTGTACATCCAGGCGGGATTCGTACCAATATTGCCAATAACGCAAAAATGAATGACAGCATGCGCACGTTGGGTATGAATCCTGAAAAATCGACACGTGCGTTTAACAAATTATTGCGTTGCCCGCCTGAAGAAGCAGCGCGTCAAATTTTAGAAGCAGTACAAAAAGATAAACGCCGCTTATTGATTGGTAATGATGCGAAAACCTTAGACTTGATTCAGCGTATTGTTCCAACGGGTTATCAAAAAGTCACAGCATGGGCAACCAAGCTGGGTAAAAAACGTAGTTAATCTAATCTAGACTAAACCATTCAGACCAAAACCTGAATGGTCTTTTTCTTCCAGACGAATTGATAATACGCGCCTTGACCGATGCACAGGCTCACAAATGCCAAGGCATAGGCATACCAAATACCTTCCAAGCCCCAGCGTTGACTAAACAAATAGGCACATGGCACTTCAATCAGCACAATGGCTAAAATATTGATGATCATTGGCACATTGACCGTGCCACTGGCGCGCATAATAGAGGCAAAAATTGCACTGGCACCAAAAAATAAAATGGCCCATAGCACAATAAATAAGAGTTGCTGACCCAGTACCACCACTGCAGGATCGGTAATAAACAGCGCCATCAGATATTTAGAAAATAAATAACCCAAGGTGACTAAAATACCTGTAATTAGCAGATTCATGCCCAAGGCAGTACGGGTGACTTTGGCCAGTAATTCGGCTTTGCCTGCACCAATGGCTTGTGCTGCAAAAATTGAAGCAGCTATGGCAATGGATAGCGCAGGAAATTGAATATAGTTCAACACCTGATTAACTGCACCATAGGCAGCAGTGGCCTCAGCACCGTGGCGATTGACCAAACCGACAATCACCAAACCCGCCAGAGAGGTGGTGACCATTTGTAAGCCTGTAGGAATGCCTAAGCGTAAAATCATCTTGCTTAGATTGGGTTGATGCCGAATTTGACGTAGCAGATGCCTATCCATTTTTAGGGGATGGTTCTTTTTATTTAGATAAATCACCAAAAAAATTAAAACAGCCAGATAACCTAAAATGGTGGCAATGGCCGGTGCAATAATGCCCAAACGTGGAAAGCCAAAATAACCTGCAATCAGGATGGGGGTAATCACCAATCCCATTAAACTAGTCAAACTCAGGGCAATGAGTGGCGTAAGGCTATCGCCCACTCCACGTAAAATAGAGGTATAGATAATATAAACAAATAGCAGCGGACTGCCTGCCAGCATCCATTGCACATAAGGTACTGAAAGATGCATCACTTTCGGGTCAGTGCCCAGTAATAGTAGAATTTGCTTGGCAAAAATTACGCCCAAGCAGGCAATAATACTGCCCCCAATTAGGGTCATAAATAAAGTTGAACCCACAATACAGCGTACTTTTTCGACATTTTGTGCGCCCCATGCTTGTCCGACTAGCACGGTCGATCCTGCTGAGAGTCCAATCACAAAGGCCATCAGGCAAAAAATAATCGGAAAAAATACCGACACTGCAGCAATTGCATCGACCCCGAGCATTTGTCCCACAAACACAGTATTAATGGTGCCTGAGAGATTTTGCAAAATATTGGTGGCAATCAGCGGCAATAGAAACACCAAAAAGGTTTTCCAAAGCTGAGGGTGATCGACCAATGCCTGAGGTCTTGCCATGCCAAATCCTGCGTTTGAACTGCGGTTGTTTTATTCACCCTAGCATGATTCACTCCTAAAAAGCCTTAGCTTTTCAGTAACTCAGCGATGCTACTCCTGACTTAAACTGCCGATAAAATTTCCGCTGCACGTAACAGCGTCTCGGTTTTTTTGGCAAAGCAGAAACGAATTAAACGTAAGTCATCAGGCGGGCTTTGATAAAATGCAGACACGGGAATACCGACAATGCCATGTTGCTCGGCAAGGAAATGGCACATGTCTACGGCATTTAAATCAGGACGGATATTGCTGTAATCCAAATTTTGAAAATACGTGCCCTGTGCAGGACTCAACTGAAAACGTGATTGAGCAATACCATGATTAAATAAATCACGTTTGGCCTGATAAAAGCCTGCCAGCTCTGCAATATGTTCAGGATGCTGCTGCATATAGTTGGCCAGTGCCACTTGCACAGGCGTCACCCCGCAGAAATTCACAAACTGATAGGCTTGGCGGAAGAGCTGCATTAAAGCAGGTGCAGCTGCACAGTAGCCTGTTTTCCAACCTGTGACATGAAAGGTTTTACCAAAAGAACCGACAACGAAACTACGCTCTCTGAGTTCAGGAAAAGACAGTGCAGAACGGTGTTGTTGATCATCAAAGACCAAATGTTCATAGACTTCATCGGACAGTACCACAATGTTATGTGCCTGAATCAGGTGAATTAACTGTTGCCACTCTTGTTCTGACCATACCGTGCCTGTGGGGTTGTGTGGTGTGTTGATGATGATCATGCGGGTTTTGGCATGAATCGCATCTTTAGCCCTATTCCAGTCCACCTGAAAATGCGGAGCTTGCAATGGAATGTGCACAGCTTTTGCACCCAGCAGCTTTGCACATGGGGCATAGCTGTCATAACTCGGGTCAAAAATAATGACTTCATCGCCTGCTTGCAGCACGGTTTGCATAATGCTAAAAATGGCAAGGGTTGCCCCTGGGGTGATGGTAATTTCACTGACAGGGTCAAGCTGTAATTGATCGCGCTGCAAAAACTGCTGCGCCAGTTGTTCACGCAGTGGTAAGTAGCCATCACCTGAAGGATATTGATTGAAACCTGCATGTGTGGCGTGGCTTAAAGCATCTAGTAGTGCTGCAGGTGCAGGAAAGTCGGGAAAACCCTGCGATAAATTTAAGGCATTGAGTTGTTGTGCCAAGTTAGACATAGTACTAAAAATACTCAGACCTTGAGCAGGCAGTTTTGCGTGAATATCGAGCATAGAGAGTTCTGGTTATGGCAGCAGCTTGTTTTACATCGTAGCTTTTTCAGGCGTGAATGCAAATGGGGGTAAGTGCGGTGATGTAGCTTGAGTAGATCATTCGGGGCATTATTTTTATTTAATACCTCAAGATCGTCTTATCAAAAACTTGCATCTTAAATCCACTCCACCAATGCCCGAATAACCCCCAATCCTAGACCAATAAATGCACCTACGACCACACCATTGACCCGAATCATGTGTAAATCACCACCGACTTCGTTTTCAATTTTACCAATCATTTCGCGCGAGTCCCATTCGTGAATACGCTCACTAATAAAACGAATCACTTTTTCACTATATTGATCAGACAAATTCACCGCAATCGTACTCATTTTTTCATTCAGTAACTGACGTACTGCGGTATTTGCAATAATATTTTCACCGACTTGCTGAATGGCAACACGCAGATTTTGCGCAATTCCTGAATCAGGTTTTTGTAAATCTTGCTTAATCGCATTACAGAGAATGACCACGGCACCACTGATAAAATTCAAAACTTGTGGACTGTCTAACAGAGCATTTTTAGTATCATTTAGGCGCAGACTGGCACTGCTGTTGTTATCTGCCAGTTGTAACATCAGTTGTTGCCCAGCCTCTTCAATTTTTTGTCGCCAAGGATGTTCAGGGTCTGCCAGCATGGATTCGACCCGTTGCAGTAAAGAATCTATAGTGCGTTGCTGCACATCAATTCCAATCCAGCTCGCACCTTTGGCCAGTTTCCACACGCCAAGTTCTTTAAATAATTGACCGGTCAATTCACGGCTTTTTTCAGGATGTTTCAGCATCCAGTCATGGGCAAGGTCTAAACCGCGTTGCAGCACATCCTGATGGAAGTCATTTTCCAAAACTGCACGCAGCATTTCACTGGCCAAGAGGTTGACCTGCGTGTTGCGAACCCATTGCACACTATTGCTTTGAATAAAGCGGCCAATTTGTTCTTGCCCGACAAATTCAAAAATTTTCGGTACAGTCTGCTGAATGACTTGGGTCACTTGCGCATTATTTTGTGGATTGGCCAGCCATTTGCCCACGGCTAAAGATAAGTCAGTGCTGTGCAGGCTTTTTTGTACAACGTGTGGCGATAAAAAGTTTTCCTGCACAAAGCGCCCCATCGACTCGGCAATACGGTCTTTGTTGCGTGGAATAATTTCGGTGTGATCACGTAAGAATTTAGGAATTGGCATTTTGCCAAAAGGATTGCGAAACAGCACCGTAATCGCATACCAGTCTGCCAGACCACCGACCACGCCTGCTTCGGCAGACAGCATTAGTATGTGAATCAACCACGTATATTCAGGCAGTAATTTTGCGGTTAGCATTAATGCTAGCCATGCCAGCACGGCAATCACTAAAGCAATGGTGGCAAAGCGTTTACTGCGTTGCAGACTCGGAGAGGTATGCTGCGAGCTGCTCGCTAAAGTGTGGTCAGACGCTGTATTCATGCAGGCATCCTTATCTCATTAGGGCGCGGCAGGGGCAGAGGTTGGTGGGGTTAATGGTTGTCCTGTTGGACTTAAACCATATTTTGCCCCCAGTGATTGTAAAATTAGGCTCGCATCAAAGGCATCTTCAGGTGCAGATTTTTGATCTTTAAAACACTGAATGGTGTAAGACACTTGAGTCGGATCGAGGGTGACCACTTGCGGCATATCATAGAATGGGTCAGGCCAGAATGGTGCGCGACGATGATAATATCCATACGGCGAATAGCTATACGGATAGTAACTTGGTGCAGGGTAAACCACGGCTTGTCTAGGTGGTTTCTGGCTACGATTACTCGGATCATCTAAAACTTTAAAAAAGCGAAAACCATGTTGCAGCGTGGTTTGTGCTGCTTTCACCAAAGTAATTTCTTCTGCAGTGCCAAAACTCATGTTATGACCCGCTAAAAAACTAATCCGATAGGTTTGCGCATTCAGTGGTGTGGTGCTGTATTGCCCCAACTGTTCAAAGCTGAGCGGTTTAGAGGGTGTCGTGGCACAGCCTGTAAACAGCAAACTGCTGGCAAGGGCAAGACCGAGTAGGGAATATTTCATGTGAAAGCTCCTGTACACATCAACCAGCCAAGACAAGCTCGCCAGTTAGAAACTGCTATTGGGTTGGGTTAAAAACTCAAGTTCTTCTGCACTCGAAGGACGTCCCAACACCTGATTCCGATGTGGATAACGTCCAAAACGGTCAATAATCACTTTATGTTTCAGTTCATAGCCCAACACGGTGGGGTCATTCAAACTTTCAAACAACGTTAATGCGACTTCGTGAATACGTTTGGATTCACTGTGCATAAACGGCATATATAAAAAACGGCGTTCGGTTGGGTTTAAGTCCTGATCCAATTTTAAGTGAATCATTTCCTGTGCCAACACCAAGGCCATTCCATCTTGGGCAAAGGCACGCGGGTCATTACGGTATAAATTACGTGATAATTGATCTAAAACAATGATTTCAGCCAAACGACCTGCAGGTGTTTCGCGCCATGTCCATAATTCTCCTTGTGCCGCTTGTTGCAGTACATCGGTAAATTTTTCTGCGAGCAGGGCATCAAATTCTGCGCTTTTGACAAACCAGTTCGGTTCTGCAGCAGGAGAAAACCAAAAATCTAAAAAATCTTGATAATTCATACGCTTTATTATTTACCTCTGTTCTTTTGATTATAAAATCACAAATTTAGCATGTCTTATAGTGCAACTTTGTGATAAAAAATTGCCAAATTAAAATTTATTGACGTTGACCACTTTATAAAATGTCAGCATGCCCCAAAATCATCATTTTGTTAGAAAAAACAGCCCAAGCGCATGTGCTGATGCCAAATCAAGTTATACTTGAACGGTAGCAATTTCATCTCAGATCATCTGCATGATAGAGAAAATTGCCACCGACCCAAAATCAGCCTGTGGTTTATGTCGTATTTGTAGTGTATTGGATTAAGCGAGAGTGTAATGAGTCAACCCGAACCAAATGCGCAAGATGTTCTACCAACATGGGTAGACGCTGCGTTGCTTCAAGGGATGTTGCGCGGGATTGAACGCGAAAGTCTGCGTATGCAAAGCGATGGCTTCTTGTCGCAGCAAGCACATCCTCAAGCCTTGGGTTCGGCACTCACACATCCGCATATTACTACGGACTATTCCGAAGCGTTGATGGAGTTCATTACTCCACCGCAAAGCAGCATTCAACACGCGCTTGATTATTTGCGAGATATTCATAGCGTGGTGCATCAGCACTTAGGCGAAGGTGAAAAACTTTGGCCGCTGTCGATGCCGTGTATGCTCGATGAAACCGATGACGGTATTCCACTGGCGCAATATGGCAGCTCCAATATTGGGCGCTTTAAAACCTTGTATCGCCGTGGTTTAGGTGTGCGCTATGGTCGCCGTATGCAGACCATTTCAGGGGTGCATTATAATTTATCCTTCCCTGAACATTTATTTGCCGCCTTGCAACAACATGAAAGTGATGAGCAGCTCAAAGCACTGAGTTTGCAAGATTATCGTAGTCATCGTTATTTAGGTTTAATTCGTAACTTTATTCGTTTAACGCCATTGGTGATGTTTTTAGTCGGTGCGAGTCCATCGGTTTGTCAGTGTTTTATGACAGGGCGTGAACATCATTTGTTGCCGTTGTTAAGAGGCACGTTGTATTTACCGTATGCGACTGCGTTGCGTATGGGTAACTTTGGCTATCAAAACTCGGCGCAGAAAAAACTTGGTATTCATTACAATGACTTAACAGGTTATTTAGATGGTTTGCAAAAAGCCGTGAAAACCCCGTACTTGCCATTTAGCCGCTTAGGTTTAGATGATGCTACGGGTGAGCCAATTCAAATTAATGACCATGTGCTGCAAATCGAAAATGAGTACTACAGTTTGGTGCGCCCAAAACAAGTACCACAAGAAGGTGAAACCCCATCTCAAGCACTTGCCAATCGTGGTATTGGTTATGTCGAATTACGTGCGGTAGATGTTAATCCGTATAGCCCAATTGGGATAGATGAACATACCGCAGGCTTTTTGGAAGTCTTAGCATTGTATTGTTTGTTGCAAGACAGCCCAGCCTTGTTAGATGCGGAACAAAGCATCATCGAAAAAAATCAGGCCGAAGTGGTCAATCGTGGGCGTGCGCCAAATGCGCACATTCAAGAGAGCGATGTTAAAACCCCAATTGAAGCGTGGGGACAGCAGTATGTCACCGCCATGCAACCTTTGGCTGCTTTACTCGACCAAAGTTATGCGACGCAGCTGTATTCTCAAGCTTTAGAACGCATGATGGTGCGTTTGCATGAAGTCGATGAAACTCTGTCGGCACACATGATTGCCGATACTATTCGTCATGGTGGTACGTGGGGCTTTGGCAGTTATATGGCACAGCAACATGCACATGCGTATGAACAACATACGCTTCGTCCTGAAACACAAACATATTTTGATGAAATTGCAGTGCAATCTATTCAGCAACAACAACAACTTGAACAAGCACAAGGTCTGAGTTTTGCAGACTATGTCGCACAATATAGATAACAGTTCAGGGATTTAAACATGCAATTGAGTTATCGTCTGCTAAGTGGTGTTTTATTTTTAGCCAGTGTCATTGGGATGACATTTGCATTGTATTTGGAGCATGTGCAAGGTTTAGCGCCGTGTCCACTGTGCGTTTTTCAGCGGGTGGGCCTAATTGCATTGGGTTTGGTTTCACTGATTGCTTTTGTGCATAACCCTAAATCTAACGTGGTTAAGCGTATTTACGCGCTGTTCGGCAGTATTGGAATTTTATGGTCGGTGGGTGTGGCAGCACGTCATGTTTGGCTGCAAAACTTACCGCCCGATCAAGTGCCAAGCTGCGGCCCAGGACTGGATTATTTGGTAGATGCTTTACCCATGAAAGCTGTGTTGCAACAAGTGCTGTCGGGTTCAGGTGAATGTGCTGTGATTGATTGGACGTTCTTGGGGCAGTCTTTACCCGTGTGGTCATTGCTGTTCTTTAGCGTGTTGGCACTCATCAGTTTATGGCAATTGCTGCGTAACTATCCGTTTGTGGCATCGACTACATTTGGCAAAGTGAAGAAAAAATAAATTCTGGGAGCTTACCCACTGAATTGATAAAAATGCGTCATCCATAAAATTGCGATGGCGCATTTTTTTGTGTATTTGTTGAAAATCTATCTACCAATCATCGTGTTGTAGGGTATTTTGAACTGCTTGCACTGTGTTAGGTGAGCGCAATGCCTTCTAAACTTGACCAATCGCCAATAAATTCATGAATTTGCTGCTCTGGTACTTCTTCATGCGCAGGATAAAACCATTTCACCAATTGCTCTGCCACACTCGGATGATATTGCAATTGAAAGTGGTTCAGACCATAGAACACAGCTTTGTGCGATTCAGGCAGTTTTAATTGAAAACGTGGGTTAGGATGTTCCCCCAAAGCACTTTTTATACTGACCAAATAATCGCCAATGACTTTGCGGGTCAGGTTCTGCTTTTTCTCAAACTCAATGCTGCCTGCCACGAAATAAGCATTAATGTGGGTTGGCAAAGGTGCAGGTTTACGGTTGTCATCTATCTGCCCAATTCGTGCCTGATTGTGTTCCCAGTCATCATCTCGCACACTACCATAGCGCAAATCTAAAATACCGTTGCTGCGAATATTGACCAAATGCCCGACAATTTTCACAATGGGGAAGCGACCTAATTTTTCCTGTAAATGGAAACCAAAACGCTCTAAAACTGCCCCATGATGTGGTGAGCCCAAACAAACCAGATTTTCAACCAAGTGAATCCAGTGCTGTAAATTTTGCTTGCCGTAAAATAGCGCACTGCGCGATACCAAACCGCCCATGCTGTGCCCAATTAAATCAATACTGGTAATTTTAGGATGGCGCTGAATTAAATCATCTAAGGTATTGGCAAGGCTGCGACCATTGGCAGAAATGCGACGTCCTGTATTGTAATTCAGATATAGCATGGTGTTATGGTCACGTTGAGCCAGTAATTTTTCACCAAAGCCACCAAATTGATGTGTAGTCCAATCGAGGTGATTACGGCATAAACCGTGCACAAAAATTACCACACGCCCAGACAAATCGCCTTGTTGAACTTCGCCATAATGGTCATAGAGCACCATAGGTAAGGCGAGCGGATTTTGCTGTTCGAGTAGATAATCTCCCAGTATGCCATTCAGTACACCCACTAAAAAATGCAGGCTTGGTGTAAGTGCCTTGTCATGTAAGTTGGGAAATTGCGCAATAATTTTACGTAAACCAGGCGCAATAAAGTGATAGCCGTATTGTTGTAAGCTGTGGAATGTAAACTTATACAACTTTTGAAAAGTCGCAGTTTTTTGAAACTTTTGAGAGCGTTGTTCGCTCATGCCAAATACGCTGAGCAAAACTTCACGCTGAATGGTTTGAATCACTTCGCTCATCACGGCATTCAGGCGCGTGCTGACCAACTGAGCCAAGCCTTCTAGTACATCGGCCTGACTTGGAGGTGTACGGTCCCATCTACAATAGGTTTCATGGAGCGGTGTTAAACTTGGCATACTGTGTTGCCCCTTGTGTTCCCATATACCGAACGCTTTATTTTTACTTGGGTTCGCGGTATAAACTCAAGGGTCTGCTGGCATTTCATGAATTTACAAGATTGCAAATTTTTAGCTGAATTGTCACCAAACCCGATACTTTTATTTTATCGTGTTCATCTTGAACTACTTGTAAAATACCGATGACTGCCAAGATGTTCGCATCTTTTTGTCTAACAATTGCATTTTTCCATGAAAATTAAATTAAAAACGCAAAATAAGTGCTGTATCGGCTAAAAAATGAATGGTGTTGCTCAGAAATGTCACGCATGAATTTAATTTATTTACATGGTTTTCAAAGTAGTCCCTTGTCCATGAAAGGGCAGCTATTGTATGCCTATGTGCAGCAGCATCGCCCTGATATTCAGATGCATTTGCCCGATTTAAATGCTCCACCTTTAGCGGTTTTGGCAAACGTATCGGCATTGATTCGACGTTTGCCCAATGTGGCATTGGTGGGCAGCAGTCTAGGCGGTTTTTATGCGACACAACTGGTCGCACAGCATCATGTGCCTGCTGTTGTGATTAACCCTGCTATGCGACCATGGCAATTGTTTCAGGACTTGTTTGGCGATGTGCTGCCCTATGTGGTACATCCGAACTGGAGCTTAACTGCAGCGCAATTGGATGACTTAGCAGACATTGCGTTGCCAGTTGCGCAAGATGCAGACAAAATATTGGTGTTATTGCAACAAGGCGATGAAGTTTTGGATTATCGTGAAGCGCAGCGTTATTATAGTGCTGCCTCACCTTCGGCCATGATCATGACTGAAGCGCACGGCAATCATGCCATGGATGATTTTGCAGACAAAATTCCGATGTTACTGCAATTTTTATCGGATTCCCTAGCTTAAGGAAACAGTACAACGTGTCTCAATATACCGCTCAGTCTCTTGAAGTTTTATCTGGTTTAGATCCAGTACGTCGTCGCCCGGGCATGTATACCGACACCACACGTCCAAACCATTTGGCGCAAGAAGTTATTGATAATGCGGTGGATGAAGCACTTGCAGGGCATGCCAATAAAATTACCGTAAAAGTCTATAAAGATGGCTCTTTGTCGGTAGAAGACAATGGCCGTGGTATGCCTGTCGATATTCACCCAGAATACGGGCAAAGCGGGATTGAAATTATTCTGACCAAGCTGCATGCAGGCGGTAAGTTCAGCACCGACAACTACCAATTTTCGGGCGGTTTGCACGGGGTCGGTATTTCTGTAGTGAATGCCTTGTCCAGTCGGGTTGAAGTGACCGTACAGCGTCAGGGCAACCTGTATAAAATGGCTTTTGATCAGGGCGAAGCTGCTGCACCTTTAGAAGTCTTGGAAGGCAAAGCCCCAAAACGTGCTTCGGGTACGTTGGTACATTTCTGGCCTGAAGCTAAATATTTCGATTCACCTAAATTTGCGCTAAAAGCCTTAAAACACAATTTAAAAGCCAAAGCGGTACTAGCTGCAGGTTTAGAAATTCATTACATTGATGAAATTAACGATGAAAAAATTGTCTGGCAGTTTGAAAATGGTCTAGTCGACTATTTGATGGATGAGCTGGAAGATCGAGAGATTGTACCTGCCCCTGCTTTTGTGGCGACAGGTGAGGCAGAACGTGCTAGTGCAGAATTTGCAATTTGTTGGAACGTAGAAGGTGGCGAGCAAATTCAGGAAAGTTATGTCAACTTGATTCCGACTGCGCAAGGCGGTACGCATGTCAATGGACTACGTTCTGGTGTGACCGATGCTTTACGTGAGTTCTGTGAATTACGCAATTTATTGCCGCGCAATTTAAAGCTATCTGCCGAAGATGTTTGGGATGGGGTTAACTACATTTTATCGTTAAAGTTCCAAGAGCCACAGTTTTCTGGGCAGACCAAGGAGCGTTTATCGAGCCGTGAAGCGGCAAGCATTATGCAGAATATCGCCAAAGATGCTTTTGCCTTGTGGTTGAACCAAAATTCTGACATTGCCATGCAATTGGCAGAAATGGCAATTTCCAAAGCAGGTCGTCGTTTAAAAGCAGCGAAAAAAGTAGAACGTAAAAAAATCGTTTCAGGCCCAGCTTTGCCGGGTAAATTAGCCGACTGCGTGGGACAAACCCGTGAAGAATCGGAACTGTTTATTGTAGAAGGTGACTCTGCAGGTGGTTCTGCTAAGCAAGCGCGTGATAAAAACTTTCAGGCGATCATGCCAATTCGTGGAAAAATTTTAAATACGTGGGAAGTGTCTTCGGACGAGGTTTTGGGTTCGCAGGAGGTACACGATATTGCAATTGCGATTGGGGTTGACCCAGGTAGTGATGATTTATCTGAATTGCGTTACGGTAAGGTTTGTATTTTGGCCGATGCCGACTCAGATGGTTTACACATTGCCACTTTGCTGTGTGCTTTATTCGTGAAACATTTCCCAAGTTTGGTGGAAGATGGGCATTTATACGTCGCCATGCCGCCGTTATTCCGTATTGATGACGGTAAAGATGTGCATTATGCGCTGGATGAAGATGAGTTAGAAAACACGCTGAAAAAAGCCAAAACCAAAAATCCGCAAATTACCCGATTTAAAGGTTTGGGTGAAATGAATGCCAGTCAGTTACGTGAAACCACGATGGATCCAAATACACGCCGTTTGGTGCAACTCGATTTGGATGATAGTCATTTTACCGCAGGTTTATTGGATAAATTGCTGGCTAAAAAACGCTCTGCAGACCGTAAAGTGTGGTTAGAGCAAAAAGGTAATTTAGCCGATTTGGCGGTTTAAGCTGATTTAATTTAGAAAAAGCATCCATTATTTCAAAAAAGTAATGGATGCTTTTTATTGTAATTTTGATTGGTGTTTATAATTCAATATTTTCAGGCCATAAAAAATATCCACCATATTGACTGGTTTTAAATTCTGCACCTACGTCTTTGCCTTGTTGAGTGAGTAAGCTGTCATTAAAAAGTAAACATGTATTCTTTTCCGAATTGGTTTGATACTCTCTCCACCCATTGCTCTATTTTATCAGCTGTCATGACTTGAAAATCTCGCCAATAATATTTCATCTGCTTCCA
>NZ_VPEP01000161.1:0-1053 GCF_013417035.1 Acinetobacter sp. YH16053
ATAAACCAACTCAATCTCCAATAGGTTTTCCATCATCTAAAGAATTACTTTCTATTAAAGAAGTATTCACTAGGCTCTCTCCACTCATTGGCTTAACTTTTAGTGATCCAGGCATAGTACAGGAACGTAATCGTGGGGCTGGATTACATAAATTAGTTTGCGAAGCTTTAGGATATTCTAGCTACGCTGATGATGGGAAATTCCCCGATATTAAAAATCAGTTATTGGAAGTCAAGCTTCAGACTTCTCCAACTATCGATTTAGGGCTAGTTTGTCCTGACAGTTTGGATAATTTAGGCTTCCCAGTAGATTCAACTTTAGTGCGTCATTGTGATACTAGATATGCGGTGTTTTACGGAACGACTAATGGGAGTCTAGTTACACTGACTCATCTAGTTGTTACTACTGGCGAGAGCTTCTTCAACAGATTTACTCAGTTTCAAGGTAAAGTAGTAAATGGGAAAATCCAATTACCACTCCCAGCAAACTTTTTTAATTAACAGCAAACGCTTTAAAGACAAGTTCATCTAGCTTGTCTTTAAGCTTTGAACTTTCTTTCTGATCTAACAAGTTATAAATCATCTTTGATAACTTAATTAATTCTTGAGAGTTCTGTAATTCAGGATCAGGAATAGGAAATTCTTCAACATATTGCTTCATGAACCTTCTTTTTCCTGAATATAGCTTATTGTTAAATTTATAGTCATAAAACTGCTCAATAAACCTAGAGTTAGCAACTGCTAAACATAACCATAATAATTCATTATCTTTACTATCGTCTGGTGTAATCCAATAGCATTCACCATTAACTATATTGCCTTCTAGATCTATCCAAAATTTTGGTTTTTCAGAGATATCTGGAAAAACAATCTTTGGCTTACACCACAGACTTGGATTTTGTGGAACCCACAATTCATACCAATTTCTACCCGCTTTTATCAGATATTCCCTACTACTTAATTGCTCTTTGTACACTTCTAAATATTGTTTAGTAGCTGGATACTGATCTATATCTACGGCTTTTTTCTTTCCATTTTCACTTGTATGTGGATA
>NZ_VPEP01000162.1:0-1050 GCF_013417035.1 Acinetobacter sp. YH16053
TGATAATGCATCTTTTTCATTTGTCATCTTACCACTACCTGACAGACCTACACTGTAGGGTGTCTGATTTGTACAAGTTACATTTAGGGTTCCTGTTTTGTCACTTGCAACACTACCGCTATTTACTTTACCAAAATCAATCTCTGTTGCATTGATAGAACATGTAGAAAGAACTTCAATTTTTACATCAAAAGTTGTTTGTGCCTGCTGTGTGCTTGCTGCTGGTGTTTCAGCACTTGCTTGTCCAGCTAAAAGTAAGTTAGTAGATACTAATAATGCAGTAGTGATAAATTTTTTCATTTAAGAATTCCAAGTATTAAATCCGATAGCCCAAAAGCAATCGTCATAAATAACATTGCTTTCACCTTTTATTTTTTATAGGTATTAAAATCACGTCTATAAAAATAAGTGTGAAATTTATCACTTTTTATATTTTTTTCAAGTTTTTTTTTTAACCAGCCATTCAGCATTATTAAATGTATTCGTCATTACTCTACTTTTTATAAAATAATGAGGCATATTGAAATTAAGTTTTTTGATTCAATGGAATGGGCGTTATATAATAAAAAATGGGAGCCTTAAACTCCCATTTTTTTATTATATTTTTTAAATTTTAAGTATGTTGAACTGTCAATTTTAAACCTAAAGCATTCACAACACGGTTGATCGTATCAAAACGAGGCGTTGAATCTTGACGAAGTGCTTTGTAAAGGGCTTCTCGTCCAATACCTGCTTCTTTCGCAATTTGGGTCATACCTCTTGCTTTAGCAATTACACCAAGTGCGTGCGCTAATTCAGCAGGATCATTTTCTTCAAGAACCATATTGAGGTACATTACAATATCTTCTTCAGTTTTGAGTGACTCAGCCATATCAAAACTTGGTAAATCAGCTACTTTAACCATTTTAATCCTCCAACGTTTTTGATAATTTGACTGCACGATTGATGTCTTGTTGTTGAGTTGATTTATCTCCGCCACCAAGCATTACAATCACTACGTCACCATGTTGGATGTAATACATCCTCCATCCTGAACCGAAGAACTCTCTC
>NZ_VPEP01000163.1:0-1033 GCF_013417035.1 Acinetobacter sp. YH16053
GCAATTCAACGGTTAATTTAGTCAATAAAAAAGCCCAACATCCTGTTAGGCTTTTTTACATATTTGATGCGTTGGTATAACTCCTGTCGTACCTCGCATTCCCTGTATCTGATCTTATTATTCTTATCTGGAGCATCCTGCTCTCTATGTCCCCATAATAGAAAATTGATGAAGAATGGCATAGACGCAAAGAGCCTGAATGAATGTAAGTCAAAGCGTACAAAATTGGCTGAGATTTATCCCAAGGGTTGTCCGCAGAAATTGGGGATAATTTGAGCAGTGGATGAGTTGATAAATCATAACAATGTACTTTTTTGATTAAATATTGATCATATTTATTTAATCTATTTTTATTAAAATTTTATGAATTCATAAATCATTAATATGTAAGCAAAGATTAGATATATGACAAATCAACCAAAGTGTCATTTTCAACTCTTAAGTTTGAATCGCTTTTTAAAAAATCAAACCTGAGACTACATAATGACTAAATTGACTTCATTGAGCTTAGCAATATTATTGGCATTCAATTTAACTGCCTGCAACGACAATGATGATAAAGATGAATCATCCGCCCTGCCTGAAACACCGACAACACCAGCCCCAGAGCCAGAAACACCAGAAGAAGAAGTTCCTGTACCTAAAGTCTATTTAGACGAAAACTTCGATCAACTCACAGCGCTGCCAGCGGCATGGACAACACTGCGCTCAAATGCAGGCACGGTTGAAGTCAAAGACGGCAGCTTATTCATTGATGGGCGCGCCAATGACACACAAATGACCACGTTAATGCTGTCACCTGAATATCAAAAACTCAGAAACTATCGCATAGATATCGAATTTACTTATTTAGAAAGAAATAATGGCGGCCGCTGGGGCAGTATTATTTACCGCGCTGCTGACAGCTATGCTGAACCTGCCTTCACGCCTTATTATCAATTTGCAATTCGCGCCGATGCAGCTGGCGCCAGCGGTCTAGAACTTGCGCTGCGCCAGCCTACCAATGCGTGGAATGTGCTGCATAAATCTGCTT
>NZ_VPEP01000164.1:0-964 GCF_013417035.1 Acinetobacter sp. YH16053
AATAGCGTCATATACGTCTTGCTTGGTCACAGCACTTGAAATTTTGTTATTCACTTAGTTACTCCAAAGTGAGTTATTGATTTTATTTACTTTACTAAACTTAGTTTATTTAGTTTAGTTTAGTTCATTTAGTTTAGTTTATTCACTTCACTTTAGATAGTGTAATTCATTCCAAAATTTAAAGTTTGAATCGGTGCAGTTTGGGCAAAAAAAGTATAAAAAAAACCATTCTTAGAATGGGTCATACCTGTAGCCATCATCTTTACTTGGCGATGGTGTTGGTGTTGGTGTTGGCTCAATATCTCGCACCTGGCTAACTTCAACTGGTTTTTTAAATCGGTCTTTGGCTGTATCGAATAGAGAATCTAGGCGGTCATGCTCACGTTGAGAGAAGTAAGTACCTAACCGCTTTTCAGCAAATTTCACCATTCTCTTATCATTGGCAATCATCTGTTGAATGTGATCACGCATCTGGTCTGTCATGTCTTTTTCTTGGCGTGAGAAGTGCTGTAAAGCGTTGTACTTCTCGCATATAGCTTCATACAGCTCAGTCCCCATCGGATTTTTTTTGTGATACTTCAATTCTTGTATTTCAGCCCAATATTTCACGTCTTTGGCTGCACTAACATAGCTGTATGAGAATATACGTGCAGCATCAATTGGGCTTTTCGGTTTAATAGCAAAGCCTTTGGAATTGATAGCTGTTAATACTCGATTGCTTTCTTTAATTGTGTGGTCAAATCTCTCAGTGAGTCTTCCAAAGTCGTTAAGCGTTCGCTGACTTCTGTGGTATTTAGAAGTGAGCTGGCGGTAGAAATCTGTGAAAGGGTCTGTGTTAATTTCGATTGAGTATCCTGAATATCTTTGAGCATCGGCTGAATTTGCTGATTGATCTTGTCTTGGACTAACTGATCTATATTTGATTCCCTCAAGGCACTGGTTAAGGTTTTTTCCAAGTTTTTTT
>NZ_VPEP01000165.1:0-1021 GCF_013417035.1 Acinetobacter sp. YH16053
ATCGGGCGGCTCAGTTCCCGCTGGCGTGCCGCTTCCTTACGCTGTGCTTCTTTGTCCAGTCTGGAAATGGTTGCTTTGACTTCGACCTGAGATTTCACCGGCTCGGCTGGCTTCTGCCCGTTTTTGATCATCTCAATGCGGGCCTGACGTAACCAGTCGGCATAAGCGGTCAGATCACCGTCAAATTCACGGCATTGACCATTATGTACCAGCAGCAATTCATCACAGACACTGGCAATCAGCTGGCGCTCATGCGATACCAGCACCACAGCACCTTCAAAATCCTGCAAGGCCATGGTCAATGCATGACGCATATCCAGATCTAAATGGTTGGTCGGCTCATCCAGAATCAACACGTTTGGACGCTGCCAGACAATCAATGCCAGAGCCAGACGGGCACGTTCACCGCCTGAGAAACTTTCACTTGGCGTATCCATGCGTTCGCCGCTAAAACCAAAACTGCCCAGGAAAGAACGCAGGCTGGCTTCACTGATTTTTTTATCGGCAATACGGGCCAGCTGTAACATCGGGCTGGCATTGCCATCCAGTGCATCCATTTGGTGTTGGGCAAAGTAGCCAATATTGAGCAGTTCTGAATCTTTACGCAGACCCTGAAGCAATTTTAAATCACCGACCAGCGATTTAATCAGGGTGGATTTACCGGCACCATTCATCCCGAGCAAACCAATCCGGCTGCTTGGCGTGATCTGTAAATTGACATTGGTGACAATCAGCTTGTCACCATAACCAATATCGGCATGTTCCAGTTGCAATAAAGGCGAACTCATTTTGGTCGGTTCACGGAAACTGAAGGTAAATGGTGTATCAACATGGGCAGCAGACAGTTCCTGCATACGCTCCAGCTGTTTGATCCGGCTCTGTGCCTGCTTGGCTTTGGTGGCTTTCGCTTTAAAACGGTCAATATATTTTTGCAGATGTGCGCGGGTTTCCAGCTGCTTTTCATAAGCCTGTTGCTGCTGCGCCAGACGTTCACTGCGGGTGCGCTCGAAGGTCGAGTAGT
>NZ_VPEP01000166.1:0-1017 GCF_013417035.1 Acinetobacter sp. YH16053
CGTAGCGTGCGTTCTTCTTTATTCCTCTTTTTATCTAAACGCTCAACTTTTTGACCTTTACGTTTCTTTTGACCAAACAACATCAACTCATACGGAATCGTTTGTAATTTGCTTTGAACAGTCGGAACTTCAGGAAGTAACTGCTCTTGTTCAAAATGAATAGGGCGATTATCTGGTTCTGTGACTTGATTGTAATCATTATTCCACAGCAATCTAAATTCGGATGGCCTTAAAGCAACAGTATTAATCTCTTGCTGAAGCACATTACTCAAAAATATATCTATGCTGAGGTTTGGATTAAATTCGAGTACCATTTGCACATCATTAAATGCACGAAATCCACGGCGTTTAATTTGATATTGCAGATCCCCAAGACTTTTTTTCCTGCCTATCTTACTCAAGCTTTCTAAAATACAATCTTCAACTGAATGTTGCAGACAAAATTCTTTCTGAGCAGCTTTCAACTTTTTTAAATATTGCAAAATGAACTGCGCATATGGGTTAAAAAAAACATGTTTCCATTGGTACAACTTTCCCTGTTCTACATCGTTGCCATATTGAGAGTTTTCAACACGATAATGTAGTAACAATGGATTAGTGATTTTTTTGTAGTCCGAATGGTATAACCGAAAACAATTCAGATCTGTACCAAGCTCAATGGCCTCCTGCAATTGCTTCTGAATAGCAATCAAATGCTGTTCATCTGCACAGCCTGAAATATATATAAAACTTAAGCATAAATTTCCCCATAAGTACTTTGGTTCATTCCAATATTCAAATGAATCTTGCCAATACTGCCTTAATTCCTTAAGTACATGGATATGTAGATGCCCCTGTTCTAACCGTGACTCTGTACTCTCAATTTTTCTAGGCAGTACGATCCGTTTAGTATGTGGATTTAGCTTAATTCTGTATGATTTTTTATCTACATTCTGGTTGAATTGCTTCCTTCTTTTATTAAATTCATCTTCAGTAAATTGCATCAGTTTTGATTGTTCGTCTCGGCTCAACTTTTGA
>NZ_VPEP01000167.1:0-1012 GCF_013417035.1 Acinetobacter sp. YH16053
TTTTTCTTGAAAATTTCCTGAATAATGGAGGAACCACGCCAACTAGAATGGCGGCAACCCATAAGCTGATGGAAATGGGGCTTTCAAACAGGATGGAAATTTCACCATTGGTAATGGAAAGGGCACGACGAAGGTTTTGTTCCATCATATCGCCCAGTACCACGCCCAGGACAAGCGGTGCCATAGGCACATTCATTTTCCGCAGGAAATAACCAATCACGCCAATTCCAACCACCAGCATCAGGTCAAATGTGGTGGCATTAATCGCATATACCCCGATAAAGCTGATGGATAAAATACCAGGCACCAGTAACCAGGAAGGGATGGATAGCATGGATGCAAATACACGTACCATAGGGATGTTCATTAAAAGCAGCATGACGTTGGCAATGAACAGGGAAGCGATCAGACCCCATACCAGCTGGGGTTGGGTATCAAACAGGACCGGCCCGGGCGTGATGTTGTAAAGGGTCAGCGCACCCATCATGACCGCCGTTGTACCGGAACCGGGTACACCCAATGCCAGCATGGGAATAAATGAACCGGTTGCTGCGCTATTGTTGGCGGATTCGGGGGCTGCAAGGCCACGCATGTCTCCTTTGCCGAATTTGGCATCGGGATCTTTGCTTTCAATCAGTTTTTTTTCATTGGCATAGGCAACGGCAGAGGCGACACTGGCACCGGCGCCCGGCAAAATTCCAATGAAGAAACCTAAAAATCCGGCACGAACCGTACTCCACCAGGTAAGTGCCATTTCTTTTAAATTGAATAGCTTGCGTTTGCTTTTGGGAACATCAATGGATACACCGCTAAGCAGGTTTTCAAGCATTTGCAGCATTTCTGAAACCGCAAAAAGGCCTATCACCACCACCACGAAATCAATACCATCGGCCAGATTGGGCAAATCAAAGGTATAACGGTAAACGCCAGAGTTGGCATCCACGCCAACAGTGGCAATTGCCAGGCCAATCATGGCAGCCAGAATCCCTTTGACCGGTTGTTCACCCAATAG
>NZ_VPEP01000168.1:0-1005 GCF_013417035.1 Acinetobacter sp. YH16053
AAGGATCTGGTTACTAATACCAGTTATCGGTATGGTTTAACACAAGATTTAACTGTAGAGACACATTTGGAGTTAGCGCCTGATCTGTACTTGGGAGGAGCAGGATTTATCCAAAGACTAGGAAACCGCGCAGGTCTGTTAAATGCAGCATATTCTTTTAGTGACTATCAGGGATTAACCGGAGCTATTTATCAATTAGGATATAACTGGAATTCTAGGTACTTAACTATCTCTTATAATACGGCTCGGCAGTCAGGCGAATATTACGATATCGCGCATCTAAATGGTTTAGCACTTCCTCAGCGATCTGATCAATTTTTTCTAGGTACGAATAATAGGTTAGGCCAGTTCGGGGCAAGTTATATTTATCAAGAACAAGATTGGGATTCAACTAACGAGTTTTTAACATTTAATTGGTCTTATTCATTCCCTAACAATTATTATCTCAACTTAAGCGCAAATCATGATTTAAATGGATCAGATACCAGATATTATTTGAGCTTGAATGTTCCATTAGAAAAGAGACGAACCGTCAACTTATCCTATCAGCAAGATCAGGAACAAGAGAAGCTGTCTTTTAATGCGCGTCAGTCCGTCTCTCGTGATGTTGGTGGGTGGGGATGGCAAGTACAGGTAGATACGGCTCAGGATAATCGAAATATCCAGACTCAACTTGCCCGGATTCACAACTATGGGGAGTGGAGTTTAGGCGTACAGGAATTTAAAACCGATAACAGCTCTTCTCGAATAGCCAACGGTACATTAAGTGGAAGCCTGTTAATGATGAATCGAAGTTTATTCCCAATGCGTAGATCTTTTGATTCATTTGCTTTGATTTCAACCTCTAATATCCCTGAAGTACCAGTGAAATTAGAAAATAGATCAGTAGGAAAGACCAATAGAAACGGAGAACTGGTCGTCACCTCACTGAATCCTTACCAAAATAACAAGATCACAATCGATGCATTAGAATTACCTGCTGACTATTATATTGAAACAACAGTA
>NZ_VPEP01000169.1:0-1001 GCF_013417035.1 Acinetobacter sp. YH16053
GTTTCATTATCTTATTTTCTACAATTGCTTATACCCAAAAAAATGAAAATTCATCTGAATTTGTTGTCCAACTTACCGTAACAGAACATTGTGAGATCCAGAGTACTCAGACTCAATCTATTGATTTTGGATCTATTCAACGATCAACAAATCATGTAACTAGCTCAGGAAGTTTGAATGTTAGTTGTAGTCAAAATACTCCATACTCGATTGCTTTAAACAGCGATAAGACTTTAAAGAATACACAAGACAATTCTATCCAGGTTCCGTATCAGCTCTATCAGGATGCTGGATTTAAAACTGTTTGGGGAAGCTCTTCTCAAGAAAATTTTGCAAGTACGGGAACTGGTACGGATCAGAACTTCAAAATCTGGGCAAAAATTAATGAAGGCGCCACGAATGTTCCTGCGGGTGTATATAATGATATTGTGGTTGCTACGATTACATATTAATACGTTAAAGTGACCGTCACAGTATCACTATAGTTTCCTGCACTTTTGAGAGGCTGTTGGGGGACATGTCCGTAAACAGAGATTGATTGCTGCCCATTTGTTCCTACACCTTGCGACCTGTTATTAGAACTATCCCATTTTTGAGTTAAGTTACTGTTTAAGTATAAATCATAATTTATATAATCCTTGCCATTAAACATTCTTCTCTGATTATTCAGAGCATATTTGCCATTATTTAATCCTACTCGCCAAGTAGTGCGTGAAGGGCATTGCAGAGAAATTTGACCACTTGTATGTAAGTCTCTGTTCAAATTATCAATTTGACCAAAATCCAAATCTGTTGTTGAGAGTAATGCACAAACATTCTCATATTCTGCAAAAACACTCATATTGGCCGTATCCGAATATCTTAAATTACTAGCGTTATAGCCGTTAGGATAGTTCTCATTTCTTTCAAAATCATAAAGGATTTCAAGTGATAAAGTAGAGGATCTGTAATTACCAGCAGCCCCTATCTGTCCTGGATAAAAAAGACCATAAACTGGGATC
>NZ_VPEP01000020.1:0-28130 GCF_013417035.1 Acinetobacter sp. YH16053
GCCTTCATATTTGCTATCACTGTTCACCAATGCCGTCGGACGGTCATCATTGACAGGGTTACCCGATGGGGTGCCTGGCGGTAAATCTGTCGCTGTCGGCGGGGTCACTGGGACTGGCGGTGTCACTGGTGGATTGGTTGGTGGCGTAATGCTTGAACCATCATCCACGATCGTGCCTATGCCTGTGCCTGAGCTGCTATCTGCTACCTGTTTTGGTGTCTGTACACTGATTTGATACGTTTCCGAACCTTCAAGTACGCTGTCCTGCTTGCTGACTACACGTACTTGTACCTGTCCTGCTGTTTCATTTGCCGGATGCGTTACGTTAAACGCTGTACCCAAGGCAAAGCCCGGTACCGTGGTCCATGTCGCACCACCATCTGTGGTGTACAACACCGCTTCTATATCAGCTGCATCAATGGCGTTTGCACCTGTTGGGGTAATCGTCACTGCAATTGACGTAGTCGTTTCACTGGCATTGCTTAAACCAATGTCATGAATCAGCTGGTTGCCTTCATATTTGCTATCACTGTTCACCAATGCCGTTGGACGGTCATCGTTTGGCGTGTTTGGTGCTGCTGAAACGTTGATGGTTTCAGTCGCAGTTGCGCTGCCGCCTTGGCCATCGCTGATGCTGTAGCTGAAGCTTTCTTGACCTGTAAAGCCTGCGTTCGGTGTGAAGGTGATGTTGCCTTGGGCATCGATGTTCACCACACCGTTCGGGGTGTTGATTTGTTGTGCGCTGCCCGGCGTTAAAGGCACGCCATTGATCGCAGTAATAGTCAGTGGGTTGCCATCTGCATCGCTGTCATTTGCCAATGGGTTGAGTGCCACTGGCGTGTTGAATGCGGTGTTGTACGTGTCATCGCTTGCGACAGGTGGCGTGTTTGGTGTAGGTGCAAATGGAGACAAAGGTGTCCAACTACCACCACCCAAACCATGCTCAAATGGTTTGATAACTGAAGATAATATTGGGTACTCAATTCCTAAAGGCGGAATATTATCTAACACTCGATTCAGCATTAACGGTTTTATACCGTCGGCGACAGATGTTTCGCCCACACGAGTAAGTTGAACAAAACGATGACCACCTTGAGTTACATCAGGATCGCCATCAAAGGACTCTCCCGCAATTTCAACATAATCTTTACCTTCTTTTTTAAATACTCGACCATCATCCAAACGAACAACATCATTTTGTTGTTCTGTATCATTCATTTGCTGAAATGATTTTGCAAAATTTACAATTTTGTCGATATCTGAATTTGACTCGACCAGTAAGGAATTAAGACTGAAATTACCATCGTTATTGATTAAATCTTTGCCATGAATTTCGACTACACGACCATTTGAAAGCTGCAATACGACATTGCTTTCTTCAGAAAGATGCAATACATCCTTTGCCTGAAGTTTCGCCCCTTTTTTTAGAATTAATTTTTTATTTGTATTGGAAAAGCGCCAAACATCACCGTCAACCGAGATTACTTTTACTGTTGTATTCATTTATAACTTTACCTCAATTTAAATGTTTAGCCATATCAATTACTTATGCTTTACATGACCAAATTTATTTAGCGCGGACACGAAATCATCCTAGTTTAGTTAAATTAATATACAATATTTATGTTTCAGTCCATATACATTTATCTGCTTAAGTTGGCATTTTTTTACTAAAGTTGTTACAAAGGCGCATTTTATATGCATATTTGAATTGCATTATTAACTTTATTTAAAATATAAGTTCCGTTATTTCGATCAATCCAATCACATTGGGATTCATAGTTATGTTGAGTCGTTTTTTAGTTATTTGCCTGAGTAATATCTGTATTTTTTCGACTTATACTCTTGCAGCTGAACCACAAAAATCACTTCCTCCTACCACTAACAATCTAAACAATTTAGCACTATTAAACCAAGCCGACACATGGTCTTTAGATAATCTAAATAAAGCTGAATGGTCAGACAATCTTGAAAAAGGCTATCTTCCTGTTTACGCAAAGTTACAAGTGCTGTTGAGTCGCCATTACTCATCCTCAGGAGCAATTGATGGTACATGGGGGCTAAATACTGTGAAAGCCATTTCAGCTTTTCAGATTATGAAGGGTTTAAGTGGTGACGGAGTGTTAGATGCAAATACTTGGCGGCTTTTAAATGAAGATACGACTCAACCGACGTTTATTGAGTACACCATTACCACACAAGACTTGAAAGGTCCTTATGCTCAATCTATTCCTGTGGATTATGCCGAACAGTCAAAAATGAAGGGCTTGTATTACACCCGTGTGACTGAAATGCTCGGTGAAAAATTTCATATGGATGAATTGTTTTTACAAAAAATAAATTCAGGCGCAAGTTTTAATAAAGTCGGTGAAAAGATTATTGTCGCAAATGTGCAAAATATATTACCAAGCAATACAAAAACCATCATCGCGCACAAAGGTTCAAAGCAACTATATTTGCTTGATCAACAAAATAAGATGATCGCATCGTTTCCTGCTACGATCGGTAGTGAAGATAACCCATCCCCCTCTGGCATGCACACTATTAGCAGTATTGTGTCAAATCCACACTACAGTTATAACCCGAATAATTTCATCCAAGGGAAGAATCTCAAGCATTTGAGCTTACCACCTGGGCCAAATAATCCAGTTGGAAGTATTTGGATTGGTTTGTCTCGTCCTTCGTTTGGAATTCATGGTACGCCAAACCCTGCTTTAATTTCTAAAACAGCTTCGCATGGGTGTATTCGATTGACCAATTGGGATGCAAATAATTTGTCTAAAATCGTGCGCAAGGGAATGACAGTGAAATTCTTAGAGTAAAGGCTATCCTAGCCTCCACTTTGCTGCCGGTAATACCCCTCCTTATTCAGAAAGTCTAAGAAACTATCGGTAATAGGATAAGAAAGCTTTTCTGCTTCAATCACAATAAGTTTATCTGGTGGCATCATCGCACTTTTAAGAACCTGTAAAATAGACCGATAATATTTCACTATCTCATCTTCGGAGAGTTGATCTATTTTGCTCGACTCTCCTTCAGTTTTTCTCAATATTATTTGCATAGCCGTGTAAAACGGAATTTTTGAAAAATTTGTGTTTAAATCTAAATAAAGAATCGACTCATTGATCTGCTGTTTTTCTCTTTCTAAAATTCTTACTTTACTTGCCTCCATTTCCAATGACATTTGGATTCCATAAACATCATTCATACTGCTACCTATTCGCTACCTTTTTTATTTTAATAAAAAACCACTTACGATTAGTACACGTAAGTGGTTGTTTTATATGGTGGGCCCAGACAGACTTGAACTGTCGACCAACGGATTATGAGTCCGTTAACATAAAGATTAAAAATCAAAAAGATATAACAAATAAATTAATAATATCATACACTTATTTAATTTACAAAGTTTACTACTCACTCTTTTTGTTGATTAATATATATTGATTTTGCTTACTACTTGCTTACCAGACGCTTACTAGAATGAAACTAACAAAACCCACAATTGATAAAATTGATTGCTCAGACCAAACTAAACCAACTTTCTTTTGGGATGAGAAAACACCTGGATTTGGTGTTAAAGTTACACCTAAAAATAATAAAAGCTACATTTTCCAAGGTCGTATTGGTCTTCAAAACCGTCGTATCAAAATTGGTGACGTTGATATATGGAAATTAGATGATGCTCGTAAGTATGCACAAGAATTAGCGATTATGTGTCACAAAGGGATTGACCCATTGATCGAGCGTAAGAAAGCTTTAGCTGATAATAAAGAACTGCTAAAACAAGAGAAACGCAAGACGATTAAATTTAAAGATGTATGGTTTGAATACTTAAAAGCAAGACAACCTAATTGGCGACCAAGAAGTTATCAGGACCACATCGAATTATCTAGAGGTGGTTACGATCCTGAAAATAATAGTGTTTATACTAGTCAACCTATTTTTCAACTGTTTGAGTATAAACTTTCTGAATTGACTGCAGGTGTATTTTGCGATTGGCTTGATCACAATGACTTCCGTCCAACAACATCAGCTAAAGCATACCGACTTACACGAGCTTTCCTAAATTGGTGTGAGGAACATGAGGATTATGAAAACTTAGTTCCTCTAAAATCATACAACTCTAAAAAAGTTAAAGATAAAGTCCCTTCTCCCAAAGCCAAAAATGATTGTTTGATGAAACAACATCTAAAACCATGGTTTGAAGAGGTAAATAAGTTAACCAGTAGAAAAATTGCGATTTTTTTAATATGTAGTTTAATCACTGGTTGCCGAAAGAATGAGCTACTTTCATTAAAATGGACAGATGTCGATTTTCGATGGAAAACAGCAAAAGTTAGAGATAAAATTGAAGATGAAGGTCGCCTAATTCCTCTGACGGCATATGTTGAAAGCCTATTTTTAGAACTAAAGAAAAATTCTGATTCTAAATTCATATTTAGCAGTAAGGGCGCTGCATGTGGTCATATTGTCAATCCTTACGATAGCTTAGAGAAAATATGTAAAAAACTAAATATTGAACTTACACCCCATGGATTGAGAAGGTCATATAAAACATTATCTATATGGGCAAAAATCAATGAAGGATCTTTAGCACAGATATCAGGTCATAAACCAAGTGCATTAGTTGAAAGACACTATATCGTACGACCTATGGATATGCTACGAGAAACACTGCAAGAATATGAGGACTGGATTTTGCAACAAGTACGAAATGGCATTAATTGAAATACCTCGATACGGACTAATGCCAGTCAGTTAAGAAATTGACTGGTATTCTCTTGGGTATTTCTGCGGTTTTCCCTTCACACCCCTAGGGCAACTTCTCACTCTTCTCTGAGGTAAAATGTAGTTCTTGGCTTTTCCAGTAAACTTTCAAAATGCTTGGGTAAATTACCTGCTGAATCCAATGAAGTGAATCTTAAAATATTCAGAATACTAATGGATGCAATATGAAAGCTGATTCTCAGAGGACTAACTTTTGCCCGTTAAGCCATATAGTCAAATCATTATAAAACCAATACAATGGTGCATAGAAAGAGCTTGTCAATATGAATAGAGCAAATGCATCAGAATTGCACAGTTTAATTGACAAGCTATACTTTGATCTATTTTAGAACCGCATCATCATACTTAACCAACCTTCTGCATCATGTTTTTTATCTATGCTGGTCGGTGTTGCACCGATCGGAAAGCCAACCTTGCTTTGGACTTGGAATCGCTTGTTGTCCGACCAATCCATTCCTAAGCCTGCACTGCTGATTCGCTCTCGATTATCTCCTGTTAAACCAGCCCAACGCTGAGCTTGTTTTTTCACTTCTGCACTGTCTACATAAACTTTCAACATCAAATGATGCTGTGCTGTATTCAACAGACCTTGTCTGAGCTCTGCCACAGCATAATAGCCACTTGAGCCACTTAAGACGCTGTTTTGATAACCTGCAACGGTATAAGCCCCGCCCATACTGAACTGTTCACTGCTATCCAAATTATCAGGACTGTATTGTGCTTGAATGCCTGTATATAACTGCGTTGCAGAGAGACCGAGATTTTGTAATCGTGATAGGTTTAGATGAGCACGATAAAAACTACCCTGTGTTTGTGCAGTCGCTTGATCCGCTTTTTTTGCTGCAGCATTTTGATATTTCACTTGGCCAAAGTCATTTGAGATATTCAATTGATTTAAGCCACCTCCTGCAAAGTTATCATACTGTGCAGCTTGGACGGATAACCGACCGACATGCACATCACGATGGCGATAAACATTGGCAACGCCTATATCATCTTCAAGCTGTTTGTAATCATATTGTGCATTCAGTAGCACTTCACTACGATTACTCAAGAGGACTGGTTGATTTAACCAAATACTGGCTTGTTGGGCTTTACCTTCGGCATCGAGGGCTTTGTATTCTTTACTAAGCTCATAACTTAAATCAGAGTAACTTGCCCCTAGCCGACTCCCCATCCCATTGATTGTTGCTTCATAGCCTACACGCCCATAATGCATTTTGCCTGATGTCATGGCATCTACATTGAGTTTATCACCAAGACCAAAAGGATTATGTACAGCAGCGCCCGCATTGAAACGAACCTCTCGGGTATATTCATTGCCGTAATTGTCTAAACCAACATAACCGGTCATTGCTGCGGTAGGTACGATATCTACATTCAGCTGACTCGTCCCTGTGCTTTGTCCTGCACTTAAAATATTACGACTCTGTACACCATCTAAACGATTCAGTAATTTAATTTGTTGTTCAAGTGCTTGTGCTGTGATGACTTGACCTGCTTGTAATGGTTGCAGTGTGGCATCGATCAATGCATTTCGAGTACGGCTTTGATTGTTATAGCTGATGCCATCATAACGTGCTTCTAATACAGCAATGGTTACCACCCCTTGACTTAGGTTTTGGGCAGGCAAGTAAGCACGGCTATAAGGATAACCCTGCTGTTGATAATACTGTGTAATCTGTATGGCGAGTTGTTGTAGTTCGCCTAAAGTTAGGGTTTTACCTTCGTAATCGACCACCAGTGCATGCAATACTTCTCTGCTTAAGCTTTGATTACCAGTAATTTGAATTTTCTCAACGCGTATCCGTTCATCACTTGCCAAAGCTGGTGGTACAGTTGTCGCTGACTCTAACTCAATCGCTGCTTGGGGCTGATACGGTATCATTTGCTGCTGTTGTAATAACTGCCCAGCATTAGGAACAACATCTGCCCATACACTCAGACTAATACAAGACAACATGCTTGCGAGTACGGTTTTTTGCATTGTTTGCATGATTAGTTGCTCCCCCATGTTTGAATATTTTCTAAATTAATCCCTTGCCCTTCGACTTCTATTTCAACCTGTTCAAAGGCTTTAGGTTTTTGTTGTACAGGCTGCGTACGGATTGCACGCTGATATGGGTTACCCCAGACTGGATAATAGCTCGGTACTACAGGTGGCTGCGGTGGTACTGGCACAATAGGTTTTGCCTGAATGCTAAGCACCCCGTCGACAAAGGTCAGTTCGTAGTTATCGTCGCTGCCTGTTGCCTTGTTGGCATAATTTCCAACCTCTTGCGCTGTCACAGAAGCCGATACATTGCTGAGTACAGCTTCATCTTCGCCTGCAACTAACCCACTTGCTGTAAAGCCTGTCACCGTTTGATTTTGTCCGTTATAAACTGTGTTTAAACTATTGGCGGTAACGATTGCTTGCGCTTTACTAATATCCGCTGTATCGGTTGCTGTAGTTGCAGCTAGAACATAGTTCCCTGCATCTGCTCCTGATAAAGTTAAGCCATTCACTATCACAGTTTTATTACTTCCAGCATTTTTATCGCTAAATGTCGCTGCATTGCCTGTAATGCTTAAAAGATCACCTGATACACGGTTATCACCATAAATTACTGCCGCCGAACTATTGCCATCATAGACTTTGTTTTGGGCATTGATGTTTGCGGTTAAGGTCCGTGGGGTAATCGCAAAATCCGCCCCTGTATAGCTAATGTCATAGTTACTGGTGGCAAGTAAGCTTCCTTGGTTAATCGCATAATTCCCCACATTTTTCCCTGCCGCACGCTCCAAAGCACCTGTTAATAAACTATTATCATCAGAGAATTTCCAGCCTGATACAGCATAACCCAATGTCGGGTCAGCATCGCCATAGACTTTATTTTGTCCTGCATTGGCAGTAATGGTTAAAGTCGCTGGGGTAATCTCAAACTGTGGTGATGCACTGTTATAGGCAATGGTATAGTTGCTTCCTGCGGCAACTGTGCCTGTATTCATGGTATAAAGACCTGCATTTTCACCGCTATCACGCCCCAAAGTACCTGTTAATAAACTATTATCATCAGATAATTTCCAGCCTGATACAGCATAACCCAATGTCGGGTCAGCATCGCCATAGACTTTATGTTGTCCTGCATCGGCAATAATGGTTAAAGTCGCTGGGGTAATGGTTAAAGCTGTTGTATTCGCTGCATTTTGTGCAAAAACATAATTGTCATTATTTGCAGTTAAACCACTACCCGCTATTGCATATTGACCCACATGACTTGTTGCGGTTGCTGTAGTTGAAAATGATGCCGTTCCTGTCGTCGCATTCGCCAAATTTTCACCATTGACAAAACCTGCCACTGTTCCTGTTAATCCAGTGATTGCATCGCCATAGATGGAGGTTGCTGCATTGGCAGTATAAGTTAAAGTCGCTGGAGTGATATCCGCCTCTAAACCACCTGTCGGCTGTACTAGACTATAGTTGCCTGCATCTGCTCCGCTTAGCGTATAGCCAGATACCGTCACTGTTTTATGTGTACCGACATTTTTATCGGCAAAGTTTGCTATCCCTGTTCCACCTAAAGTCACCGAATCACTGCCCAATGGCGAAACCGAAGCCGTACCAGTCAAAGTTGCTACAGTGGTTGCATCATAGACTTTATTACCTGCACTCAAGCCTGTAATTGCAAGGTCGGCTTTATTGATGGTTAAGCTCGCACTTCCTCCAATAAAATCATAACCTTGTTGATTAGAATAATAACCTACATTATATGTTCCTACATTTTTAGAGCTACTATTTGAGCTAAAGATTTTGCTACTATCCAGTCCTGTAAATATTGTTGTATCTAAGCCTTGTACTTGACCATTATAGGCTTTAGTTTGATTAGCTGTCGCAGATATATCCGCCTGTGTTAAGAACGAGCGTAATAATGGTGCAGTTTGTCCATCATAAATCCGCCACACTTTACCCGTACCGCCAACATCATCAATATCAAAACCTGTAAAGCTATTTTTATCAAACATTTGCGCTGTAGTTAAACCTAGAACATTTGTTAGATTGCCTGAATTATCACCAACGGCTTGTGCTTGTCCTGTTGTCGCGCTGTTCCAATAACTATCTTTGATTGTTCCACCCAACCTTCCCACAAGACCACCAAATGTTATTGCACTTCCTGATGTTCTGGTAACCTGACCCGTAGCATAACTGTTTTCTACAGTGCTTGAAGCATTATTACCTAGCAACCCACCCACAGCATGTATACCTGACACTGCTCCTGTGGCATAGCTGTTTTTAATTACCGAGTTATCAGCATTATTTCCCGATAAACCACCTGCGTTAGAACCTTGTGCTTCGACTGCCCCAGTTGCATAGCTGCTTTCAATCCGAGAGTCGAATTGATTGGCTCCTGACAGTCCACCTGCAAAATTGTCTGTCGCTGTAACTTGGGCATTGGAATAGCTCGATAGAATATTTGACTGATTCAGATTAACTCCAACTAAACCACCAACGTTCTGATAACCATTCACTTGACCTGTACTAAACGCATTACTCGTGTTTGCAGAATTTGCCTCGCCTATAAGTGCACCAACTCCCCAATAGCCTTTAATATCTGCCTGTATTAATCCGATATTTTGAATGGTTGCATTGCTGGTTGCACCAAATAAGCCGACATAATTTTGGTTTGGACGGTTAATGGTTAAATTAGAAATCGTATGATTTAAACCATCGAATTTCCCTGTAAATCTATTTGAAGAATTACCAATCGGGTTAAAGCCTTGCCCATTATTCCAACCCGATGTTACCGTTGCATCGATGTCTGCACCGAGTACATATTTACTACTCAGGTTTCCACTCATCCCTTGTAATTGATTTAAGGTCTGAATTACAGCATAGCTTGCCCCAGCTACGGTGTCATTCTTATTAATGACATTGTTTAGCCCAACATGGTTTTTTAAATAGGGTGTGGTTTGATTATCGGCATTATTCCAGATGCTATTAAAATCAAAACCGACAAAATTGGCTTTATTAAACATTTGGGCGGTGGTTAAACCTGTACCACCTGCACTGCTTGCTTGTCCTGTGGTTTCTCTATTCCAGTAGCTATTAGTAATTACTCCAGCATTTACTCCTACTAAACCTCCACCTGCCATACCAAGAACTGCGCCCGTAGCATAGGTGTTATGGATTGTTCCGTTATTATATCCCACCAGACCACCAATATCAGTTCCGCTAATCCTCATAACACTACCAGTTGCATACGAGTTCTCAATGATACTAAAATTATTTGCACCAACCAGCCCACCAGTACCAGTACCAGTACCACCACCACCTTTTACCGAACCACTTGAATATGAGTTTCTAATTATCGCACCTTCTACATTACGACCAACTACCCCACCTACATCTACGAGTGTTCCCTCAACCTGTACGGTACTATAAACACTCTCAATAATACTTCCTCCTCTATTCCACCCTGCTACTGCACCTACTGCATTTCGTCCCTTAATACTACCCCCAACTAGACCCACATTACGAACAATCGCATTTAACCCAGCTACATTACTAAATAATCCAACATAATCTTCATTAATACGATTAATATATAAATTAGAAATGGTATGTCCTAGACCATCAAACTTTCCTGTAAAATGTGGGAAGTTTCCACTTACACCACCGAGAGAATCAAAACCTTGCCCATTATTCCAACCCGATGTTGCCGTTGCATCGATGTCTGCACCTAATACATAATTACCTATCAGATTACTATTAATATTTTGCAAAGTATTAATATCATTGATAACATTATAAACCTTTAATGTTTCACTACCTTTCCTAGTAAAAAAGTTTTGCCCTGCACTGAGATTAATTTTTGCACCATTGTTTATATAATAATTGGCTGCGGTATTGGCAGTATCTTGACCATAAATTAAATTGAGTTTTCCATTATTGTTTGTTGCGGTGATATTGGCATTGATATGTATGTCGTTATCCGCACGTAGTGTCAGTGCTGTATTGGCAGACCACGTCACATCGGCATTGACATTGATATTGCCTGCCTGTGTGCCTGCCCCTGCGGTGGTTACGGTAATATTATTACTCGCTAAAGCACTGTTTAATGTACCTACATTGATAATGCTGTCATTTTGGCTTGGGGTGAATGTGTTGGCTACATTATTATTGCCAGCTTGTGCTTGGTTAGAAATCGTTACATTAAAGGGGTCAATCAGCCATTCACCTGTTTTGCCACTGTCTGATAGCGTTGATACTTTTGTACTGCCTGCAATCTGTACATTAGCAGCAGAGGTTTCGATAAAACCGCCATCTGCACCATTTTTGCCTTCGGCTTTAAGCGTGCCACTCACGGTCGTTGTACCATGCTGCATATCAGCCAGTAGGATAATTTCGCCTTTGGCGTTTTTGCTTAATCGGTTGGCTTCGATAATCCCTGTATGATTCACAACGGCTTTACTTAAACTGTCTTTGGCTTTTGCAGTTAAATAGACCGCTCCATTATCGGCTTGGATTGCTCCGCCATTTTCCACCAAACCCTGTAACGTGCCTAAATCAATCTGATATTCGACTAAACTGCCATCTTGCAGCTGTAAAGTCACTTGATCGGCTGCGGTGAGATGGACTGTGCCGTTATGGGCTTGAATCGTGCCGTGATTCTTAACCGTCGGCGCAATCAATGCCACCACACCGCCACCCGCAATAATCGAACCGTAGTTTTCTACACTGCCTGCATTGCCCTGATTTTCAAGACTGTTTTTTAGGGTGAATTTGCCCTGTGCAATATCGCTGTCGGATAGGTTTAAAGTCGAAGCAACAATACCACCGACATTGACCTGAGCGGTTTTGGAAAAAATCACCCCGTTTGGATTGAGTAAAAATAGCTGTCCGTTGGCATTCAGTTTGCCCATAATCTGGCTGGCGTTGTTGTCCAACACCCGATTGACCGCAATCGAAGATTGATTCGGTTGGTTAAAATTCACTGTGGCATCTTTGCCAATGTTAAAAGTATTCCAATTTGTCGAGAGATTTTGGCTGTTTTGGGTGATGTTTAAAGTATTGTGGTTCTGTGAAATCTGTGCCGAACCTTGAGTGATATTTGCTCCTGTAGGTAATGCAGTATTGGCAACCCCAGCCCATGTTGCATTGGCAACTAAAGCCATACTGAGGCTTAGACTACACAATAACCACTGCGGACACGCGGATATGTTTTGGGTTTTGTGTAATGGACGAGATAAATGCGTGCCAACTGTTGTTCCTTTGGCAGCACTTTTGGCATGTTCAGACACAACAACCATCTGCCCTAGTGCCTTATTCCATACAATTTTATAAATTTTGTTCATCACACATCCCCAAAACCTGTGTTTTTGTAAAGTTATGTGCTATTAAATACACATTACTTGACTTTGCAATACCTGAAATCAAGTATTTTTGAGCAATGACTTTATATAGTTAATATGGTTCCGTTAATTAGACCACTCAATTCAGTTTTATAAGAGCTTTGTTGCACAGACTTATCTGATGAAGGTCGCTTAATCCCTCTAACTGCATATGTTGAAAGCCTATTATTAGAACTAAAGAAAAATTCTGATTCTAAATTCATATTTAGCAGTAAGGGCGCTGCATGTGGTCATATTGTCAATCCTTACGATAGCTTAGAGAAAATATGTAAAAAACTAAATATTGAACTTACACCCCATGGATTGAGAAGGTCATATAAAACATTATCTATATGGGCAAAAATCAATGAAGGATCTTTAGCACAGATATCAGGTCATAAACCAAGTGCATTAGTTGAAAGGCACTACATCGTACGACCTATGGATATGCTACAAGAAACACTACAAGAATATGAGGATTGGATTTTGCAACAAGTGCGAAATGGCATTAATTGAAATGCCTCGACACGGACTAATGCCAGTCAGTTAAGAAATTGACTGGTATTCTCTTGGGTATTTCTGCGGTTTTCCCTTCACACCCCTAGGGCAACTTCTCACTCTTCTCTGAGGTAAAATGTAGTTCTTGGCTTTTCCAGTAAACTTTCAAAATGCTTGGGTAAATTACCTGCTGAATCCAATGAAGTGAGTCTTAAAATATTCAGAATACTAATGGATGCAATATGAAAGCTGATTCTCAGAGGACTAACTTTTGCCCGTTGAGACATATATTTCATTTGATACTTTGGATGAAGTACAAGATTATGCAACAAATTGGCTGCGGCATTACAATCATGAAAGACCACACCAGGCCAACAAAGGAAGGCCTCCTCTAATGGCTGCTTAACCTCTACTTTTAACTTCGGTTATTTATGGGAGGATTACCGTACGGTATCTTGGTCGCTTGCACTAGATGCCACAATAGCATCTAGAATCATTTGTAAAATAAATTCTATAAATGCTGCATAATCAGCACGGTCTGTGCTTGCCTGAAGTGCATCATAGTACGCTTTCTGATTTTGGTAAATTAAACTTTCAACAGGAATATTTAGAAAAATAGGATTGCGATAACGCAAAAATAAAGTTTTCGATCCTCTCCTATTAGTGTCAACCAAGAGAGGACCGGATAAACACAAGCCAATCGATGCAATTAACTTGTAGACATAAAAATTAATTAGCTTTCAGAATCAAATCTAAGCTAGTAAAGATAATTGTTCTTTAAATAAATTAAGATCCTGTAAACTTTTTCCCTTTTGCTTAATATCTAGCATCATATTATCTAGATTTTGCTGAATTTCATTAATAATACGATTTACCAAGAGTTGTTGAAGACCATCAAAATAATTATGAATATCCTGCTGGATTCCCTCAGCGAGCTGCATGATATGTTCAGAAAGTTGCTGAACGGCATTTTTATGCGCTTTTTTGAGTGAATGAATCTGCTCATTAGTTACATGGCCTAGACCAAAATTTGACACTAAACGATCAGTAATTTTATCTAGATCAATGTCTAATTCAGGTGGTGTAAATTGAGAAAGACATTCACTAACTTGAACTTTAAAAAAATCTAGATCGAAATCGGGATCACTGGTATCAAATAAGTTGATTGCTGCTAACGTTACATTTTTACGTATTGTCGATATATCAACAATTTCTGTTAATTGCATTTGTAATGCAGCAACTGAGTTTTGTGCAAATAGTTCCAATTGTTCAATACTATCTTGAACACGAGCATAAGGGGTAACAATGATTTTTTCACGATGGCCATATCCACCTAAGCCAAACTCTCTAGCAATTTCAGCCCAAAATCCTTCTTTTTGAAATTTTTCAAATTCAACTTTTCTCTCTTCTAACGTCTCAATATTTAAGAATTGGTATTGCTCCGCCTTTAATTGTTGAATGAGTACATTGAGTTTAGTTTTTATATTTAAGGATTCGTCATGAATCACCAAATCAATTTTAGACTTACCACGTTGAAGATGATATTCAGTCGCTTGTTTCTGTTTCAATAAACTTTCGATACTATTTTTTTCTAACAATCCTATCTTTTGTTCAATTTGCTTACCTAATTCTAAACGAATTACTTCTACCCTGTGAATAAGCGCATTTTCTAAATTTTCTAATTTAACCTGTAACAATTCATGTTTTCTTAGCTTTTGTTGTTCAAGTAATACATGAAGCTTTTGAAAATTAGAAAATTCTCTCAATTGCTTCGCTTCAAATGTAAACTGCGTATCATGACATAGTGCATCATACTGTTCCTGTAACTCAGGATTCAGTTCTGGTAACCCTTCTGCAATACGCCATGATAATGCTGATATTAACTCTGGCTTAGTTTGATTGATGACATTCAGTAAAGCTTTTGATGCAGGATCTAAATCTGGATTATTCAAATGTTGAGAAATTTGTGTTTCTGCCATTTGCTGAACTTTTAAGTCGAGCAACTGCATCATTGCAGCAATCGTTGCTTGTGAACGCACCTCGATGGGATATTTTTGTGCCATTAACTGTGCTTTGACTAAAATCTCCCGATCCATACGAAAGACTAAGTCACGTTGTGAGCCAATCAAATAAACTGCCTTATTATCAATACCTGCTGACGTTAATTGTTCTCGTAGCAATTTTAAATCTGCAACTGTCAGAAACTGATTAATAATGGACAATAAAAATACCACATCACATTGACCTAAGAATTCCCGAGTTTGTTGCCCACGAGAAATCACTGGATCATTGAATCCTGGTGTATCGTAGACCTCAATTCCTTGCAAACGCTTATCATCAATGTAGATAGAGAACATTTTAGTGATAGCCGTATATTCCCCTTGGCTACCTACATAACGTTTAAGTTGCAGAGCTAAATCTTCTAAACTTTCAGCATGAATACGTTTTTTTGTACCTAAATAGTCATGCAGATTTAAATTTTTTGCCATTTGTACTAATTCATGGCTTGAACGAAGTTCAGGGCTTATCTTACTTTCGATAAGTAATGATGAAGCTGTTTCTGAAGGCTTAGTCAATGAATTTAGTTTACGCATTTGTCCAAATAAGCCCTTTGGAGCTTGTTCTTTCTGTTCAGTATTTAGCTCTTGTTCAATTTTTTTATATTGTGTTTGATATGCTTGCGCTGATTGCTCTATCCCTTTCCAATCCTCAACACTATAAAATTCAATTTCTGCATAAGGTTGTTCAGCATAACCTAATCGGGTTAGGGCTGCTGTCATAGGTGTAGCTGCTTTAGGCAGTACATCAATAGGAAATAGTAAAGCGTTTAAAAATGAAGATTTTCCAGCCTTCATTTGTCCAACGACAGCTATTTTTAAATTACGCCCTTCTTGCTGAGCTGCTTCGACATTTATTTGATAATTTTTCTTTAAAAGTCTTAACTCAGATAAATAACGCTCTACATCATTAGAAAATAAAAGATTTTGATGCTTTTCAAGAATAGTTTTTAAATGGTTAATTGAGGATTCAATATTTGGTACGTGCACGATATTATTCAATTTTAATACCCCCCTTTTCTAATATAATCCTTTAAGGATTGGCGTACTAATGCTTTATTTTCGTCCGTCAATTCCATATCTGTAGTTAGGTAAGTACATGTATACCCTAAGAAATCATCCATTCCCTGATCGATTGTGAGCATATACCCAGAAACACCATCTTTACCTATTTTATAGGTATACAATGCTGCACCGTTATTCGAAGGTCTATGCCATTCAAGACTATTTCCAAAATGTTGATCAATATTAGATTTTAATTCTTCAAAAGTACCGTGAAGCGTCATCTCTTGTGTTAGCGGAACAATTTCACCACCATGAGATACTGATATAGCTAAACTTCCAGCATAAGTCCCGAAGAATTTTTCGATATTTTCAGGTGTATATACCTCTTTAGAATAATCACCACTTTCATC
Source organism: Acinetobacter sp. YH16053 (assembly GCF_013417035.1). Lineage (NCBI taxonomy): Bacteria > Pseudomonadati > Pseudomonadota > Gammaproteobacteria > Moraxellales > Moraxellaceae > Acinetobacter > Acinetobacter sp. YH16053. Next base: position 16,133 of record NZ_VPEP01000020.1, read on the forward strand.
TGAATCATCAATAACACTTGGAGTAAAATATTTACTCAATTTTGTTCTGTATTCATCCCAAATGAAATTTGCTTTCTCGCCATGTCGTAAACCTGAGCATTTCAGAAAATCTAAATCATCTTGCTGATTTTCATTACTCACCAATAAGTTTTCATCACTGAGTATCTCAAACTTATAATCTACATAACGATAAGTAAGTTTACGATGATGCGGAATTACTTCATTATTTTCATCAAGTGCTGTACCTTCTTGCTCGATAATAAAATCAAAAATTCCTTGATGTTCTGATGATTCATCAAAATGATATTTCGATGTATATTTACTACCAACATATCCTTCCCCCTCTTCAAGCTTCATTGATTCGTGTGCGATATTACGAATACTACTTGTATCTTCATCAATCATAATCAGAAAAGGATCCTCTGCTGTAAGTCCAGACCCCACCCGTCGACTTGTTAGTAACAATCCTTGTCTATTTGAACCAAATAAAATGACATTTCCAGATATTTGCTTAATCATCGAATTATCTGTGCCATGTGCAACAGCTAAAATCGTATTGGCTTCACTTCGGGCCACCAATTTATAGCCATCACCTTGTTTTTTAAATACAAAGAAATCTATAGGTGCTTGGCAAGCATTGCATGTATTGTTTCCTTGATCGAAATCACTGACCACTGGCACTAAATATCGCGTTTCATTATCCAAAGCTTGGTATTCATAGACACCTTGTACACGAATGTCCTTATCAGAATTTGTATAGAAATTAGCAATTAACTCTGCATGATTATTAATATCCAAAAGATCAATAGATGTATCTTCTACGATATAAACCTCTTTATCTTGTATTTCTTCACTCACCCATAAACTCACAATACCATTTTTAATTTTTTGTAAAATTTCTGGATGTTTATAAGCTGTATATCCAGTACCTGAAATAACAGTAAGATAGATGGATAGAATCAACCAATTAATTCTTAATCCCTTAGTTTTACTTAGATAAAAATCAGAAGGTTTTGGTCTTAAAATCCTTAATAAATAGAATAAATTCCCAGGAAAAGACGTGATTTTTTGAGCAGGTATAATGTTGTGACGTGCTACACCTTTTAATAACCAATAAGGCTTTTTATTACTTTGAGATGGAATAGCGGCAAAGTTATAGCTTGCATACGTTAAACCATCACGATGCGCTTTTTCAAAGTAAAAACTTGCTTCTTTTAGATTTTGCTTTACTGCATATCCAAAACTATATATCAGACCTAAAACATAACTTGCTTCACCACCATGGGTTTCAGCGATTGGATGTAAACGGGAAACTGCTTTTTCATCACCCTTAACTGCAAATTCATAACAATATTGGGCGATTAAACTTCGGTCTTCCTCAGCTTCCACAAGATTATGTTGATAAAAATCAATAAAATACCAACGTGCTTGATCATTGCCTGTTTCAGCATAGGATTTAATCCATTGATATGCCATTTTATTTTTAAAATTTACAGCTTCCAAACTAATGGCTTGAGCTGGATCATCCACTGTAGCTGTTTTTTCTAGATATTGAATATATGCCGATTGCAAGTCTTGGCGATTACTTTCACGAGACAAATCACGTAATGCTAAAACTGCTTGCGGCAATTCCTGTCTTGCTTTTGCAGTCAACCAATCTAGGGCATCAGATCTTTTCAGCTTAATTGCTTCTAAATAATACTGAATTGCATGTTCTAAATCTTGGAATTGGTTTTCATAAAGCTGTGCGACACAGACCAAACCTTCGGCATATTTGTTTTCTACTGCCATCTGGGTCAAAGCTTCCAAGGCTGGAAGATACCCTTCTTCAACTAATACTTTATATTTGCTTAATGCTAAATCAATATTTTTCGTATAACACAAACCTATCGCGTGTAATTTAGCAAGCTGAAAACTGATCTGTGGACAAGAGGATTCGTGCTTTTCTAACCATTGACGTACAGATTTTTCTGTTACGTGTTTACTCATAATCTCTATGGCTTCATCTATTTCACCATGTGCAAAAAGAATACGTGCATAAGCAAATTGTATTTCTATCTGATGATATTGGAGTGCAAAATGACTTATAAATGACTTAAATATCTGTGTTGGCCCACTTAAAGACTGTTGGTAATACCAATCAATTGATTGTTGATGGAGAAACTTTTTAACTAAAATTTGATGGTACTGTTCCGCCTTTAATACGTCGTTCTCATACTCTTCATAATAGTTTGCAAGCTGTTGTATTGCATATTGATGACCTTTATCAACCCAACGATTCAAAGCAGTCAAGCTAGATTCATCGCCTGCAATTAAAATCTCAATATATTGATCAATTGCATAATCTATATCTTTTTCAACGCCGTCACCCCGCTCATACATACCCGCCAACTTATATTGAATATACAAGGAGTCATTTTTTTCAGTTTCTAGCCAATCCAAGGCATCTACCATGCCTAAGCATGCGGCCTCAACCATGGCGTTAACTGCATCATGCTGTTTACCCTGAACTAACTGAAGATGTGCATAATCAAAATATAAACTGCTTTGACTCTCTACAAGTTGATCAATATGACGCACATATAGTGATTGCTTTACACGTTTCTCATTTAACTTTTTTTCAAGCTCTTGAGATAAATCTGACGGTAATTTTTTTTGTAGCTTTTGTTGATGTTGAATGAACTGCTCTAGATTTTCAGACTTACTTGCTAATCCTTCGATCAAGTGCTCAATAAATGCAATGAGTTGCTCAAATCTACTTTCACTTTGGATAGGTGTATTAATTGTTTCCAACCATCCATGGATGTCATCTCCTAAAAGCATCTGGCCTTTTGAAGAATGAATCGGAGCAGCCCAAGCCATGATCCCTGCGATATGTATATTTTCACGCTTAAGACTGGTTTTAATTGATTCTAAAATTGATGGAAGCTCTTTGCTTGTGACCAGATCAGACTGAGTTACGACAATAAATATTGGTTTTTGTACGCCAATCTGTGCTAAAAACTGTAAATCATCCTCACGAATCGTGCCATTTTTAGCACTCACAAGCCAAACAAGATGATCTACTTGTCTCAATTGCTCTAATGCAATTTTCTCATCTGTTCTACCTTGATGTTGGCTGTCTGCTTTACTATAACCAGGCGTATCTAAAAATGTGAGATGCTGCCATTTAAAGTTCTCTAACCCTAAATATATATGCTCTAGTAATTGCGCTAACTGCAGGGGCTGATCTGTTGAAGTTGAATCAAACAAATGACTTAATTGCTGTATCTGTTCTGGTGATAACTCTAAATTTTGCTGAAAGAGATTTTTTGCTAAATATGAAGTTGCTTCACTATATCCCATATAGGTGGGTACAGCAGTACATGGCTCTAACGCTTCAGGCAAATAATCTATATTTAAAAATGTATTTAAAAATCTAGATTTACCAGCACTAAAGCCACCACCAAAACCAATAACTTTTTTCTGATCAAGATAAGGAGTAGAAACTGATTGGTGCATTTGCTCAATCAAAAACTTAAATTCATTTATTTTATCTTTGAAAGGCAAAGGCTCTACAAGGGCAATAGTTTGTAAAATGGCTTGATATATACTCTGTTGAACAATTTCATTTTTAGGCTTGGCATTAAAAATCGTAGTTAGTGTGTTAAGTATCACTTGTTGATTCATAATTAAAATTCCAGTTGGTGTTATTAAAGATCTTGAAGAAGTTTTTTGGCTTCTTCATGGCCTTGATTAGCTGCTAATAACAGCCATTTCTTGGCTTCTTTAAGATCTTTTCCAACCCCACGTCCAGTGTAGTAACACCATCCAACATTATATTGAGCTTCATCTAAACCCTGATTTGCTCCCTTCATAAACCAATTTAAAGCTTCAACTTCGTTCTGAGATATAACCCAACCAAAATAATAAAAATCACCCAACACATTTTGGGCATGTGCATGGTTTTGCTGTGCGGATTTTTCGAACCATTTAAAAGCTTGAGCTTTATCTTGAGGGACACCATCCCCATTAAAATAACAATGCCCTAAGAAATTTTGAGCATTTGAATTATTATTTTCTGCTGATTTTTGAAACCAATAAAAAGCCTTTTCTTTATTTTGAGTAATCCCCAAACCATACTGATAACTTTCAGCTAGTGAATATTGCCCATCAGCATTATTGTTCTCTGCTGACTTTTTAAACCACTGAAATGCTTCATAGATATTTTTATCGACACCCCATCCGTAACGGAAGCATTTCCCTAACCAATTTTGCCCATCTGAATCGTTTTTCTCTGCTGATTTTTTAAACCAATGATAGGCTTTGGTCTCATCTTCCTTGATACCGCGCCCATTGAGATAACACCAACCCACAGAATTTTGGGCAGCTGCATGTTTCTGCTCAGTGGCTTTCATATACCAACTAAACGCTTTACAAGAATCCTCATTCACTCCCCAACCATTCAGATAACAGTCACCCAATATTTTTTCTGCGTCAGCATACTTTTGCTCTGCTGATTTTTTAAGCCATTGATAAGCTTCCAAATCATTCCAATCAACCCCACGACTGTTGAGATAACACCAACCCACAGAGTATTGTGCAACAGCATGATTTTGCTCAGCTGCTTTTAAATAATATTTGAAAGCTTGGTCATCATTTTGAGTGACACCCCAGCCATTTAAGAAACAATCACCTAATGAGTTTTGACTATCACTATTATTAAATTCTGCTGCCTTTAAAAGCCATTCAATAGCCATTGAATCATTAATCGAGGTACCACGCCCATAGAGATAGCACCATCCCACTGCATACTGTGCAGATACAGAGCCTTGCTCTGCAGCTTCTTTTAAGTAGTTAAAACCTTGCCTTTCATTTTGATCAGTTCCCCATCCCCATAAGTAACAACGACCTAAATTAAACTTAGCATCACTATTCTTTTCAGATGCCTTTTTGAAACATTCGAATGCTTGTTCCTCATTCACATCTATGCCCTGACCTCTTAGGTAGAATTCTCCTAATTTGTTCAGTGCATATTCAGAATCATGTTTTGATGCAAGTTGATATTCTTTAAAGGCCAAAACAAAGTCTTGCATACAACCAAGCCCTTGTTCATAACACAGCCCCAATAAATTATGGAAATAGCTATTATCAGGAGAATGCTTCGTTGCAGACTGAATCCACGTAAAACGTTCCTCTAAACTCACATTCTTCAATTCTTCAAAATGATTAGCAAGGATTAAAATAATATCCTGAATGACTCCCATACCTTGATGATATAAAATTTGAAAATGCTGAAATGCTTCTGTGTAAAATCCACTTTCTAACATCATCTGGGCTTTCTGGTATTCAAATACTTGCATCTGCTCTGCATTAGTAAAGTCGACTTCTGGCAACACTTTCTCAAGTAAATGAGATACTTCATCTACATTCACTGCAAATTGTTCGATTAAAGTTTTACTGGTTTGAAAATTTGTACGTAGTTCTTTTAAAGCCTCTTGAGCTAATGTTTTTTCAGAATTTGAAAATGCTTCATCATTTAGACAGATCTGGCTATATAACTGAATTTCACTTTGTAATTGTTCAAGTTTTTTTTGCAATTTTGCTTTTAAGTGAATTAAAAGATATTTTAATTTTTCTGCACTATGATCAATTAAAAAATGATTCTGTGTCTTTAGCCAATCCCATAAATTGTTTCCATACAGTTTTTTAAGGTTATTCTGAAAAATACTTAAGCCGCCAAATTTAGATGCATGACTGTCTAGCACCTTCATCATTAAATCTTCTTGCTCTGTATTAAATTGTTCTCTCACCCAAAGTACAATATATGTATCGCTACACAAATTATCTTTAACAAGAGTCAAGAGATCAGATAAGTTATCCATCGACTGGTAAGGCAACACAATAATTTGAGCTTGTTTCGCTTCTCTATATTCCTTTCCATTACGCTGATGCTGGACTGTTAGACTCAAATAATTCCATGGCCATGCAGGTGATCCGATAAAGAGTTCTGAAATCAATCCATTACAATCATTATGAAAATCAGCCAATTTTAGTTCCAATAGATCTTGTTGACCAAGCTGAATTCTTTGTCCCCAATAATTCACTACCGAGAGATAATTGTCCTGATGACAGAAATAATGTTGTTTGAAATCAGCTGAAATATACCTACCTAGCTCACCAAGATCAATATTGATCTGTTTTAGAAAATCTTTAAAAGCTTTCTCGTCAAATGTTGTAGGTATGTTCAATAAAATCTGTGTTTTATTCGACAATTCAACTTGACGAATATTTTGTGTAATCTGAGTGATTAAACAATCAATCGATGCTGAACTTTCATCCCAAATTTCATAATCGATTTGGATTAATAAGGCTAAAATCGATTCATCTATATAACCTTTTAGCATATCAATAGCTTGTTCTTCATCTGATAATACTTGGGGTTGAGCCAATAACTTCTTCACCAAATTAATTTTTGGCTGTAATGTCGAATCGCTTTCTGTCTCAATTTCATTGGAGAAATCAAAACTAAAACTCGCAAAATCCTGCATGATAATTCCTTATTGCTCCAATAAATTTTGAGATAACATGTCTTTCGATTGGTTAAGTATGTTTTTCATATTTTGACAAGCTGCAGAAACACGTTGTTTTAATAAGTTACGCTGTTCTAAATCGGCAGATAATTGAACTTCAATTTTTTCAATATTGTCATTTTGATCAGCAAGATGCTGCTCAAGACCGAGATAAATTTGCTCAAAGCAATGTTGCGTTTGCTGTTTTAGCTGCTCTTGAATAGAGCTTAAAAGCTGAATAGAAATACTGTTTAAATGCTGATCAACCACTTGACGTGCTTTTTCTAATTGCTGTTTTTCAGCAAATAAAAATCCACCTATTAATCCTGGTAAAACCAAGAAAGGTATAGTTACACCTAAAGCTAATGCCGCAATTCCACCTGCAACTCCCCCAAGTACAGCTGCTTCCTTTGCTCGACTTTGTTCCAGATTTAAGCCAGAAATATCATTTTTTTTATTCAATTCAAATATTTGAGTTAAGTCTACTGCCGTGTTTAATTTCGTAGCAGATCTGTGTATCACGGGATGTAAAAACTGCTGTGTCGCAAGCTGAAAAGCATTTTGAATATCGGCCTGAATACTTGCCTGTAACTGCTGTGCCTGTTCAACAACGAGGTCGTAATAATATAAACGACGGCTATTGAGTACCTGCTCAATCGTACTCATTACATCTTGGCTAATACGAGTATCAACCAATCTTAATAACATATTCTTTTCTTTCTCATACTGTGATCTTAATTCTATTTTAGCATTCATAATCTTTTGTTTATTATATTCTAATTGTTCTCTAGATTGATCCAAATCAAGCTGTTGTTTTAAACTTTTATGAGCAGCACTAATAAGACTTTCAATTTGCTGTTTAAAACACTCTGAAAATATTTCTGATTTATTTTCCTCAATATGATTCAAGATTTCTGCAAAACCTTTTAAATCACCTTGATGCGCTGAACACCCTCTTACCAAAGAATAATCCCAATCAATCCCTGCTTGTTGTGCAACTGTTTGCCGTACTGACTCGCGTTCAGCTTGTGCAATCAGATCCTCTTGGCAAATGAGTAATGATAGCGGTTTACCAAACATATATTGGCGCGCTACAAATTGTTGTTCTGCTTCACCTAAATGCGTTTTGGATACACATAAAATAAAACTACTATGTGCTGTTCCTGAATAACGAATGAGGGCTTGTTCATGTGAACCGATATTAGATTCAAGTCCTGGGGTATCAACTAAGACTAGATCTGGGTGTTGTGCCAGGACAGCATTGTGTAAATACATTTCTACATGATGAATATCATCAACGTCAAAAATCTGCTGTGCTCTCAATGTTTGGTAATGTGCCAACTCATATTCAGTTGATACCGATTCACGCTCATTTCCACTCACTACAACAACTTTTTGATTTTCAGATTCAGCATAATGAAATTCTGTCGGATATGAAGTACACGCACCTAAGTCTGTGCTTTGAATATTTTGTCCCAACCATGTATTTAAGAGTGTAGATTTCCCAACACTAAATTTCCCAATCAGTGGGACAGAAAGTTTAAAGTTAGAAATTTGTGTTTGGAGCTGTTGAATTTGTGCTTTCAATGATTGCGATAGAATTTTTTCCTCAACCAAGCTTTCAATTTCTGCAAGGGCATCTAACCAACTCTGACGTTGTCGATCAAGTGTAGTAATTCGATACGGTGTAAATCCTGCTGATTTTAATTGCCATAGTAAAAACAACGTTAAATCCCAAATCGATATCTCTTTGATAGAATCGAGATGCTTTAGATATAGATCATTTACGTGACGATTGTTTTGATCATAATTAGGGTTATTTAAATGGTTAAAAATCATCAATGATGATTCGTGACTCTCTTCTACCTGCTTAATTTTTTTTAATTGATATAATAAATTCTGCTGTAAAGCAGGTTGATCCCTAATGGATTTTAAGAATATAAGTGGGTCTAAATTTTCCACACCTACTTTTTCTAAAAAAGCTTGCAAATAAAGTAAACCCTTGCCTTTCCACATTCCTTCTGTTTGATGAATAAAGTTATTGATTGCATTACACAGTCTAAGCTCTACAGACATTTCACTGTAACGAATACCGTGTACTGTCTGTACGTGGCTTAAATTCAACCAGTCTTGTAATAAGGAATGTTGTTCCAATTGAGAAATACGTTCTTCATGTCGATTAATTTCTTGCCTCAATTTCTGATAGCCAAGAGACATCGATGCATATATCTGTTGCAAGGCATCTTGATGTTCTTGTTGTAAATGAGTCAGATTCTGCTGAATTAACTTTAGTTGAGTTTGTACAATCGCAATAAATTCAATAGAAAGACGCTGCTCAGACTGCAGTCCTTGTAGCATACGCAAAGCCGCCATCTGTGCCGTAATTAGTGCACGAGTCTGTTCATTTGATTCATTTTGTAATTGTGCTGGATCAAGAATTGCTAATTTAATTTTTTTTAAAAAATGATGCGGCATTGTTTTTTTAGTGGCCTGAGGCGCTAACACGTTTAATGCATCAAGTACTGCATGTTCTATGACTTGTCTATTATTTTGATTTTCTATTAAAAAATGATCAACACTTTGCTGCACTTCAAATGGACTCTGCTGCTCACTCAGCAGCTTAATATTTTTCTCACTCAATTGAGAAATAACCATCTGATCTTCCACAGCAGGAACATCGCTATCACCAGATTGGTTATTTTCTCTAATGAGATCATTAAAATTATTGATCTGTTGTTGAGTAGTCTGATTATTTTCCATTATTTGGTGTCTCTGGTTGTGTGCATTCACTACCGCTTGATAACCTGTACAAGCTAATTGCCATTGCTGAGTCGAAATCTGTGCAGCTTCGTTGACTGTGCGCATCCAGCCATGTGCCATATGTTCAAATCCATGTTCAAACCATTGGCGTTGTTGCAAATTCTGAAATAGAAATTGCGATAATATCGGGGCAAGCAAACCGATTGGACCAGCTATTGCGACTGCAGCTGTAATAAGTAAACTTTGTAATCCACGATTTGCTGCTGCTTGCTGAATTGCAATCCAAAATGTTTTTTCATTAATGGAGCCATCTTGATAAGACGTATAAATCTCTTTCACATCCCAACAAAATGTGACTAAAAAGGCTGCTATACCTGCATGTATTTCAGTCACAAGGCTTAAGCCACCAGCAGAAAAAGCCTTTAAACTTCCTGTTTGTATATTGTGTAAGGTTTGATTTTCTTTTAAATGTGCCATTAAGGCTGGGCCAGCACTATCTAATGCCAGATCACCTTGACGTATTTGATTGAGTATTTTGAGTAGAATTGGACCTAGCTCAATAGCACTAACAAATGCCACTGCCATTGTCGAACTACCTGCAAAATTTCCCACATCATCCATAAAGGAATGGTGTTGTGCATAACTCGGGGATTCTCCCGACTGCAATGCCTGCTTACCAGCTTGTGCCTCTGCATAACTTAGAGGTAGTGATTCAATACCCTTCGCATCAACCATTCGGTCAGTAAAACTAATTTGTCTTAAGGCCTCGTATTGATCTATTTGACCTGATGCATATACTTGCTCTAAATGACGTTGATGTAGTATTGAAATTTCATGATACTGATCACTTGGTACAATAATCTGCTGACCGGCATATTTAGCAACGAGTTCACCTGACTCATTGGTAAATAATTCCGCTCCTGCTGCATAGCTTTGTTCGGCTGTTGCAAAATATTTTGGGTTAAATGCCATGCCTGAATCAGTTTTAATATCCACTGACCCAAATTCACGACTATTTACTAGCTGTGCTCGTTCATCTTGTGCCGCATTTGCTTGGTTTACGTTATAACTGGCTGCATGATGTGTTTCGGCAAAATATCCTGCTCCTCCAAATTGATTATTATTAATCTGTAATGAATTATCTGAAAAATCCTGCCAGGCGTTCTGTTCAGCCTCACCTATATTTTTAGCTTTTATTATTTCATCTGCTAAGAAGTAACTTATTGTTGGTGAATTATCTAACTTGGTCATTATTTAGAATACAGTTTAAGTTTTGTTGAATTATATATTTTTCAATCAAATCAAACAGCTAATTTTTAAAGATTTATCTAAAGGAGGTGGTGGAAGTTGAAATCAAAGGTAACTTCATCTTTATTTTGATAAAAATAAAGATGTTTAACCCATTTTTCACCCAAGTAAATTTCAGGAACTAAAGATTACTACTGTAATCTTTAGTTCATATATTGATTGAGAAAACCAACTCAATTCAAGTTGCTTTTTATGCCAGTCTACAATCCCATAAAGAAGAGAACTTAATAGCCTCTTCTGAGTTTGAAGCAATGTACTATGATAAGATTAACCTATTAGGTCAGGTGGCCTAACTTAAATAAAAAGTCTCCGACAATCCCGGTACGGTTCAGTCCTGAGATTGATAAAATGGCAACACACGATTATTGAGTAAATCAGCCGCTGTAATCGGTGTTTTTGTTGTATAGAGCTTGCAATGAACGACCTTGCTATAAGTGTCGATGAATGTTTGTTGGTAGATTCGTCCAACACCTTTGAGATTCCCGACATAAAAGGTGTCTTGCGCGCCTAAATAGCCTGGATGAGCTGTTTCGATTTCACCACAAGCAACGTCATCCTCATGCTTACGTTCAAGTGCCGCAATCTGCTGATCATTTAATTCAATACCATCCTGTGCCACTTTAGCCTCAAGTGCTTTTAAACGCTTCTTAAAGTTTTCTAAATCATGACGAAGCCATATAGAGCGAACCCCACTCCCTGAAACGAATACACCCTTCTTGCGTAATTCATTACTCGTACGGTGCTGACCATATGCGGGATATTGAATTGCGAAATCAATAACAGTGAACCGTACCGGGTTTGTCGGAGACTTTTTTATTTAAGTTAGGCCACCTGACCTAACGGGTTAATCTTATCATAGTACATTGCTTCAAACTCAAAAGGTGACTTGTAACCCAATGCACTGTGTACACGCTTTTTATTGAACCAATCTACCCAGTTTAGTGTCGCAAGTTGTACATCTGCTAAACCTTGCCAATCTGCTTTTAAATATTCAATCACCTCTGTTTTGTATAAGCCATTCACCGTTTCAGCCAAAGCATTATCGTATGAATCACCAGTCGTACCGACTGATGCTCGTAAATTTGCAGCTTCTAAACGATTGGTATAGCGAATAGAAAGATATTGAACACCTCTATCGGAATGATGAATCACATTCTTTGGCATGCCTCGATCGTGCAATGCTTGCTCAAGTGCATCGAGCACCATATCTGTATTCATCCGTGTCGATACTTTCCATCCAACAATTGCTCGTGAGAACACATCAATAATAAAGGCGGTATAGACCCAGCCTGAATGAGTTTGAATATACGTGAAGTCAGCGACCTGAGAAGCACTGCTTCGCAAGGGTCAGGATGATCTGCATTAAAATTGCGTTTTAC
>NZ_VPEP01000016.1:0-62933 GCF_013417035.1 Acinetobacter sp. YH16053
AGATGATGTTACTTTGACAGCAGCAATGTTGGATCGTTTATTACATCATTGTCATGTTGTACAAATATCTGGGGAAAGTTATCGTCTAAAAGATAAAAAGAGAGTAGGAATTCAACCACAAATTGAGTCTTAATAAATCATCAAAGGGGTCAATTTTACTTTGCTGTTTTAAGGTAAAAGGGGTCAGTTTTAAATTGCCGTTGACATAGACGGCCACGTGACTCAACTGCGTTTAAAAGACGGGACAGTGCTGGATGCTGATTTGGTAGTTTTTGCCGTCGGGATTCGACCAAATAAAACTCTGGCTGAACAGGCTGGCTTGCGCTGCAATCGTGGAGTACTGGTGAATGACACCATGCAAACCTATGACCCGAGTATTTATGCAGTGGGTGAATGTATTGAGCATCGTGGTCAGACCTTTGGATTGGTTGAACCCCTATGGGGACAAGCCTTTATCTGTGCGACGCATCTGGCTGAACATGGCCGACTGACCTTTAAGGCACCGACTGTTCCGACCCAACTCAAGGTCAGTGGATGTGATGTCTTCTCGGCCGGAAATTTTGAACCTCAGGATGATTTTGAAGATATCGTGCTGAATGATGAAAAACGTCAGATTTATAAACGGATCATCATCCAGCAGGAAAAAGTCATTGGTGCGGTGCTATTTGGCGATACCGAAGATGGAGCTTGGTATGCAGAACTGATTGCAGATCAGACACCGATTAGTAATATCCGCAGCAAACTGCTTTTTGGTCGGGATTTTGCATTAAAAAAGGCAGGGTAATCGGATCAATCTCCCAACCCCTCTTTAAACAAGAGGGGAACCTCTCTCCTTTATTAAAGGAGGGTTGGTGAGGATTAAAGCTTTTGAGACATAGAAAAAATTTAAATCAAACCTGGAAAAGCTAGATATCAGAGATTTGGTGAAACACGTGAATTTGGATGATTAAGGAGCACAGCAGTAATGAATAGTATTCCGGTTATGGAACTACATAGCTCTACTGAATCCCAAATAAAAACTACTCAGACGACCTGTCCTTATTGTGGAGTAGGCTGTGGTGTCATCGCGCACGTAAGCCAAACCTCGATGGGTGAAAAGGTTCAGATGGAAGGTGATGTTCAGCATCCTGCTAACTTGGGCAAGTTGTGTATTAAAGGCAGTCATCTTGCCGATACACTTGGCTTAAAAACCCGGCTTCTACATCCGATAACAGGTCGAAAAGAGCAGCGGCAAATAAGCACTTGGGATCATGCCATTTCAAGTATTGCCAATAAATTTCAGCAATGTATTGAGCAGTATGGACGCGACAGCATCGCCTTTTATGTCTCCGGCCAGCTTTTGACTGAAGACTATTATGTGGTGAACAAGTTTGTAAAGGGCTATCTGGGTACTGCCAATATTGATACCAATTCAAGACTGTGCATGTCTTCTGCTGTGGCAGCACATAAACGGGCTTTCGGCGAAGACCTGGTACCGGCCAGCTACACAGATTTTGAGCAGACAGAAATGGTGATTCTGGTCGGTTCTAATACTGCCTGGTGCCATCCGGTGCTTTATCAGCGCATCATGAAAGTCAAAGAAGAGCGGGATTTATTTGTGGTGGTGATTGACCCGCGCTTTACTGCAACCTGTGAAGCGGCAAACTTACACTTGCCGATTTTACTGGGTCAGGATGTCGCGCTGTTTAATGGTTTGTTGCAGTATCTTCAGCAAAATGGTCATGCCGATCTGGATTTTGTTACCCAACATACTCAAGGTCTGGAGCAGGCGCTTGCCAGCAGCTCGACAGAGTCATCGATTGAAAGCGTGGCTCAACGAACCGGGATTACTATTGAAAAATTAACCTTATTTTTTCAGAAATTTGCCCAGACCGAAAAAATCATGAGCCTGCTATGAGCTGCACTGGATTATCTGCCCATCTCAGTACACATCGTGCCGAACCGTATTGTGAAATTCATTCGAATGATGCATTGAAATACGGGATTCAGGATGGTGAGCTGGTCGAAGTTCGTTCTGAATGGGGACAATGTAATGGCCTGCACAACGTATCAACTTCTGAAGCGTTGTTGCTTTGTGAAAGGTGGCATTACGCCATTATGGGGTATGTCCTTCTATGACAGATGGCGCACTTGCGAAACAGTGTTTCTCATACCAAAATGCATTAGCAGAGCGGATTAATGGAATATTAAAGCAGGAGTTTTTAACTACACGATGTCAAACCATGAAGGAGTTAGATCACTTAATTGCGGAATCTATCATGATTTATAATTGCTATAGACCACATTTAAGTTTAAATATGAACACCCCGAATCAGACGTATGAGCAAACTAAAACTGAGCTAATTGCTTAACTCGGTTTGAAGTGGAATACTGTCAATCTATTTCAGGACAAGACAAATTAATAGGTTTTATAAGGTAAAAACTTGCCAGACAATACGACATTTACCCGGTCACCATTCGGATTTTCTTCGCGTTGGATATCCATACTAAAATCAATAGCACTCATGATCCCATCTCCGAATTCTTCATGAATCAGTTCTTTAATGGTCGAACCATAAACACTCACTACTTCATACCAGCGATAAATTAAGGGATCAGTAGGCACGCTGGTCGGCAATGAACCTTTGTATGGCACGATTTGTAGCCATGCAACAGCTTCATTACTTAAGCCAAAAATCTGACCGATTTTTTCTGCCTGCTCTTTATTAAAAGCCATCTGACCTAAACATGCAGCGGTTACCCATTCTTTAGAAAGTTCTATTTCTTTGGCGACATCTGACCATTTAATTGATTTTAAAACTTTCGCTGAAATGATCATGTCAGTTACTTGTTGACGATGGGTAATCATAATCCTCTCCAAATGATTCTTAAACAAATTGTTATGCGGAGTAGATGATGCAGATATCATGCCAATCATCATTTTAAAATTTATGCTCAATAAGACAGTGAATAATTAAAAGATTAATAATTTTTTATGGCATAGCTTTTGCTTGTACTTTGAGATATATGGCAATGACGCCATTCACCTTTAACTGTTCAAGCATTTAAGGCAACGGCGCCTAAGGTCTTCATTGATCTTAGGCGTCTTTTTTTTAAAAACAGGTTTGTATATTGAAAAAGAGGACGACAACATGGCATATCTTGCTCCTGCAGAGTTTGCAAAAAAAGTGGTAGATGCGGGTGAATCCAAATTACATATGGCAACCCGTGATGTATTGATTCGTGCCTTTATGGCAGGGGCCATTCTGGCCTTGGCAGCGGTATTTGCCATTACCATAGCCGTGCAAACAGGATCACCATTGATTGGTGCGCTCCTGTTTCCAGTTGGTTTTTGTATGTTGTATTTATTGGGCTATGACCTATTAACTGGGGTGTTTGTACTTACGCCGCTGGCATGGCTAGATAAACGCCCAGGGGTGACATGGGGACGTATTCTAAAAAACTGGGGCTTGGTGTTTGTAGGGAACTTTACAGGCTGTTTAGTCGTTGCGGTGCTCATGGCAGCGGTTTATACCATGGGTTTTGCAGCGGATCCAAACCCTGTCGGCGTAAAAATTGCGCATATTGGCGAGGAGCGGACATTAGGTTATGCCGAATACGGATTCGCCGGCTGGATGACTATTTTTATCCGTGGCATGCTGTGTAACTGGATGGTGTCATTAGGTGTCATTGGCGCGATGATGTCTACTACGGTGAGTGGCAAATTTATTGCCATGTGGATGCCAATTATGCTGTTCTTTGCCATGGGCTTTGAGCACTCTGTCGTGAACATGTTCCTGTTCCCATTTGCCATGATGATGGGCGGTGACTTCTCGATTGCTGACTACTTCCTATGGAATGAACTGCCGGTTGCTTTAGGTAATCTGGTGGGCGGTTTGGCATTAACAGGTCTGGCACTTTATACCACCCATGTCCGTACTGGTGTTAAAAAAGAATTTTAACATTCATCATTTTATAAAGGGATCATATAGATCCCTTTTTGAGCTTTCAGCATGAAAAAAACATTAAAAGTCAGTATTGGGCAATATTCTACTGCCGGAGTTAAACAACAGAACCAGGATTTCCATGGAGTATATCTGCCCGAAGGACATGTGCTGAAACAGAAAGGTATTGCATGTGTTATAGCGGATGGAATCGGTAGCAGCAATGTCAGCCATATTGCAGCAGAAACTGCAGTCAGCAGTTTTTTATCGGATTATTATTCTACTTCAGATGCCTGGAGTACACAGACTTCAGCAGAACGAGTGATCCGCGCGACCAATTCATGGCTTTATGCACAGACTCAACAAAGTCAAGGACGTTTTGATAAAGACCGAGGGTATGTCTGTACCTTATCTGCACTGATTTTAAAACAACAACAAGCCCATGTTTTTCATGTTGGTGATAGTCGTATTTACCGCATTCGCGATCATGAAATTGAATTACTAACCCATGATCATCGTGTCTGGTTGTCTTCCAAAGAGCATTATCTTAGTCGAGCCTTAGGTGCGGATTATCGTATTGAAATTGATTATCGAAATATTGAACTCAAAGAAAAAGATATTTTTTTACTAATGACCGATGGGGTCTATGAATTTGTCACAGATCAACAATTATTAGATTTAACTTTAATAGATGCAGATTTAAATCAACTTGCCAAAGGATTAGTTGAAAAAGCTTTAGAACAGGGCAGTGATGATAACTTAAGTTTCCAGGTGATCCGTGTAGAACAGTTGCCTGAACTGAATCAGTTTCATATTCAGCAGGATTATGTATTTCCACAACAGCTCAGTAAAGGTGAAGTTTTTGAAGGCTATGTGATTGATAAGATTTTGCACCAAAATCATCGCAGTTGCCTGTATTTGGCACACGATACTCAGCAGCAGCCTTTGGTTATAAAAACTTTGGGGGTAGATTTACAGCAAGATAAGTATGCCGTAGAGCAATTTCAACTCGAAGATTGGGTATCAAAACGTCTGAAGCATGACAACCTGATGCAGTGTTATCCACATAACACTGAGAAAAAATATTTATTCCAATGTTATGAATATTTACAGGGTGAAACTTTGGCTCAATGGCTGCATCGCCAGGAAAAGCCTTTAAATCTCGATGAGATTTTACCAATTTTGCAACAAACAGCTTTGGCTTTAAATGCAATGCACCGGCTGGAGATGCTGCATCAGGATATACGGCCAAAAAACATCATTGTTTTAAATACAGAAAGTGCCATGAAAATTAAACTGATTGATTATGGTTCAACAGCAGTAAGAGGCCTGGTCGAAATTAATCCTAAAAATGCGAATCGACCACTCGGAACCTTAGCATTTATGGCACCGGAGTATTTTATTGATCATTCGCCATCTGTACATTCAGACCAATTTTCTTTGGCGGTAATGGCCTATTATTTACTGACCAAACAATTACCTTATGGGACAGATTTAGCTCGCTGTAACAGTTTAAAGCAGCTTAAAAAAGTTCAATACTATTCCATCAGGAAATATCGGCCTGATTTACCTATATGGTTAGATAAAATTTTAGGCCAAGCGCTGAGTATTGAACCGACCCATCGTTTTGAGGCCTTATCTGAACTCATTCATAATCTAATGCATCCTTCCAAAGAATTATTAAACTCTAAACCACCAGCAATCATTGAACGAGATCCTTTGCGTTTTTGGCAAATTAGTTGCACCGTATTAGGGCTATTATTTTTACTGAGTATTGCATGGCCATTTATTTGAAAAGAGAGAATCAAACCATGCTTAAAATTGAAGGTACATAGATAAGTTTTTATTCAAACTAGACTATGAGATTGACTGTCAAAAGCGCAGCAATCAATCCACAACTAGATAAAACAAGAACCCTATAGTGAACCGTACCAGGTTTGTCGGAGACTCAATATTCTGAGATGAGATAGCGTCTTGGTAGTCAATCAGGTTTTGATATTATTCGACCAATAAATAATCTCTTTGATAGGCAGTCTGATGTTTTAAAACGCCATAACACAGATGTATAAGCTTGCGCATTGCAGCACCTAAAGCACACATTTTATTTTTAACCTGGCTTAATAATCGTTGATATAAAGCTTCAATGTGTGGATTATATTTAATCGCTGTTAATGCTGACATAACCAACCTAATGGCTAAAAGAAGTAAATGAGCCGAATAACCTGTATATTTGGCTCATTATATGAGCTGTTTAAGCCAATATTAGCTCGGCGTTTAGGGGTAACAGAAGAAAATCCTGCACCCATTAAAGATAAAAATGAAGGTTTAGCCAATATCATGATGGATGCAGTGAGCAATCATAATGCGCCATTAACAATGGAGCGCTTATTACAATGGCATAACTGGCTTTTTCAAACTATAGAACGCTTTGATTATGCTGCGCAAAAAATCAAAGTAGGAGAAATTCGTGATAACGAGGCACCAATGCAGGTTGTTGGTGGTTCTCTTTATGGCACTACTACCAAGGTTTACTTTGAAGCACCTGAGGGTGGAGAGCATTTACAGGGACTAATGAATGAATTTATAGAATGGTTCAATAGTTCTAGAGAAAATGTAATGCTTGATCCGTTATTGCGAGCTGCACTTGCTCATTTTTGGTTTGTGACATTACATCCATTTGAAGATGGTAATGGTCGTATTACGCGTGTTATTACAGATTTAGCATTAGCTCAAATGGATCACCAAAGTATCCGTTTATATGCTATGTCCGTGGCCATTCATGAAAATCGTAGTAGTTATTATGAGGTTCTTGAGAAATGCCAGAATGATACTTATACAATTAATGAGTGGTTGGTCTGGTTTTTAAACACCTTAGAAAAAAGTATCGATAGGTCTTTACTACGACTTGATCGAACGATCACTAAAGCGAAATTTTGGAGCACTTATTCTCATATCGAATTCAATGAAGCCCAGAATAAAGTTTTAAATCGCTTACTCAATGGCGAAGAGAATGATTTCCCTCTAGGAATTAATGCTTCACAGTATCAAAAGCTCACTGGAGTAAGTAAGGCTACAGCAACACGTCACCTAACCGAGCTTTTGGAAAACGATGTGCTGTATAAACTGGAAGGTGGTGGGCGTAATACCCGCTACGTGCTGAAAATTGATAAAGAAAAGTTTACTCAAAAAGAGGTTGTCTCACTTGTTTGAACAACTAAAAGCTTATTTATAAGCGATATTCTGTATTAGTTCAGACTTGATCGTACATTCTCATTAAAGGAGTATGAAAATCAAGCTTCCTTTTCAATCTGTTTCACAATAAAACTTTAGAGTTGAAGCAACAGATCAAATCTAAATCATATTTGAAAAATAATTACGGTGGATACTGTCCTGTGGTAATAACTCTAATAAACGCTGTACCGCATCAATTCGGTCATGTGTTTGTCCAATAATTCTTAATAATTGATCGATATCCTTTATTTGATAGATCAACTGGCTCAAACGGGCATCAAAACAATGTCTCCAAGTGCTGAGTAAAGGGCTTTCTGATTTAGAGAGAAAGCTACCTTTATATAGTGAGAATGTACTGGAAATAAGATTTGCATTTAATGATTGTTCAGCACATAAAAAATCACACTGGACTTCACAACTAAGCCTATAAATGCGAGCCTCAATTGAATGAGGTAATAGGCTACGAAGTTGTGAAAGCTCAGCCTTTAGGGTTTTTAGGCTGACACTACGCTCACCATAAAGGGCATAGTGTAACTCTTCTAAGCCAATTCCATGGGGATGCAAAGCTAAAATGCAAAGTATTTCAATTTGACGGTGACTCAAGTTTAAAGTTTGCCCATTAAATTGAACCCAAGGCGAACCTAGCGCTTTAATGTATAAAAAATTTTTCTGTTCAAATTTTATGGCACGCTGTATTAAGTCTGCACAGCGTTCCACAGCAAGAATGCCTAGAGGGGTATGTTTTTTATATTTTGTGGAAAGATTGATAATGCCATGAAATTGACCTGAAGTCGGATCCCAGATAGGTGCTGCATAACAGACCCAATCACGAACGCTGTCCATTTGGTTTTCATGAGAATAGACGCAACTTGATATTTGGCTGTTTAACGCCATACCAATCGCATTGGTTCCAACTGCCTGTGTAGACCAATGCCCACCCTCAATAAAATGAACCTGTTCGGCAGAAGAAAGCATTGCAGAACTACTCCATGTCCATAAGAGAGTCCCGTGATGATCTGTAAGACCAATCGCCATATCTGAATCATCCGCTATTTTGAGTAAGTCAGCATAATTATGCTGAATAGAGCGGCGGAATAAAGACGTTTGATCTTCTTGAGGCAATGCTAAAACAGGGGCAGCATGTACAGTAGTTTGATTAATTAAATGCGTCGTTTGCAGCTGTTTTGCAGATGCGGTATTGAACAGGTTCATATCATATTCCTTTATGATGAGACTGTAATATTTTTAAACTTTAGAAATGAGCTTCAAAATTTATGGTCATTTACGTCATTTCTTCTTGCTTCGATTTTAAATGCTTTTTTCTTTGCTTGGTTAAATTAGATCTTTTGGCTTTACCAGTCCTTGAGCTACTTTAAAAGTGTTCTTATGAGCTGAAAATGACTATTTCCATCTGAAATGTTAATAAACGTAACTGTCATATTTATCAATGAAGCATGTAAATAATGAAAAGTCATTCACGTATATATGGGGCAGGTACAACCTCACCATAATACTGGCGGTCAGCAAAATAACTTGATCGTACCAATGGTGCACTCCAAATATTTTTAAACGCCAAGCGTTCTCCATGAGTTTGATAATGCTTAAACTCTTGTAATGTAACAAAGCGATGAATTGGCGCGTGAGACTTGGATGGCTGTAAGTATTGGCCGATTGTGACATAATCAATTTGATAATCTTTCAAATCATTTAATAACGCAATAACCTCAGCCTCAACTTCTCCTAAACCGACCATCAAACCGCATTTGGTTGGAATGTCGGGACAGTAGTGTTTAAATTTTTTGAGTAAATCCAATGAGTGCTTATAGTTAGCGCCTGGTCGCATGGCTTTATACAGACGTGGAACGGTTTCAATATTATGATTAAAAACATCGGGTGGGTTTTGGCTCAGAATCTTCAGGGCAATATCTGCACGACCACGAAAATCAGGAACCAAAATTTCTATCAGAGTCTCTGGACTGGTTTGACGAATTTCTCGAATGCAATCTGCAAAATGCTGTGCACCACCATCTTTTAAGTCGTCTCGATCAACAGAAGTAATCACGACATACTTTAAGTTTAGATTCTTGACTGTTTCAGCCAGATGCTTGGGCTCATTAAGATCCAATACATTTGGTCGACCGTGAGCCACATCACAAAAAGGACAACGTCGGGTACAAATATCTCCCATGATCATAAACGTTGCAGTTCCACCGCTAAAGCATTGAGGCAAATTAGGGCAGGCCGCTTCTTCACAAACGGTATGTAGTTTTTGTTGCCTTAATAAATCTTTAATGATTTGGACTTCTTCAGGTTGACTAATTTTAGTCCGAATCCATTCTGGCTTTTTCGGTGTTGTTTCCGTTGGAACAACTTTAATTGGAATACGCGCCATTTTTTCAGCGACACGTAGCTTCTTTCCAGTTAATACTGTGTTATTTAAATCCATTACAAACACTCCATCATTTAAAATAATTAATATATACCCTGATATTAAATAAACTGATTTAAATGGATTAATAATATTAAAACAGGGCAAAAAACTTATCATATAAAACAAAGGTTGGTTAAAGGTTTGTTTTTGTATGTGATTGAACTATTGTAAAATTTTACAAAATTTTTTAATTTCATAACCTTCTGTTTTTAATATTTATCTCATCTTTTTATGGATTATATTTTTTTAGTCTAATATGAAATTAAGTAAAAATATTCTTATATAAATATACGATTTAAAAATCCAATTATTCAATTTTGGATTTTCTTTTAAGCGTAGTGAATAAGGAACAAATATATGCAATTAACGGAAGAGCAATTGCTAGCAGCATACAAAAGAATGCGCGACATTCGTGAATTTGAGGATCGACTTCACGATGAAAACAATACAGGTGATATTCCTGGTTTCATCCATCTCTATAGCGGTGAGGAAGCTGTTGCAGTAGGGATTTGTGAAAATTTAACAGATAAGGACTTCATTACATCAACACACCGTGGGCATGGACATTGTATTGCTAAGGGCTGTGACATTCACGCCATGATGCTAGAAATTTTTGGCAAAGATGATGGTTTGTGTCGTGGTAAAGGTGGCTCAATGCACATTGCGGATTTAGATAAAGGCATGCTCGGTGCAAACGGTATTGTAGGTGGTGGTCCACCTTTGGCTATTGGGGCAGCTTTAAGTGCTAAAACACTCAAAAATGGTGGGATTGGTCTATCTTTTACCGGTGATGGTGGTTCAAATCAGGGCTTAACTTTTGAAGCAATGAATATGGCTGTGGTGTTAAAGCTCCCTGTGATTTTTGTTTTTGAAAATAACGGTTTTGGTGAAGGTACTGCACATGATTATGCCGTAGGCAGTAAAGACATTGCAGGCCGAGCAGCAGGTTTTGGCTTACCCGCTGAAAAAGTAGATGGAACAGACTTTTTTGCTGTGTATGAAGTTGCACAAAAAGCCATTGAACGTGCCCGCCGTGGTGAAGGTCCGAGTGTGATTGAAACAGTAACCAACCGTTTTTATGGACATTTTGAAGGTGATCCGGGACTTATTCGTTCCAAAGAAGAACTGGATTATGTCAAAGAACATAAAGACCCATTGAAGATATTCCGTGAAAAAGTCAAAGGCAAAATTGACGAAGCCAAACTCGATGCGATTGACGCCCAGTCTAAAGCCAATGTAGACGATGCCGTTGCAAAAGCACGCGCAGCTAAGTACCCAGAAGTCTCTCAGTTACTTACTGATGTTTACGTCTCTTACTAAAGGAATAGTAGAAAAATGCCAAATAAAAGTTATCGAAATGCGATTAAAGAAGCAATTGAATTAGAAATGCGCCGAGACCCAAGTGTTATTGTGGTTGGTGAAGATGTTCGTGGTGGGCATGGTGGCAAAAATACCGATGATAATAAGCTGGAAGGTTTTGGCGGAGTACTTGGTGTAACCAAAGGCCTATGGACTGAATTTGGCTCTGAACGAGTCATTGATACTCCAATTACAGAATCTGCGATTATTGGTATGGCGGCAGGTGCTGCTGCTACAGGTTTAAGACCTGTGGCAGATTTAATGTTTATGGATTTTTATGGTGTGTGTTATGACATGTTGTATAACCAAGCGGCGAAATTCCGCTACATGTTTGGTGGCAAAGCCAAAGCGCCACTCGTTGTACGAGGCATGATCGGTGCAGGTTTTTCCGCAGCAGCGCAGCATTCTCAGTCGCCATATAACGTGTTTGCCTCAGTGCCAGGCTTAAAAGTGGTGGTGCCTTCAAGTGCCTATGATGTAAAAGGGTTGTTGATTCAAGCCATTCGAGATGACGACCCAGTAGTCTTTTGTGAACACAAGTTGTTGTACGACATTAAGGGAGAAGTGCCAGATGAGTCCTACACTATTCCTTTTGGTGTCGCAAATTACACCCGTGAAGGCACAGATATCACCATTATTGCCTTAAGTTTGATGGTGCATCGTGCCAATGAAGTCGCTGATAAGCTCGCAAAAGAAGGCATTTCGGTTGAAGTGGTTGACCCTAGAACCATTTCACCATTAGACGAAGATGGCATTTTAGAGTCAGTAGCTTCAACAGGTCGTGTGGTGATTGTAGATGAATCAGCAGCACGTTGTGGTTTCGGACATGATGTGGCTGCGCTTATTGCCCAGAAAGGCTTTCATTATCTTAAAGCACCAATCGAATTAGTCACTCCACCACACTCACCCGTACCATTTTCACCAGTACTAGAAAAAGAATGGCTACCTAGTGTAGAACGCATCGAACAGGCTGTACGCAAGACGTTGGAGGCTTAGGATGAGCGAAATTAAAACCTTAGAAATCCCAAAATGGGGTTTGTCCATGGAAGAGGGCACGATTGCCCAATGGCTGATTCAGGAAGGTACGCAATTTAGTAAAGGACAGGAAATTTGTGAAATTGAAACCACAAAAATCGTCAATGTTCTAGAAGCGCCTTTCGATGGCTTGCTACGAAAAATTATTGCTAACGATGGTGATACCCTTGTCGTAGGTGGAATCATTGCAATTTGTGCAGACGCTCAAGTTTCCGATGCAGAAGTTGAAGCATTTGCACAGTCTTTAGGGGGAACACCTGCTGTAACTGAAAATAAAGCGGTAGCAGCGGTTCCTGAAAAAGTCGATGTGGCTCAAGTTGAAACCAAAGTACAAGCTGCTCCTAAACAGAACAGTGTTGGTAATGGATCAAAAGCGGTGACTCAGGGCGGATATTCTATTCCTGATGAGTTACAAGGCTACCAACAAACCGATGATATTTTTGCAACGCCACATGCCTTGAAATTGGCTGAAAAGCATAATGTAAACTTGGCTCAGATTACGGGTTCTGGACGTGAAGGCCGTATCAGTGTTCAAGATATTCAGGCCGCAGTTCAAGCTGCTGGTGGTTCTTGGCCAGATGTACGTCATCAAGCCAGCACGAAAGCCGTGAAATCTAAAGCAGATGACAGTTATGTTCTAGCGACACCTGTTGCCCGCCGTTTGGCAAAACAATGGGGCATTAATTTGCATGATTGTCGCGCATCAGGTTCACGTGGACGAGTCTGTAAGGAAGATGTTGAAGCTGTATATCAACGGGAAAATCCTGTACAAGCTCAACGTACTGAGTATGCGCATCCAACAGAGTCTGCAAAATTCACCACCGTAGCTATGAATGGTATGCGTAAAGCAATCGCTGCACGGCTACAAGCGGCAAAACGCAATGCACCACATTTTCGCTTAACGATAGACTTAAATGTTGAGTCGGTTCAGGTTTTGCGTCAGCAAATTAACAGTACTGTACCGCAAGTCAAACTGTCCATTAACGATATGCTGATTAAAGCTGCTGCTGCTGCACTGATTAAAGTTCCACAAGTTAATGTTCAGTTTGATGAAGAGAATCAGCAGATTTTACAGTTTGAACAGGCTGATATTTCGGTTGCTGTAGCCATCGAAAATGGACTGATCACGCCAATTATTAAAGCAGCGAACCGTAAATCTTTGGCGCAAATTTCCAATGATATGCGTGATCTGGCGACACGTGCCAAAACTGGAAAATTGGCACCTGATGAGTTTCAAGGGGGCAGTTTCAGTATTTCCAATTTAGGCATGCTTGGTATTCAACAGTTTGATGCCATTATTAACCCGCCTCAAGGTGCAATTCTGGCCTTAGGTGTAGCTGAGAAACGTGCTGTCGTTGAAAATGATGAGATTGTTGTTCGTGAAATGGTGACCGCAACATTGTCTTGTGATCATCGTGTCATTGATGGTGCGTTGGGTGCTCAATTCTTATCGGCATTTAAGCAGTTTGTCGAAAATCCTGCATTAATTTTGGTGTAGGAGGAATAGTCATGTCAGATACACAATTCGATCTTGTGGTTATTGGTGCTGGTCCTGGAGGATATGTCGCTGCGATTCGCGCAGCGCAACTGGGATTAAAAACGGCAATCGTTGAAAAACAACACTTAGGCGGAGTATGTCTTAATTGGGGATGCATTCCAACCAAGGCATTATTGAGCGGGGCTGTGCTTGCGCAGCAGTTCAAACATGCAGGGCAGTTTGGCTTTACGCTTAACGCGATTGATTTTGATATTCAAAAACTGGTCCATCATAGCAGACAGGTTTCTGAGCAACTCGTGCAAGGTATCGGTCAATTATTGAAAAAAAATCAAATCACTGTTTTTAACGCAGCAGCCCAGTTTATTGCCAAAGAGCAATTAGAGCTTACAGATGCGAATGGTCAAAAACAGCAGATTTCTGCACCGCATATTATTGTCGCAACAGGTGCACGTGCGGCCAATTTGCCTCATATTCCTGTAGATGGCCATCAGGTCTGGAGTTATAAAGAGGCTTTAGTTCCGGAACAATTACCAAAATCTTTACTGGTCATTGGTTCGGGGGCTATAGGCAGTGAGTTTGCAAGCCTATACCAAGACTTAGGCTGCCAAGTTACCTTGGTTGATATTGCAAAGCAGATTCTCCCTAGCGAAGACATTGAAGTTGCGAAGTATGTACAAAAGCAATTTGAACAGCAGGGTATGCAGGTTTTAACCGAAGCGACTGTAAAAAAAATAGAAACTGATCAGGCTCAAGTACATTGTCATATTCAAACTGCCACAGATGTGCAAATCATTACTGTTGAAAAGGTGCTTTCAGCTATTGGCGTGAAACCGAATGCTGAAAATCTTGGCCTAGAAGCTTTGGGAGTTGAATTTGAGAATGGTTTTATTAAAGTCGACTCATGGTGTAAAACCAATGTAGTGGGCATTTATGCAATTGGTGATGTCGCAGGTGCACCGTGTTTGGCACACAAAGCCAGTCATGAAGCCATTCTTTGTGTGGAGAAAATTGCAGGCCTAAGTCATGTACATGCTTTAGATCGTACACAAATTCCGGGCTGTATCTTTACCCATCCACAAGTGGCCAGTATTGGTTTGACAGAACAGAAAGCGAAAGCTACGGGCTTGAATATCAATGTGGGTAAGTTTCATTTACAAGCGAATGGTAAAGCATTGGCTTTAGGCGATAGCGCAGGATTTATTAAAACCATTTTTAGTCAGGAAACGGGTGAATTGTTGGGTGCTCACATGGTTGGACATGAAGTCACCGAACACATTCAAGGTTTTGCCATCGCGAAATACCTAGAAGCTACAGATGAAAGCTTAGCGCAGGTCATTTTCCCTCATCCTACTTTGTCTGAGGCGATGCATGAGTCGGTCTTGTCGGCGATGCAACGTGCAATCCATATTTAAGGAGTCGCAACATGCCTAGAGGTTTAAACAACAAAGTTGCTTTAATTACGGGTGCGGCACAAGGCATTGGACGTGGTATTGCCTTACGTTTAGCACAAGAAGGTGTTCATATTGCCTTGGTCGATCTTCACCAAGAAAAGTTAAATACTGTTCAACAAGAGGTTGAAGCCTTTGGCGTAAAAGCCACCACATTTATTGCGGATATTTCAGATCCAATACAAATCAGTGACGCTATTAATCATGCAGAATCGACACTTAATGGTTTTGATATCATGATTAATAATGCAGGTATTGCACAAGTCAAAGCTTTGGCAGAAGTAACGCCGAGTGAATTTAACCAAATTATGAACATCAATGTCGGTGGTGTACTTTGGGGGATTCAAGCAGCAGCAAATAAATTTAAACAACGCCAACAGGCTGGAAAAATTATTAATGCGTGCTCAATAGCAGGTCATGAAGGTTTTGCTTTGCTCGGTGTTTATTCGGCAACTAAATTTGCAGTTCGTGCATTGACGCAAGCTGCGGCTAAAGAATATGCCAGTGCTAAAATTACTGTAAATAGTTATTGTCCGGGTGTTGTGGGTACAGACATGTGGGTCGAAATAGATCAGCGGTTCTCTGAAATTACAGGTGCACCAATTGGTCAAACGTATAAAAAATATGTAGATGGTATTGCTTTAGGACGTGCTGAAACACCAGATGACGTGGCTGCATTAGTTGCATTTTTAGCCAGCGAGGATGCAAACTATATTACAGGTCAGTCTATTTTGACAGATGGTGGAATGGTTTACCGTTAATATCAACATAAGGAATACACAATGAAAGCAGCTCGTTTTTATGACCGAGGGGATATTCGAATTGAAGATATCCCTGAACCGAAAGTACTTCCAGGCACAGTTGGAATTCAAGTTGCATGGTGCGGTATTTGCGGTACAGATTTACATGAATTCATGGAAGGCCCTATTTTTATTCCACCTTGTGGTCATCCACATCCAATTTCGGGAGAATCTGCACCTGTAACAATGGGACATGAATTTTCAGGCGTAGTTTATGCAGTTGGTGAGGGTGTAGACGATATCCAAATTGGACAACATGTCGTAGTTGAACCCTATATTATTGCGGATGATGTCCCGACTGGCCCCAATGATAAGTATCATTTATCAAAAAATATGAACTTTATTGGTTTAGGCGGACGCGGTGGTGGTCTTTCTGAAAAAATTGCAGTTCAGCGGCGTTGGGTACATCCTATTTCAAATGATATTCCTTTAGACCAAGCAGCGTTGATAGAACCTTTATCTGTCGGTCATCATGCCTATGTCAGAAGTGGCGCAAAAGCTGGCGATATCGCACTGGTTGGTGGAGCAGGCCCAATAGGCTTACTTTTATCTGCTATTTTAAAGGCTAAAGGTCTCACGGTCATCATTACTGAACTGAGTGCAAAACGTAAAGAAAAAGCGATAGAAGCGGGTGTTGCCGATTATGTACTAGACCCATCTAAGGTTGATGTAGTTGCTGAGGTAATGAAAATTACAGAAGACCGCGGTGTAGATGTCGCTTTTGAATGTAGTAGTGTCAATAAAGTCATGGATACACTCGTTGCAGCAATGAAACCAACTGGTGTAGTCGTTATCGTTTCTATTTGGAGCCATCCTGCCACAATTAATGTGCATAGTGTGGTGATGAAAGAGCTAGATATTCGTGGCACGATTGCTTATGTAAATGATCATCAGGAAACTATCCGTTTAGTCGAGCAAGGTAAGATTAATCTAGAACCTTTTATTACCCAACGTATTGCATTAGATGATCTTGTTTCTAAAGGCTTTGAAACGTTGATTCATAATAATGAGTCTGCTGTAAAAATTATTGTTCATCCATAGTAAAGCCTAATTTGAATAAGCTAGAAATAAACTCTATGTAGCTATTTCTAATATCTTTATAGATAGGGAATGAGTCTGTACGTACAGATTCATTCTCAAATTTACAGTGTTGAGTGCCAGTATGATTTTGATCATACAGCCTAGTAAAGATAGAAAATAAGTTTTTAAATAAACCATAGGGATATAGACTAAATTTTGCCAGGAGAGTGGTGGCAGTCCACCACTAATTAAAAGATGTCTACAAAATCATTGGCTATTCAATAAGTTTAGTTTACTGTTTGGTATAAAATATTATGCTGAGTTTTGATAGCTACGATTTTTGTTTGGCTTTTTGACGTAAGACATACAAATATAAGCTTTCAACTTTTTCACGTGCCCATGGTGTGGTACGTAAAAACCGTAATGATGACTTAACACTTGGATCTATACAAAAACATCTAATTTCAATTTTACGACTTAAGCCTTCAAAGCCACCATAGTAATCCAATAACTCATCCAAAATGTCAGCAAGTTTTTTGCCGTGTAGAGGGTCATTGGAGGCATTCATAATAGATAAACCATATTTTTGGAGGCCATCATTATAACCTGAGCTAGTTGAAAAATGGGAGGGTTGAAATTAAACATAATTAACATTGATGTGTGCTGAAATAGCAGGAGACATTCACTTGTGAGATTCTAGTCAGCCGACTTGTAAAAATCTTCTGCCATTTGATTTATTGTCTTAAAATGTAGACCTTTCTTTTTATAGAATAAGACCTTAAAGAAAACCTATTTAACTGAAGCAAACATAAAAGTGCATTACTAATTTGACAGATAATAAAACCTGATTTAATCTATATCAGAAATAATGAACAAATTAGCAGGTGTTATTTATTTAACATAATATACATTATACGAAATCAGTCTGTTAGAAACCATTTAAAGTGTCTGTATTCTCACCAATAAAAATGTCTGGTCTATGATGCGCATCAACATGATGGACTGGATATAAACTTGAGATGCTGATCACTATGTCTGACAAGGAAATACAACGTCTTGCAGTCCTGCAAGATGTTCGAGATCAACGTATTACACAAGTCCGTGCTGCAGAAATTCTGAATCTTTCAACACGCCAAATTACTCGATTATTGCACAAGCTCAATCAAGACGGTGTTTCAGGTCTGGCACATGCCAGTCGTGGTCAACCGGGTCATCGTCGTCATGATGACTTGTTAAAATCAAAGTGCCTTTCCATTATTTCTGAACATCTGCTGGGCTTTGGTCCCACCTTGGCGCATGAGAAGCTCAACAGCATGTTTGACCTGAATATCCCTGTAGAAACGCTTCGGCGCTGGATGACTGCAAATGGTCTCTGGATTCCGCGATCCAAGCGCCAGAAACGTCCATATCAACCTCGATATAACCGCGATTGCTTTGGTGAGCTAATCCAGATTGATGGCTCATATCACGATTGGTTTGAAGGACGTGACGCTAAATGCTGCTTGTTGGTTTATATTGATGATGCCACTGGAAAGCTGTTGCATCTGCGCTTTTGTGAGGCCGAAACGACCTTTGATTATATGCTTTCAACCCGAGCCTACATTGAGCAATACGGCAAGCCTTTGGCCTTTTATAGCGATAAACACTCAGTATTTCGAGTCAATCAGAAATCCAAGCAAGACAGCCAGATCACGCAATTTGGCAGGATTCTCAACGAATTAAACATCGATATTATCTTTGCCAACTCACCACAGGCCAAAGGACGTGTGGAACGCGCCAACAGAACTCTGCAGGATCGCCTGATCAAGGAAATGCGTTTGGAAGGCATCTGCTCAATTACCGAGGCCAATGCTTGGCTGCCCTGCTTCATTGAGCAGTTCAATCAGAAGTTTGCCAAGTGTGCGAGAAACTCGAAGAACTTGCATCGACCTTTAACGGAATCTGATGCTGAGCTAGAGGATATTTTTACCTGGCAGGAACCGCGTAAGGTCACGAAGAATCTGACTATCACGTATGACAAGTGTATTTATATGCTTGAGCCAACACCACTGAACCACAAACTTGTTGGGCAATACATAAAATTTTTAGAGTATCCAGATGGTACTGTGGCCATCATGCACGAAGGACGGAAGATCAGCTACAGTATTTTCAATAAACTGGCTAGACTGCAGCAGAATGAAGTAGTTGAGAATAAAAGATTAGGTGCGGTTCTGGCCCATATCCAGCAACAACATGAAGAGTTGGAAAAACAAAATAAACGTTCCCGTTCCAAGAAAAGTATGCCGAGTCATAAAGCTCAGAAAGTTGTTATTGAACAAAGAAATTTA
The DNA here is from genome assembly GCF_013417035.1 of Acinetobacter sp. YH16053. NCBI lineage: Bacteria > Pseudomonadati > Pseudomonadota > Gammaproteobacteria > Moraxellales > Moraxellaceae > Acinetobacter > Acinetobacter sp. YH16053. Next base: position 19,073 of record NZ_VPEP01000016.1, read on the forward strand.
AATCCTGTTCTTGACTCTTGCAGTTAAAAACAGGACATTTTAAATGGTTTATCGCATAGACATTTTAATTGGTGAATAACATGAATATATTAAGTAATTGATATATATGGGTTTATTTTGAGTGTTCGGTGTCTCAATTTATCTTATCATTCACAAAAAGATAAAAAGCTACTCAATCTTTCAATCAAGTAGCTTCAAAAATACGCCGTACAATCTGTTAAAGTTTTTTCCAAGTCATCGTGCTAATCGCATTCGCGTTCTTGGCTTTGCCATATACTTTCATTTGATTATTCGCCGCATTTAATTGAGCATCAATTTTATAGACATAACCATCTTTCGGGTTAATCCATTGTCCTTGCGAAAATTGTTTTGGATTTGAATTTGCTACCAAGCCTTCTAATGCCTGCATGCCTTTTATGGGCTGATTCTTTAAGTTGCCTTGGCATTTGCTACATACCTCTAATTGAGTTGTGCCTACCCACAATAAATTTCGAGTAATTACAGCACTATATTCCGAAGTTTTAGAGTTCTTACGAATCACAATTTCCGCAACATAATGCCCTGTATGATCATCAATTACTTTCCATGTACCAATCAATGGATCAAATGGCATGGCTTGAACAGGAAAAATAAATCCAAAATATAGTGCAATTGCACCTAAAAAGTTACGCATCATAAAAATATCAACTTAAAACCAATTTACAGCACGGTTGTGCTAAAAATGGGCGTGATTATAGCAATCAATGTTGAATTTAAATTAATTTTTTCATTAAAATTAAATGTTTATATGCTATTGGTTCGATGAAATATCATTAAAAATGTGAACCAATACGCTTTTTATGGGTAGATGAATTTTGATGCGTTGCAGCTTTATGCATAAAAGTGAATGTATAACGTGGTTTTGTATGCCAATTAATCATCTATATTTCTTCTTTCAACATTTGCTGTGTTATGGCGTAAACTAGACCTACAAGCTGTATCACTATAAGTTAAGAAATATTTATAGAAATAGTCTTAGCTTTATCCCAAGTTTTTGTTTTTACAGTTTTAAATCTATCTGTCTTTAAATTTAAGTTTAGTCATCAAGGTAACATCGTATGCTCAAGTGGTTCGAGAAACTTATAGATCCTTATCCAAATAAAGGTTTGACCGAACCCTTACCAACTACGTTTTTTGCCTTTGTTTGGCAAGCAGCTTCAGGTGTACGTCCATATTTATTGTTATTGGTTTTATGTACTGCAGGCGCTGCCAGCTTTGAAGCTTTGCTATATGCAAAAATTGGCGATTTAGTCACATGGCTTAGTCAAAGTCAGCCAGATACTTTCCTTGCGCAACATCAGCAGAACCTTACTTTGCTGTTTTGTATTTTATTGGCCAATATCTTTTTTGCCAGTGCGCAGTCAATTGTGAAGCATCAAATGTTATACAGTGGTTTTCCAATGCGTTTGCGTTGGCGTTTCCACAATTTAATGTTGCAACAAAGTCTGGATTTTTTCCATAATGATTTTGCAGGAAGACTCTCTGCCAAAGTCATGCAAACCGCCTTAGCAGTACGTGAGTTTTGGGTCATTTTGGGCGATATGCTTGCCTATGTATTCATTTACTTTATTACGATTAGTCTGGTATTGGGCGCAATTTCTCCAATGCTCATTTTGCCGTTATTGCTATGGTTGGCTTTATTTATTCTTGCAGCAGCTTATTTTATTCCGCGTTTGAGCAAAGTATCTAATGAACAAGCCGATGCACGTGCAGTGATGACAGGACGTGTGACCGATGCTTATACCAATATCCAAACCGTAAAATTATTTGCGCATGCAGGTCGCGAAAGCCAATATGCCAAAGCGTCGATGCAAGAATTTATGGTGACGGTTTATAAACAAATGCGTTTGGGCGCTCAATATGAAATCAGCATCAATTTATTAAGCGTGGTGTTGTATGTGGGCGTTTTAGGTACAGCAATTTGGCTGTGGTTAAATGGCCGTGCAGAATTGGGGATTATTGCTGCCACTACAGCCATGATTCTTAAACTCAACAGTATTGCCGAGTTTATGATGTGGCAGACCTCTGCCCTGTTTGAAAATGTCGGCACCATTCAAGATGGTATGAAAACTCTCGGACGTCCAATTGCGATTCAAGACAAAGCCGATGCAAAACCATTACAAGTTGCTCAGGGCGAAATTCAGTTTAAAGATGTCAGTTTTGCTTATAACAGTAAAAACGTGATTGATCAGTTTAATCTGCATATTCGTGCAGGCGAAAAAATTGGTATCGTGGGACGTTCAGGCGCAGGTAAATCGACCTTAATTCAATTGCTTTTACATTTTTATGAGCTCAAACACGGCTCAATTATGATTGATGGGCAAAATATTGAAGATGTAACCCAAGACAGTTTGCGTAAAAATATTGCACTTGTCACTCAAGATACTTCGCTATTACACCGTACTGTGGCTGAAAATATTAAATATGGTCGTCCTGACGCGACTGATGCAGAAATGTTTGAAGCTGTACGCAAAGCCAAAGCCGAAGAATTTATTCCACAATTGACCGATTTACGTGGCAAAAAAGGCTATGAAGCCTACGTGGGCGAACGGGGTGTTAAACTTTCAGGTGGACAACGTCAACGTATTGCCATTGCCCGTGTTTTCTTAAAAGATGCACCTATTTTAATTTTAGATGAAGCCACCAGTGCGCTCGACTCTGAGGTTGAAGCGGCAATTCAATCGAGCCTCGATGAACTCATGCAAGGTAAAACTGTAATCGCGATTGCACACAGACTATCTACCATTGCACAAATGGATCGTTTAATTGTGCTCGATCAAGGACGTATTGCAGAACAAGGTACGCATGATGAACTGGTGGCTATGAACGGAATTTATGCACAACTTTGGCAGCGTCAAACAGGTGGTTTTTTAATTGAACAAGATAAAATCGTAAAACCATCGACTGATAAAAATTAGCATCTCCAGCAACTTTGCTGTAACTCAGGCTTTGATGAAATGCAGATTTATCGCATATAGTCAAAGCCTGTTTTGTCTAACAATTTCCATAGAATTTCTTTAATTTTCATGCCAAGATGCAATATGTCATCTACGTTCTTATGTCGCCGTTTGGCAAACTAAGATATGCATAGATGACAGTCGCTAAGGCAAATTAAAATAAAATTAGCAAATGCAATGGAACATGCATGAAAACAATATCAGCACGTCAGGAACAAGGTGTTCCAGGGGTTTATGGCTTATTGGTTTTGGATGTTGTATCCCGTTGGGGTTATAACGCAGATACCTTATTTGCACCATTTCAACTCAATAGCGAAATGTTGGCAGACCCAGAATGTCGTATTCCTACACCTATTGCCAATGAGTTGGTTAAACATGCTTTAAAACTTACAGGCGAATCGACGCTCGGTTATCATCTTGGTACGCAAATGCGCATTTCCATTCATGGCTTTATTGGCTATGCGATTATGACTGCGCATGAAATTAGTGATGCGTTGATTTTAGCCAATCGTTTTATTCAACTGCGTATGCCCTTTTTACAATTGTTTTTCTCAACTTTTGGTGAAAAAGCCAGTCTGCAATTGCAGTGTGATATTCACATGGAACCTTTACGCACAGAAATCGCTATCGCTTTAATTATTGGCATGATCACCATGAGTAAAGCCATGACAGGTACAGAACACTTTACGGGCGAAGTCGATTTTGACTTCCCAAAACCTGCGGGTTTTGATCAATATTTTGCGAAATTTCCTTATCATCAATTCCGTTTTGATCAGCCGTATTTAGGTTTAAGTTTTGACAAGCAATATCTAGGCTTAAAAATGATTAATGCCGATCCTATTGCCAGTCAAATTGCGATTAATCAATGTGAAGCCGAACTTTCTGCTTTAGGTGAACGTCGCCGCATTTCTATGCGAGTACGTGATATTTTAACCCACGCAGAACAGCATTATTTAAGCATTGAAAATGTTGCCGACTATCTACACATGTCAGACCGCACACTCAAACGTCAACTGGCTGCAGAAGGTACTTCATTTTCAAACTTGGTCGATGAAGTGCGTTATCGGCATGCAACTTCCCTGCTTTCCCGTACAGACTACACGCTAGAACAAATTGCCGATGAATTGGGTTATAGCGATGTGGCAAATTTTAGTCGTGCTTTTAAACGCTGGAGTGGACGCAGTCCGAGCAATTGGCGTAAAGATCCGTATTTATAAACTTTTGTTTTTAGCAAAAAGCATGTATAAAACATGGCAAAAAGATTCGATACAATTTAAGGAGTTATCAAATGAATCACCCAGCGGAATTAAAATATGCAAGAACACATGAATGGGTGCGTATTGAAGGTGATTTGGTCGTCACAGGCATTTCAGACCACGCACAAGATGCTTTAGGCGATTTGGTCTATGTAGAAGCACCTGAAGTTGGTCAAAAAGTAATTGCGGGTGAACAAGCAGGTGTGGTTGAGTCTGTTAAAACAGCTTCAGATATTCACGCCCCTGTTTCAGGCGAAGTAGTTGAAGTAAATAGCAATTTAGACGATGACCCTGACTTTGTAAATGATGAACCGTATGGCAAAGGCTGGATTTATAAAATCAAGCCAGACAATATGGCAGATGTGGAACAGCTTTTATCAAGTGCGGACTATGAATCTGGCTTATAAGCCTTAAATTTGTAGTGTTTAATCGCTCAAATTCAAAGAAATCAGCTTCGGCTGATTTTTTTTGCATTGCAATTTGCGAAATAAATAAAATTATCTTTATTTGATAAAACAATTAAAAAAATAGAATTAAAATCTAATTTTAGTTTTAATTTTATTAAATAACTATACTTTTCACATAAATGGGTTTATTATTTTTTGCATGATCTTACTGTGTGATGACTTCCAATAACAAAGCATCTGTATAACAAAGTACACATTGCACGCTACTCCACTCACCATATATAGGTTTAAGTTATGTCAGCTATAAATGTCGAACATTTATGGAATAAGTCGTTTATTCTCTGCTTATTCAATAACTTGTTCTTATTCATATTTTATTTTGCGCAAACGACAATTTTGCCTATTTATATTGTGAATGAGTTGGGTGGTAGCTTGTCACAGGCAGGTTTAGCCATGACTTTGTTTATGTTATCTGCAATCGCGATTCGCCCATTTAGCGGTTTGATTATTGAAAAATTTGGTGTAAAGAAAACCTTATATGTTTCTGAAATCATGTTTTGTCTGTGTAGCGTGGCATACATTTTTGTAGATAGTTTACTGTTTCTACTCGTACTGCGTTTTTTACATGGGATTTGGTTCAGCATTGTCACCACAGTTACCGTCCCTATTGCCAATAACTTTATTCCAGACAGTCGCAAAGGTGAAGGTATGGGCTATTTTTTGGTGTCAGTAAATTTAGGGATTGTATTGGGACCTTTAATTGGTTTAAGTCTGATTCAAAGTGTTTCTTATGCCAGTATTTCTACCTTACTATCCGTCAGTGTTTGGGTAGGTTTCGCCTTCTGTTTAATGATTCCAATTGCGACCCAAAAAGTAAAAACTGAAACAACACCTAAACGTAAATTAGGGCTTCAAGATTTTGTAGAGAAAAAAGCAATTCCTGTATCACTCATGGCGATGATGGTTTCTTTCGCGTATGCCAGTATTATGTCATTTATTTCCACCTTTGCAGAATCACGCAATATGCTGTCTTATGCGAGTTTATTCTTCGTGATATTTGCAGTTTCGATGATGATTTTGCGCCCAATTACAGGCAAAATTTATGATCGTAAAGGGGCGAGTTATGTGATTTATCCTGCAATTATATTATTTGCTTTAGGATTAATTGTCTTGAGTCAGGTACACAGTGTATTCGGTTTTATGTTGGCTGCTGCATTAATTGGTGTAGGGTTCGGGTCTGCCCAACCTTGCCTGCAAACCATTTCAATTCAACGCTCCCCTAAAGATCGTATTGGTCATGCCACATCTACGTATTTTTGTTGTTACGATATTGGTATCGCCTTAGGCGCGTTAATTCTAGGTTGGATTATTGCGGGTTATGACTATACCGCAGCGTATTTGCTCTGTGCTGTTGTGACCTTAATCAGTTTAATTTTCTATAAATTTGTTGTGGCTAAACAACCTAATGCAGATATTCAGGCTTAGTTTTTAATAGCAGCAAAAGAATTGTTATTTTAAAAACTAATCTAAGAAGAGTTGATTTTTAAATACTCTCCCACCCAAAAAACCTGAAATTTCAGGTTTTTTGGGTTTCTGGAGTTTTATTTTTTATGCAGTTTTAGCCAAAACCTGACGATTTAAGCTTTCAGCGACCTCAATAAGCAGTTGTTCAGTCTTATCCCAACCCAAGCAGCCATCGGTAACAGATTGACCATAAGTCATCTCGCAAGAAATCTTTTGATTTCCATCCACCAAATGACTTTCTAACATGATGCCACGGACTTGCGTCTGTTCACGTTCTGCCACAATGGTACGCAAGACTTGCGGTTGTTGTTGAGGGTCTTTATGGCTGTTACCGTGACTACAGTCAATAATCAATGCAGGCAACTGCCCTTTGGCTTTGTGCTGAATTTTCTCAATTTCTGCCAATTGATAATTTGGCCCTGAATTTGCGCCACGTAAAATTAAATGCGCGTGTGGATTACCTTGTGATGACAAAATAGCAGGTAAACCCGACTGGCTCATTCCCATGAATTGATGTGGATGACTTGCCGATTGAATTGCATCTAATGCAATTTGAATTGAGCCATCAGTTCCGTTTTTGAAACCAATGCTATACGGCATGGCGCTAGAAATTTCACGGTGAATTTGTGATTCACTGGTACGTGCGCCAATTGCACCCCAAGCCAGTACATCATCAAAATATCCCGTTGCCATTGGGCTTAAAATTTCAGAAGCAATTGGTAAACCCATTTCTATAATTTGTAGATACAGTTCACGTGATTTTTCTAAGCCTAATTGCATGTTTGCAGAGCCATCTAAGTCTGGGTCATACAAAAAGCCTTTCCAGCCTACCGTAGTACGTGGCTTTTCGATATAGGCGCGCATCACCAAGAAAATTTGATCTGAAACTTGGCTTTGTAATTGTTTTAATTTTTCTGCGTATTCGAGTGCTGCTTGCGGATCATGAATTGAACAAGGTCCTGTAATGACCAATAAGCGAGGGTCTGTGCCCGCTAAAATGTTCTGAATAATCTGTCGATGTTGTGCGATTTGTTGTTTTAGCGCAGATGAAAGTGGGAGTTGCGCTTTGAGTTGATGCGGTAAACTTAAACTAATTTCAGTATTGTTGGTCTGTTGTTGTAAAGCAGTATTTAAAGCATTCATTGGTCTGTTCCTTTGGACTGTTTCTCTTTTTTACAGTCCGATCATTTATTTCAGCGTTATGGGTCTAATGGATTGCAAGGTTTGAGTCATAGATTGACTAAAGTAAAACCAATAAAAGTTGCTAAAGTATGAATAATTAACGTTGTACATGATTAAATCTCCGAAAAACCTATAAAATTCAAAACACCAGACATAAAAAAACCTGATCAGGGTTGCCGATCAGGTATCAACTGGTGGGCAACCTTTTGCCCGAACGCGACTCAGGCAATCATTGAAACTGCCAAAAGTAATAGTAAGCGTTTGCGATTAAAGGTTGCTTTAACATCTTGTTTTCATCAAAAAATGAGCTGTTAAAATTAAAATACGCTGTATTGTTCCGTTTGGCAATCCTTTTTGTAAAATAATTTTTATTGGATGTATTTATTAAAATTAAGCTGCTGTTTTAGCGAATCCAGGGGTTAAAAAAACCAAGCCGAAGCTTGGTTTTTGTTGGGTCTTTATTTAAGCGCGTTACTCATCATTGATCAAAATGAATCACACTACGAATAGATTTACCCTCATGCATTAAATCAAAGGCTTCATTAATTTGGTCTAGCCCCATGGTGTGCGTTACAAATGGTTCGAGTTGAATATCACCCTTCATGGCTTCTTCAACCATGCCTGGCAATTGCGAACGACCTTTTACACCACCAAACGCAGTTCCTTTCCAAGTACGACCTGTCACCAATTGGAATGGACGAGTTGAAATTTCCTGACCTGCACCTGCAACACCAATAATAATGGATTGTCCCCAACCACGATGCGCACATTCTAAAGCGGAACGCATCACATTGGTATTTCCAATACATTCAAAAGAATGATCTACGCCCCAACCTGTTTTTTCCACAATGACTTCCTGAATTGGGCGGTCATAATCTTTTGGATTTAAGAATTCGGTTGCACCAAATTGTTCTGCCAATTTGAATTTCTCTGGGTTGGTATCAATGGCGATAATACGGCTGGCTTTGGCTTTATGCGCACCTTGCACAACTGCTAAACCAATACCACCTAAGCCAAATACCGCAACGGTATCGCCTTCTTGGACTTTTGCAGTATTTTTAACTGCACCTAAACCAGTTGTAACACCGCAACCTAATAAGCAAACTTGCTCATGATTGGCTTCAGGATTAATTTTTGCTAAAGATACTTCAGCAACTACCGTATATTCACTAAAGGTTGAACAGCCCATGTAGTGATAAATCGGTTGTCCATTATAAGAAAAACGTGTCGTGCCATCAGGCATTAAACCTTTACCTTGTGTCGCACGTACGGAAACGCATAGGTTGGTTTTACCAGATTTACAGAATAAACATTCGCCACATTCTGCTGTGTAAAGCGGAATCACATGATCGCCTGGTTGAACACTGGTCACACCCTCACCAACTTCAACCACAATACCTGCACCTTCATGGCCAAGAACTGCAGGGAAAACACCTTCAGGATCTTCACCCGATAAGGTAAATGCATCGGTATGGCATACCCCTGTGTGGGTAATTTTGACCAAGACTTCTCCAGCCTGCGGCGGTGCAACATCAATTTCAACAATTTCAAGCGGCTGACCTGGGCCGAATGCGACGGCTGCACGTGATTTCATGAGCAAATTATCCCTAAAAAATACATTAACAGATGATAAGGGGCTGCTGACAATTCGTCTATGTTTGCGATGTGAGAGAGATATCTCGCAAGCTATTTATAAAATATCAACAGACTCTCACAATACCCTCTTTCTATTCAGAGTTTCAAGCATTAACATGAGGATAATCTCCATGTATAAATACAGAATGACTTAAGAATAATCATGAAGATCCAAAGACCTTGTTACTGGCTTGGAATGTTGGCTTTTTTCGCTATTTTACTGACAGGATGCAGTTTACCGATGAATCAAGCGAGCAAAGATAGCCCTGTTGAGCATTATGTAGATCATTGGCTGAATGGTCAGGAAATTGATGCACATTTATCCCAAAATTTAACAGCGTATCTTTCTCTAAATGATGCCTTTAGTAGCATCGCCTCGCGTTTATATTTGATTCAAAAAGCACAGCACCATTTAGATTTACAATATTACATTTGGGAAGATGATTTAATTGGTCAGTTGATGTTGGCTGAACTGCTCAAAGCAGCAGATCGTGGTGTAAAAGTTCGTTTATTAATTGATGATCAAAATGGTACGCAACTTGATCCAACCTTAAAACGGCTTGCTCAGCATCCTAATTTTGAAATAAAAATTTTCAATCCGTACAAATATCGGCATTTTCGTGTGATGGATTATTTGTTTCGTTTTAAACAAATCAATCGCCGTATGCACAATAAACTAATTATTGCCGATGGGGCAATTGCCGTGACAGGTGGGCGTAATATTAGCCGTGAATATTTTGATGCCAGTGAAAATTTTCAATTTACTGATATGGATATTCTATTCTATGGCAGTGCTGTCCCCCAAGCCAATGCCGTGTTTTTAGAGTTTTGGAATGACGAACTAAGCTATTCAGTAAAGCAATTATTAGGCACAGGCAACGCGTTGCAATTGAGAGAATTGCGTAATCGCTATGAATTAAATGCCAAATATAAAGATAAAATTCGTGAACGTGTGGCTAACGCGCAAGAAGAAGTCAGCATCAAATTAGAACAACATCCTGTACAGTGGGTACGTGCGCATTTTGTGGCAGATTCTCCGAATAAAATTCGGGGTACAGCTCAAGGCGAGCAACTGATTTACAAACAAATGTTAAAGTTAATGGGTGAGCCCAAACAACATTTAGAACTGGTTTCTGCCTATTTTGTCCCAACAGAAGATGGTCTTAAAACACTCACTCAACTGGCTGAAAAAGGAATACAGATACGTGTATTGACCAATTCATTTTTAGCCAATGATGTGCCTTTGGTACATGCATTTTATCAGCAGTATCGCGTAGATTTACTTAAATCAGGTATTCGTTTATATGAATTTAAGCCTTATATTGAACGAAAAAAGCGTACTTGGTATGAAGTTGCAACGGGTAACGTAATTCCTGCCAAAGGCAAAAACGCCTCGAGTTTACATGCCAAATTCTTTGATATAGATGGCATGGTCTTTGTAGGTTCTTTTAACCTTGATCCTCGTTCTGCAAAATTAAATACCGAAGTTGGCTTGGTGTTAGAGTCTGAACAATTGCAAAACGATGTTTCTCAATCTTTAGACCGCTATTTGCCACAAATTGCGTATGAACTGCAATTAGACGAAAACGGTCAAATTATTTGGTTAGATCATCAGGCAGATGGCAGTATTCAAACGTATCATCATGATCCTGAAACCACACAGTTTCAGCGTTTTATGATGAAAACAGTTTCATTATTCCCTATTGAATGGATGATGTAATGACAATAGATAGACATTAATTATGGAAGCGTATTTTTCTTTCTCTGCCATCACTGTCTACAATTATTTAAAGTTACTTATAGTAAGCCTATTTCTTTAAATAAGTTAAAATACGCTTCTGCCTTTTTCTCTAAAGCTAAAGGATAGGCTCGTGAAGATGAAGGCATCCGATATAAATGCAGCTCACGCTTGGCAAAATAGCAATGTGTCGCCTGCCCAATTTGAGGTTTTTCGGCAGATTCAGGCATAGATAACATGAGTGTATCAGTCGCTTTATCGCCTGTGGTCATAATGCTTTGACATAAAGGTATCTTGCTTAAAAGTGCTGCAATATCCATTGGTTTTTCAATCTGTAAAAATTTGTCTGATGCATTGCCTTTTAAGCGAATCACCTGCTGCGCCGTATCTGAAATAGCAATGCCAGTGGTGTTTAAAAAATCAATAATTTTATGAAGATGAAAATTTTTAGCTTCTAAATCTAAAAAGTAGTTTTTATCTTGAAAAAAGCATAAGCCCAAAATTCGCCACATATCATTTTGATAATTCGGATAATAAAAATCCATTTTCCAACGGCTTTTAGGTGGTGGAAAACTCCCAAGCATTAACAGCTTGGCATTGGCTGGTAAAAAGGGTTCGAGTGGATGGGTTTCTATTTTAGAATCAGACATTTATAGATTGAACCTTTGGTCTTTAAATTAAGCTAAGACATTGCAGTACGAGCAACTTCATAATGATTTTTATGTAACTTCCCTTGATTGAATAACCATGTCGCAACTTCTGGCCAAAAATACATTGCAGATCTAGATGCAAGTCCATACATCGGACGTGGAAAGTTTCCGTCACCACGTTTATTTTGCGCATATAAAGATAATGCTTGACGAGTCATTCCAGCACGTTCAGCCATTACTGCCAAAGTTGAATAACCTTGCTCTTCTACTATCAGATCATGAAATCCTAATGAGCGAATATTGTCTAATGCTGAGTGAATCGCTTGTTCTGCATTTTCAGCTTCACGGTCAAACTCAAGATAAATTGTATCGTTATAACTGCAAACTAATGCATCATCACAACCCGCTTCAAAGAACTTATCTTCTAGCACAGACAGATCAGAACGTGCGTCACGTACCACAACAGTAAAGTGATAGTTATTCATAGTTCATCTCTATGACATTGCTTTACTTTACGCAAGATTTGTTTTGCATGTGCTGATTTACCTGAATCGACAACATCCCAGCCGTTTTCAATCGCATATTCAATTGCTTCGCGAATATGTTTATTGGGATGTTTCTTCATATTTTCATTCTGCTTGATGATTTAATTATAATTTAGTGTTGACGATTGTTAACACTATACCATTATTTAAGTTAATTTACCTAAAACCACTCCAAAATCCTATCCGAGACTTCTTTCCCCCAAATCTGGTAAATTTCTTTACTTGGATGAAAACCATCTTTTGCCATTTCTAAATTCATGGATTGATATTTTCGAATATCATATTCAATCCACTGCATATCTTCTTGTTGTGCAATCATTTTTTCTAATTGTAAGTTCATTTGTTTTGCGTATTGTCCAAATAGCCAAGATAATGGATTGGGCAATGCGGGAAATAAATGCATTGGTGGAACCCCCGTAGCAATGATTAATTCAGGTTGGAATTTCGCTTGAATAAGTTGATAAAAATGTTGCTGTTGTTTAATCCAAGTCTGTGCCGACATTAAGCGTGTTACATCGTTGACACCAACAGAAGTAACCACAACATCATATTTTTGATTTACCAGTTTTTTCGTTTTTTGAATGACTTGTGAGGTAGTATCTCCAGACTGCGCCTCTAAACGCCAATGTACTTGGTACTGATGCTGCAAAGCAGAAATCACCGCACCTAAAAGCGCATCATTTTGATGTGCTACCCCAACGCCTGCAGCGGCAGAATCGCCTAAAATCAATAATGACAGCGTTTGCCCTTGCCCTGTAATACCTTCTCGTGCGCCTTCGGCTTCAGGCAATCGGATCGTGTTCTTTTTAACACGACTTCCCTGAATCACCAAAGCGGGAATTAAGGCAAGGGTTGCTGTTCTAAGCCACATCACATTTCACTCTTAAATACGAAAACCGAAAATACAAATTTTAAACCCAAACAAAAGTAGAGACTCAAATATAAAAATAGCATCGTGTCATTTAAAGTGATTGCATTCATCATCAGCTTTAAATTTCAGGATGCTATTCAAATACTATGATATCGCTGCTATTTAGCCGAGTTTATTGACCAATTTTAATGGTAAAACTTTCATAGCTAAGCCCAATGGCAACCATGGCCATTTAGGTACATAGGCTTTAATTGGCGCTTTTTCAATTTCTGCAGCAAGTAAGCGTGAACCTGTTTTTTCATCAACTTCAAAAGGCAGTTTTTTTGCACCTTCGTTGATTTCGGTACGAATATAACCAGGGAAAATAGTCGTAACTTGAATAGGTGTATCAATTAATTCTGCACGAATTCCTTCTGCTAAATGTGCTACTGCAGCTTTACTTGCACCGTAAGCAGTAAGATGTTTTGGCATACCACGAATGGCACTCATAGATGAAATCATCACCAAATGCCCTGAGTTTTGCTCACGGAAAATTTCAACCGCGGCTTCACACTGCGCCAAAGCTGAAATAAAGTTGGTTTCTACTGTGGCTTTGTTGATGGCAAAATTACCTTTACCAATGCGACGTCCTTCGCCCACGCCTGCATTGACAATAATGCGGTCAATTTGTCCAAAATCTTGTTTAAATTCACGAAACACCTGAAACACCTGATCATAATTGGTGACATCCAGCGTTTTTGCAATAACACGAATACCAAACTGGCTTTCCAGTTCTTGTTTCAGCGTTTCCAAACGCTCTAAACGTCGGGCGCAAATTGCAAGGTTATAACCCATTTGAGCAAATTCACGTGCCATACCCGCACCAATACCTGAACTTGCACCTGTAATTAGAATTGTTTTTGTCATGGTTTGATCCTTAAATCCAAGTCAATAAATTTGAGTTTTCAGCTTTAATAAAATGATGTTCATTCAAGCTTAACAGTTGTGGTTCACTGCCGACCAAACGTAAAGTGGTGATACTTGAGTTAGTAATTGCCCAGTTCAATGCAAAGGTTTTATTGGGCGTTAAGCCTAAAATTTTACCTGCAGCCACAGAAATCACACCACCAGAAGTAAATACCACAGCATATCGTGGTTGTTTTTGGGCTAAGTCATCACATAAATGCTGCAATGCATCTTCGACACGCTGTTTAAAATGCGGCCAAGATTCTTCATATTCATGGTGATATTCACCGCCCGTCCAGCGTTCTATCGCACCTTCAAAAATTTTTGCCAAATATGCACGAGGATTGACCTCTTTGGCGACATCTTCTTTCATCAATTCAGGTTGATTAAAACGCGGTTCATACTGCGCGAAAACCTGTTGATGATTAAACTCGTTCCATGCACTGTCGGTATGAATTTCGACCTCAGGAAAACATTCTGCCAAAGCCAGTTGTGCAGTTTGCTGATGGCGCTGCATTGAACCAGCCACCACATAGGGTGCTTCTTTTAAAATGCGATCAAAATAACGTCCGAGCAATTTGGCTTGTAACTCACCATTAGGCGAAAGTTGATCATAACTTTCTGCCCCAAAAGATGCTTGCCCATGACGAATTAAATAAATGGTGGTCATTTCGGCATCAATTCCTTAAATTTGGCGATATATTTTTGTGCTAGTTCATTTGCTTCCAGTTTTTGTAAACCAATTAACTTTAAGGCACGAATATGCAAAGCATGAATGACAATCCAGAAATCCTTAAATGCAGGATTATTGGTTTGCTTGTGGAAATAACGATAATAAATTTGCTGGGCGATCACCGCTAAACGGAAAATTCCAAACACTTCATAGAATGTCCAGTTATCGGTGCTCAAGCCTGTTTTTTGCAAATAATAGTCCACCACTTGCTGACGTGTGAACATGCCTTTTAAGTGCGTTGGTTGACGACGGGTGGCTTTAAAAATTTGATTATCGGTATCTTCAACCCAATATGCCAAAGCCGAGCCTAAATCCATGAGTGGATCGCCCAGTGTTGCCATTTCCCAGTCCAAAACGCCAATCACTTGAGTCGGATGTTTCGGGTCTAAAATCACATTATCAAAACGCCAGTCGTTATGAATAATGCAGGTTTTTGAATCTGCAGGAATATGGTCTAACAACCATTTACGCACATATTTAAAAGATGGCACGTTGATGGTATGTGCTTTGGCATAGCGTGCATCCCAACCTTCTACCTGACGTCGGCAATAACCATCACCTTTCCCTAATTTTTCTAGCTCAGTTCCTGCATAAGGTACTTGATGCAGCTCAATCAGTTTATCAATGACATTTACACAAAGTTCATGTACTTGAGTTTCGCTAAAATCAAGCTCTGGTGGCAATTTTGCACGTGGGATAATGCCTTCAATACGTTGCATCACGTAAAAATCGCAGCCAATTACAGCTTCATCCTGACACAACGCCACCATTTCAGGTAACACAGGATAAAACGGGGCTAAATTCTTTTGCACATGATATTCACGCGCCATGTCATGTGCAGATTTAGCTTTAGTACCTTTGGGCGGACGACGCAAAATTAAATCAGCATTGCTGTACTTAAGGCGATATGTCCAGTTCGATGCACCGCCTGAATATTGTGTGACTTCTACAGGTTCTACGACATCGACATTTTGTTGTTTTAACCATGCTGTCACTGCCTGAATATCGAGTTCTTCGCCTTCGCGTACTGTGCCGCCTACATCAATAACTGACATTATTTTTCCCTAATTTTCCAATTTTTTTAATCTAACATAGATTTTCCGTGTTCTCTTGAGATGTATCGGCAATATAGAAAATATTGCCGAATACACTACCAAGCGACACAATAAAAAATTCGCAACTGACTTATTTTTTGCGGCTGCTACGATAACCACGTTTAGCCAACTCAAGTTTGGCAATCATGCCTTTGTGTACTTCGTCTGGTCCATCGGCAAGACGTAAACTACGCGCTTGGGCAAAGAAACCTGTCAACGGTGTATCTCTAGATACGCCTGCACCACCATGAATCTGCATCGCCATATCAACTACTTTTTCCAAGACACTTGGTGCAACCACTTTAATGGCAGAAATTTCGGTAAGTGCTGCCATATTGCCTAAAGTATCCATTTTATAGGCTGCATAGAGAGTTAATAAACGTGCTTGGTCAATCGCCACACGTGCTTCCGCTACACGCTCCAAATTGCCACCGAGTTTCAGAATTTCCTTGCCAAATGCGGTACGACTCATGCCACGGTCAATCATCAACTCCAAAGATTTTTCGGCTGCACCAATACAACGCATACAATGGTGAATACGCCCCGGACCTAAACGACCTTGTGCAATTTCAAAACCTTGTCCTGCACCGCCAATAAAGTTGGCAACAGGCACACGCACGTTATCAAAACTGACTTCGCCATGACCGTGTGGCGCGTCGTAATCACCAAATACAGGTAACATGCGTTGAATTTTAACGCCCGCAGTATCCACAGGGACTAAAACCATAGAGTGTTGATGATGACGGTCTTTGGTTTCATCGGGTGTATGCGCCATAAAAATAATAATTTTGGCATTTGGATCGCCCAAACCTGAAGACCACCATTTACGACCATTCAAGACAATTTCATCGCCGTCTACGACTGCTGTTGCCTGCATATTGGTCGCATCACTTGAAGCCACTGCAGGTTCAGTCATACAAAACACAGAACGAATTTTACCTTCAAGCAGCGGTGTCAGCCATTCTGCCTTTTGTGGTTCAGAACCATAGCGCCATAAAACTTCCATGTTGCCGCTGTCGGGTGCATTACAGTTAAATACGGTTGGCGCAATCAAACTGCGTCCACTCAACTCTGCAATGTGTGCATATTCTTGTACCGACAAACCTTGTCCTAATTCTGGACAAGGTAAAAACATATTCCATACACCTGCAGCTTTGGCTTTGGCTTTTAATTGTTCTAATTGTGCTGGCCATTGCCATTTAGTCCAGTCACCACCCTGATTTAATTCGTGAACTTCTGCCCAGAATTCAGCTTCAATCGGCTCAATTTCTTTGGCAATAAAGGCTTTGGTACGTTCTATATAGTCTTTGGCGCGTGCAGATAGCTCAAACATGGTTCAAATCCCTTAAAATATTGTATTCATTGCTTTACAACACCTTAACTTGAAAAGTAATATGAACAAAATGATTTAATTCAATAAAACACTATGAATCATGTTCATAACAATGCAAAAGTTGATCTTACCGTTTTTCATCGTTTAGACATCAATTTATACCCGATGTTTGTTGCAATTTATGAGCAGCGCAGTATTTCCAAAGCTGCACAAATTTTGTGTATTAGCCAATCTGCCGCCAGTCATGCTTTGCAGCGTTTAAGACAACATTTACAAGATGATTTACTGGTGCGAAGTGGCAATAAAATGCTGCCTACGCCTTTTGCCGAGCAAATTTATCCGACTATTAAAAATGCCTTGTTGGCGATTCAAAGTATTGCAATACAGAAACAGCAATTTGAGCCGAATATGTTGCAATCGCTCAAAATTGCTATCCATGATGAAATTGAACCGATTATTTTTCCTAAATTGGTGGCGCATTTTCAAAAGTTGAACTTGGATATTCAATTTCTGAGCCACAAATTAGACCGCAAAACGGTTTTGGCAGATTTAGCAACACAACAAATTGATTTTGTAATTGATTTAGAACAAAACTTTGGCGATAAAATTCAGTTTCAATCCTTAGTTCAAGACCAATTTGTGGTCTGTAGTTCACAACAAGAAATGAATACTGCACTTTATTTATCTTCTGCACATATTGGGGTTTCATCACGGCGTACTGGTATGTTGCTAGAAGATATTTATTTGCATCAAAAGCAATTATCACGGCAGGTTTTTTTACGTTGTCAGCACTATTCTACGGCGTTACAGATTTTACAGCAGCATTCTCAAGCCATACTAACTATTCCTAAAATGATTTTAAAGCATTTGAATATGAGCCAAAAATTGAATATTTTTGATGTGCCTGTTGACTTGCCTGTAATTAATATGGGGATGTATTGGCATAAAGATTTACAGGAAAATTCAAGGCATTATTTCTTAAGAGAGGAAATTTCTAAAATCTTTGCTTAGGCTATTTTGAATTAATCTTGAATTTGCAAGTGGTTGCTAATCGTCTTGTATGATTCTATAAAAAATAAAAGCCGCCGAGACAGCTTTTTAATATGGGTTTGTTCTTAAAACTTCGCTTCCAATACTTTTGTAGATACTTTGCCTTTCCATAAATCACGCAAAATTGGCAAATAGAACTTTTCACCTACTTCTACCAATTCTGCATCAATTAAGGCATGTATTTCATGCATAAATAAATAATCTAGCTCTACAGTTTGTAATTGTTGTTGGGCTTTGGCGAAGTCTTTACGTTTTTGTTGGGCTTGTTTCACCAATTGATCTGCAAATGTCTTGCCTTTGAACTGACTGAGCGCATTTAAACGTAATTCAATTACGCCCCACCCACTGAGCAACAACTTAAATAATTCTAAATCTGCAGTGGTCGATTCCCACGTCATTTCTTCCAGATTTTCATTTTCAGGCAATACAGGTAGTAAAAGCTCCATTACACTTGGAAAAATCTTTTTAAAATTCAAGATAAATTTAACAGGCTGCTCACCCGGGTAATCTTTAAATTGCACGTGTTGCTGAACATCTGTTAAATAAATTGAGAGCATTGAAAATTTCCGTAGTTAAGATATTGAGTTGCTTATAAAAAAATTAAATTTTGCAAAATAAATGCAAAACTTTAGCAAAACAGTATTTTGAAGTATTGCGTATTCTAGCAATTATGGCAGCTTAATCAATGTAAGTTGAATAAGGAACGGACATAAAAGAAAGCATCTAAAAGTGGTTAATGCGACTAAATGACGGGTTTTGAACTATTACATTTAGATAGCACCTTGTAGCAGCCTATTCTGCCGTTATGCAAATTATGTCTTTACACCAACACATAAATTTAAAATCGTATTAGGATGAATTACCCCTCTACATTCAAATTAGGTGCAATAGAAAACCCAGCATTTAGGCTGGGTTTAGTATATTTTACTTGATTAATGCAACGCCATTTCCGCGCTTTTAGCTAAGAATGCCGAACGGCTTAAATGTTGTTTTTTTGCAACAGCATCAATACGTTTCACTAAAGCTTCTGGCATGCTGATATTAATACGAATAGACTTTGTATTTACTTTTGTTGTATCAATATCAACTAACAACCAAAAACCCCCCTCAAATCGCTCATCACCTAACCATTGCTCTGGGCTTGATGGTTCTGGTAACGGAATATCTTCACCATCAAAGTGAACTTCAACCGCTTCCTGTGCCATGCGCTGAATATCTTGCATCTCATCTGCTGCGCTAAAGCATCCATCAAAGTCAGGAAAGGTTAAACCGTATGCGCTATCTTCATCTTTGTGAACATATACTGGATATAACATTTTTACCTCCACTCCCAACCAACCTGTTTATATATATTGCGTAGAGTTCCTATTGGCATATCTTTACGTGGATGTGGTACCACAACATGTCCAGGCTTTTCAGGATGCTTATACTTTTCATGGTCGCCTTTACCACCCACTTTGTACCAGCCTTCCTGCTCAAGACGCTTAATAATGTCTTTGCTGTTCATTGTGTAATTATACACAACATAATTTTAATAAGGAAGGATGCCCAAAATTTTCCCTGATTTTCATAAACAAAGTCTGTGTCTACCTCGCATCATGTGCAGACAAACACAGACCTTGAATTTGTTTAAAACTGATTACTTGGTATTCGGTGCAATCATTTGTTCAGGACGTACCACTTCATCAAACTGCTCTGCTGTGACCAAATTCAGCTCTACTGCAACTTGCTTTAAGGTTTTATTTTCCTTATAAGCTGTTTTAGCCACCTTCGCTGCATTCTCATAACCAATTACAGGATTCAAAGCGGTCACTAACATGAGTGAATCATGCAAAAAGTGATCTATTTTTTCACGGTTTGCTTGAATGCCAACGGCACAATGCTCATTAAAGCTATTGCAGGCATCACCCAAGAGTTGAATAGATTGCAATAAGTTATATGCGATCACTGGCATAAATACATTCAGCTCAAAATTGCCCGATGCACCTGCCACGTTAATCGTGGTGTCATTGCCCAATACCTGTGCAACTACCATGGTCATCGCTTCGCTTTGTGTTGGATTAACCTTACCCGGCATAATACTTGAACCAGGTTCATTTTCTGGAATACGCAACTCACCAAAACCACAACGCGGGCCACTGGCTAACCAGCGAATATCATTGGCAATTTTATTTAAACTCACCGCCAAAGTTTTTAATGCACCCGAAGCAAATACTGCAGCATCACGCCCTGCCAAAGCCTCAAACTTATTTGGTGCAGTCACAAAAGCTAAGCCTGTAAGCTGTGCCAATTGCTCCGCTGCCTGTACCGCATAATCAGGATGTGCATTTAAGCCTGTACCGACTGCTGTACCACCAAGCGGCAACTCATACAAGCCTGTTAAAGCCTGTTCCAAACGCTTTAAACTATGATCTAATTGAGATACATAGCCACTAAATTCCTGCCCTAAAGTTAATGGTGTCGCATCTTGTAAATGTGTACGTCCAATTTTGACAATTTCAGAAAATTCTTCACTTTTGGCATGCAACGTATCACGCAAACCCTTTACTGCAGGAATGAGCAGTTCATTAATTTGCAAACTCGCTGCTACATGAATTGCAGTTGGAAAAGAATCATTGGTCGATTGGGCACGATTGACATGATCATTCGGATGTACAGGCTTTTGCGCACCTAAAGGATTCCCCAGTTTTTGATTGGCGATATTGGCAATCACTTCATTACAGTTCATGTTACTTTGCGTACCCGAACCTGTTTGCCACACCACCAAAGGAAATTGGCTATCCCACTGCCCTGCAATGACTTCATCTGCTGCACCGACAATGTACTGCGCCAACTCTTGCGGGATTTGCCCTAAGTTTGCATTGGTGATTGCCGCAGCTTTTTTAACCAAACCCATAGCGCGAATCATGGCGCGTGGTAAACGCTCATTGCCAATTTTGAAATTTTGTAAGCTACGCTGAGTTTGTGCGCCCCAAAGCGCGTCATTCGGAACTTCAACTTCACCCATGGTGTCATGTTCAATACGTGTTTGCATGTTCAGCCTCATTCCTTCGTGATTTCAATGATGTCATGTGCTCTTATCTCGATCTTATAAAAAACAGACAGCCCAGTAAATGATAATTATTATCAATAATTCCGTTGCATTGTATCTGTTTCAGCTATGAGGCTTCGTGAATCGCATCTCAACGAATTTTATAGCGCTTACTTTTAATGCTTAAGCGTATTTTGATAAAAACGCCATTCATCCTCTAGCATTTTTTCCAGACTACGTTTTGGCTGCCAGTGTAAATATTGTTGTGCCTTATCTACGACTGCACCTAACTGATCTAACTCAGGATATTCATAATGAATTGCAGGAACTGTAGCAATTTCAGTGTCAGTGACTTCACTAATACGTGCAAGTAATTGTTGAATTGAAACCACTTCTCCCGCAATATTAAAAGCTTCACAGCTATGCGTTTGCTCAAATAACCAATGCAGGCTTGCAATCACAGCATCACAGGCATCGAGTACGTGCACAAAGCTACGTTCTACAGTTTGATCTGCAGTATTGGCTTGCTGACGTAGCTCAATCGCTTCACGCTGCTGTACTGCGACTTGCATCGCCAAAGGAATAATATTTTTAGGTAACGGAGCAACGACTTCGCCTAAAATACCGTGTTCAAATGCACCTGCTATATTACTCAAGCGCAAAATAGCGATATTCCATTCATTATCGGTTCTAAAAGTATCTTGGATGATTTCTTCAACCATCTGCTGAGATTTCACATACGGATTGGCATAGGTGTAATTAAAGCTCTGGCTTTCTTCCAGACTCAATCCCGACTTACCATAGACCGCGATACTTGAAAGATGCACTAAACGACGCACGCCTGTACGTTGCATAGAACGCAATAAACTCATAATACAACTGACGTTATCGTTATAATATTCCAGTGGTTTAAGCACCGATTCTTCTAAAGATTTAAACCCTGCACAATGCACCACCGCAGTAATCGAATATTGTTCAAAAACTTTGTTCAGCGCAGGCGTGTTTCTTACATCTAATTTGGCAAAAGGCACATAACGCCCTGCAATATATTCAAGTCGCTCTAAGGTCTGCATACTTGCATTGGATAAATTATCTACAATAATGACCTCTTGCCCTTGAGCCATTAGGCTTAATGCAATGTGTGAGCCTATAAAGCCTAAACCACCAGTCACTAAAATCATTTATACTACCTTTTTTATAAAGTCTGAATGCGCCTTGGCACATTGCATTAGTGAATTTTGATGAGCACCTTATTACTAATAACCTCCGCACCAACCTCTATTCATGCATGGCATGCACTCGGTCTTGCTCAAGCCTTACAACAGAAAAATGAGGCTTTTCGTGTGTTTTTTTATCAAGATGGCGTTGCTGTAGCGAATGAGTTGCAATGGGTACCCGATGATCAACGCAACCTCAAAACAGAATGGCAAAAATTGTCTATTCGTTTACCCGTATGTGTAAGTGCCGCACTGGCACGTGGTATTAGCGATGCAGACAATGCCAAACGCCATCAACTGAGCCAACACAATTTAGCCGCAGGCTTTGAATTGGTTGGCTTGGGCGAACTGGCCGATGCAGTGCAAAGCACAGAACGCCTGATTCAATTTTAAGCGATTCATTTTGTAAATCTGTTGCATTTAAAAGGTAAATTGTGTGAAAACTGTACTCGTGGTTTTACGTCAGGCAAATTTAAACAGCTTACAAGTGCATGAAAGCTTGTCTGCAACAATGGTACTGGCAACTTTTGGTTGTGAAGTCAAAGTGTTATTACAAGATGCGGCATTAAGCCTATTACAGTCGGAACTGGCATTTGATTCACTAAAACATGCTTTTAAAGTGGCATCCAATTTGGTCGATAGCTTTGAGTTTTATGACCTCAGCCCAATTTTGATTGAAAATAAACATGCTAACTCGCCGTTTATCAAAAATACGGTACATGAAATTGAATGGGTGGAACTGAATCGGGAGCTGATTCAAACCTTTGATCGGGTTTTATATTGGTAGGTTGATCGGTGGTTTAACAATCTGATTGATCATTTGACCATATCTAAACATCTAAAGAGAAAAGCATGTCTGACGCAAATTTATATTTAATCCAAGCGAGCTTTGATAGCACCGCAACAATTTTAGCAGAGCTAAATGCCTTGTATGCTCCGCAAGACAGCGTTGTACTTATGGGTGATGCGGTATTGCATCAGCAACATCCACTCTGTGCCCAGCTAGACAAAATATATGTACTGGAAAATGATGCAGAAATATTGAATGGTCATTTGGCGGAAAATGTACAGCCGATTAATTATGCAGCTTTTGCAACGCTGTGTTTAGCACATCAGCGCTGTATCAGCTTAAAATAGCAAGCCGTAATGATATGAAACCAATGCAAAGCATTTTTAAGGGTGAATGAAACAAGAGATGACACTAGAATTAGATCAAGATGGACATTTGCTGGATTACACTGTCTGGAATGAACAAGTGGCGCAAGAATTGGCACAAAGTTTAGAGCTTGAACTCACAGCTTGGCATTTTGAAGTTTTGCATGCTGTACGCCAATTTTATCAGCAATTTGGACACTCACCTGCAACGCGTCCTTTAATCAAATTTTTAATGAAAACTGTAAGCCCAGAGATTAACAACGCTGTTTTGCAGGAAAAATTTAATACAGGTTTGGTGGCACGGCATTTAAGTCGTTTAGCGGGTATTCCTAAACCAGCCAACTGCTTATAGACAAACTGTTGCTGATTAATACAGCACTGATTTAGGCTTGTTTTAAATTCTGCTGTGCTTGGATGTACTGATAATACACTGGGGTAAAATGTGGTTTTACTTGCTTGGCATGCAGTTCTTCACCACATTCCGAACATACCACGACAGGTTGAAACGTCTTAGCACAATTTTTATGGATGTATTCCACAGGCTTACCTAAACCTTGATCCATCCATTTATCTGCCCAATTTGCCATAGACAGCATTAAGGGATAAAGCTCCAAGCCCTTCTCTGTCAATTTATATTCAAAACGTTCTTGGCGCTCTACATAAGGCACTTTGACTAAAATTTCATGTTCCACCAAACGCTTTAAACGATCTGACAATACATGCCGCGTTACGCCCAAATGTTGTTGAAAATCATCAAAGCGACGCATGCCCATAAAGGCATTACGAATAATCAGCATCGTCCAACGGTCACCAATCACCGACAAGGTTCGTGCAATCGAACAAGGCTGCTCGCCAATTTCATCCCATTTCATCTATGTCGCCTATCCCTCAGTTCACTACCTGCAAGTTAAAAGATTCTACAGTCTTTGCAAAGTTAGTTTTGCATGAAAATTGATAAAAAATGAAGTATGACTTCACAATCTGCTTAAAAGGAATCCCCAGTTTTTGGGGTTTTATACGCCTGCATTTTCAATCTTTAAATTTGCTATTCACTTATAAGGCAGATCACACTATTTAGATGTAGCTCCTGCACAAAAAACTTGTTCAGTCATACCTGAAGCCGTGAAACTGTTGTGCTGCTGTTCTAAATAACGCTTTGCCACCATTAACATCACAGGTGCAGGATACAAGTTTGGATTGTACTCGGAAATTTCAGCAATATTTTTATAGGCGTGATAGCGTGCACAAAATGCCTGTTTTTGTTGTTCTGCCGTTGCTTGGCTCGTAGGATCATCCAATATTTTTTTGCTGTCATTCACAATTTGCGTGTATTGATTTAACAAATCTTGATATTGTGTTTGGGTCAACCCATTGGCTGTATGTGGAATTGTAATAGGTGTAGATGATGCTTCAAGTGCCAACTGCTGCGCTTGAATACCTTGTGCCATTACGCTCAGACTTTGCAGTCCAAGCATAATGCTCACCGATATTTTTGCCATGTTCGACATGCGCATAAGCTTAAGACTCATCGCCTTCTTTCCAGACATCTTCATAGTCATCAGCATCAATCATAAAGCGGTAGCCTTGTTCTAAAGCCAGATATGGAAGCACGTCAGGCAAAATATCTTGCAACTCGCGCACAGGCATGGTTTCAAAGTTCACTTCATCTTCACCCAATTCACCGCCATAAATGTACCACGCGACTTTTTCTTCACCTTCTGGCGCTTTACGCAAGCCCACAATTGGGTCTTTATTTAAGGTCTGGACTGCAACTGCGACAACATCATCGCCACTCACTGCAATATAGGCTGAACCAAATTCTTCACAGAGCAGTTTTTGTTCTTCTATCAACTCTGCCAAGGCTGAGTTTTTTTGCTTTTGCTGTGGTTTAGACATGACAATTCTCTAAGATAAGCTGTGAGTATTCTAACGAGATTGTACAGATAGAAAATCTTTATTTTTATATTTCTGAGATGCTCAAATGAAGTGCAACGGATATGACATGAATTTGAAATTACTTAGCTTTGAAATATGATGCTACGCCCAAATAACCAACATTGCCGCAAGCACGACCAATCCCAATCCCCAATGATCGGTACGAGCAAGTTTTTCTTTAAAGAAATACGCTGAAATAAGTAAGCTGAATAATATTTCAATTTGTCCGAGTGTTTTCACAATCGCCACAGTTTGCATACTCATGGCACTAAACCAGCCCAATGATGCTAAAAAACTGCAGACGCTCACTTTAAAAGTTAATCCAACCCGCTGCCACATGGCATATAAGGTATGTCGTTTAAATATGCCTAAAAAAGCCAATAAGATAAAACATTGTAAGCCAATAACCCACACCAAAACCCATGCAGCACGGTGAATAAACGGTAAGAAATCGAGTTCTAGACTGGCTTCACGCACCAATAAAGAAGTCACCGCGAAGCTGAGTCCACTACCGATTCCAATGGCTAAAGTCGTGAATGAAAAATCACTGCGTTGATTGCCTTTACTCAGTAGAAATACCGCAATACCGCCTATCGCAACGCCGAACCAAGCCAATGCGCTTAAATGTTCTTGTAGGAAAATCACGCCTACAATTGCGGCTAAAACTGCTTCACTTTTGGCAAGTCCGACACCCACCGCATAATTTTTCTGTTGAAACAGTTTTACCATTAAAGCTGTGGCTAAAATCTGACACACTGCTGCAATAATGATATACAGCCAAAACATCGA
Organism: Acinetobacter sp. YH16053; assembly: GCF_013417035.1. Classification (NCBI taxonomy): domain Bacteria; kingdom Pseudomonadati; phylum Pseudomonadota; class Gammaproteobacteria; order Moraxellales; family Moraxellaceae; genus Acinetobacter; species Acinetobacter sp. YH16053. The sequence continues at coordinate 45,159 of NZ_VPEP01000016.1, forward strand.
ACTAAAATGCAGTTTTGCTTGTACAGGCTGCTGCCATTGTAAAATGCTTAAATACGCCAGTGCAAAAGGCAAGGCAAAAATAAAACGTGCCAAAGTCACGCCATAAACATCTACACTTGTGCTGAGTTGTTTTTGAAAGGCATTGCGCCATGCCTGCATAAATGCAGCCATTAAGGTAAAGAGCACCCAACTCGAAATCATTGCAACCACAAATGCTTTACTGATAAAGTTATAATTTACGCCTATTCCGTTATTTTTGCGATCTTTATTGCTTTTGAGTTATGCGCTTACGATCTCTTTTATAAACAAAAAAAACATTCATTAAAATTCAAATGAATGTTTTTCATATCTTGAAGCGATTATAGGTGTGCTGTTATTCAAAAACTGTTTAGAACTTATCTAAATTCACCACAACAGCCACGCCGATACAAAATAAAGCTACATACACGGTAAACCAAATAATCATGTGCTTAAATGCTTTGTCTGAAATACTGCTATCGGCATATTTCTGTGGTTTGCGTGAGTTATCTTCTTGCATATCGACTCCAATCTAGCCAGATTATGGGGATATACAGATTATGTAAAATTCTAAAGCATTGCTGTAGATACAAAATATTCATTAAAAACTATAACAGTTGATTTTAGATACATGCCAATCTGTTATAAAAACAGAAATTATTTAATGTTTTAAACCTAAAAATAGATCAAAATAAGTAACAGCTGCAAAAAATGCTTGAGTCATACCATGTATAAATCTGAACAATTGGCGTTGAACATTCGGCAACTCATTGAAAATGGTGCATGGAAAGCACATAGCAAGTTACCTTCGTTAAGAGAACAATCACAAATCAGTGGTTATAGCTTAATGACCGTGCTAAACGCTTATCAAGAACTTGAAGCTCAGGGATTGGTTTACGCTAAACAAAAGTCGGGGTTTTATGTCGCAGAACGTCTCAATCAAACTGAACGACCTGTACCAAGCAGTTTGAGTTTAAATGCACATATTCAAATGAACTCTTTGGTCTTTGGCTATTTAAAATCAATTCAGTCTGCAGATGTCAGTCCTTTAGGCTCTGCCTTTCCCAATGCAGAATTACTGTTTAACCCAAAGTTAATGCAAATTTTAGCGCAGCACGCCAAGCGAAAAAGCAGTTATTTTAGCCACGACCACATGCCACCGGGCAATTATGAATTAAGAACCATAATTGCAAATCGCTACTGTTTACAAGGCATACCCACCCATGCAAATGACATTGTCATTACATCTGGCGCATTAGATGCGCTCAATTTGTCATTACAAGCTTTGACCAAACCTGGAGATTTTATTCTATTACAAGAAACTATATTTTATGGTGCATGGCAAGCGGCTGAACGTCTTGGTTTACAGGTGATTACCATTCCAGAACACCCTGTTTCAGGTTTCGATTTAGACTCATTTGAACAAGCCTTAAAACAATACCCAATTAAAGTCTGCTGGTTGATGTTGAATATTCATAACCCTATTGGCTTTAGTGTCAGAGATGAAATTAAGCAACGTATTGCGAGTTTGCTTGAAGAATATCAAGTGTATTTAATTGAAGATGATGTCTATCAAGAATTGTATTACGGTACGCAAAAACCACTGCCCATGAAGTATTTTGACCGACAACAACGGGTACTGCATTGCGCTTCTTTTTCTAAAACTTTGGGTTCTGCTGTGCGGGTCGGTTGGGTTTATGCAGGTCAATTTTCCAATGCTATTCAGCATTTGCAACTCATGAGCACGGTTTCTGCAAGTCCCTTACTGCAAAATACTTTGGTGGATTTTCTTTCGCATCATCATTATGAAAAACATTTGCGTCAATTACGCAAACAATTGGAAAAACATAAAAAAGTGTTTTATCAGCAATTGAAACAGCGCTTAAACCCAGCTTGTAAAATTCACTACTATTCTAGTGGTTACTTTTTATGGATTGAACTGCCTGCATATATAGATGGCTATACGATTTATCAGCTATTGATTCAAAACAAGATTGGCATTGCGCCAAGTCAGTTATTCCGTTCTGAACAGGTCAGCCAGAACTTTATTCGTTTAAACTGCTCTTTTGCTTGGAACAGTGATATTGCTGCTGCATTGGATGTTTTGTCTGCGGTAATACAACAGCACATCACGCAATATACTCATGCCTAATTGCCAAGCCGATCACCCGACAATAAAAAAAGAGCTGAGTTTTTGGCTCAGCTCTTTTGTGGTTTACAGTACAATTTTAGAAGTTATAAATTGCGACTGCATTGATTCGGTTATCTTCACCTGTTTTACTACCATTAACAGCTTCTAAAGCAGTACGTTCACCATAGACATACTCTAGACCAAAGCTTAATGGTTTACGCGGGCTATAGAAAATATTTGCCCAGCCTTGCCATAATTCTTTGTTAGCACGAGTCGCATCAGATTGCGTTGAATCTTTTGGAAAAGAGTTTTTCAAAATATTAGTATAACTTTGATTTTCATCAAAACTCATATAACCATAGCCAAGTGTGCCGTGTATTTTATCGCTGAATTTTTGAGTTATACCCACCATAATTGAATCAAATTCACTTTGAATAAGATCACCATTTGCTTGAGCAACTACGCCTCTGTTTGTAAATGACACAAAGCTGCTATCACCTTTAACATGGTAATAATCTGCTTTAAGGGTTGTGCCAGGGACAACTTCATATTTTACACCTACGCCCACACCCCATGCCATTTCTTCTTCAGAATTAACACGTTTTTCATGGCCCATAGCACGAACACTAACATTTAAATTATCTGCAAATTGATGATTTAAACGTGCTGTTAATGCAGGTAAACGCTGGCTAATTGTGGCATCTTTAGGGTCTTCAGCAGCCACCACCAAATTAGTTTGTGGACTAAATTTTGTAGTATGACGTACCTGAGGTGTACGTTTTACTGCACCACCTACAAATGCCAAAGCATCAATGGTTTCTGGCATATAGTCTGGAATGGCAAAGTTTGACCAAGTTTGACCAATTAACCAGTTGCCATAATTTAAGTAAGCATGACGAATACGTAAATTATCAAAATTTGAACCGCCCAAGAAATCGACTTCAATTTTACCTTTTACGTCTCGATCGCCCACTGGGCTTTTAAAATCCAAACCTAAACGTGTAGCAGAAAGCGTTGATCTTAAACGATCACTACTTTCATTATTGCCTTCTAACGCCACTGCATTAATGTGGTTATATGGCAAATCTCGGCTACTGCCCTCAACCTGATAAGACGCATCTAAACGCACATTACCATATAAGTTGAACTCAGCACCTTTGGCTGTTTTCAGAATTGGACTCGGGCTTGCTGAACTGCGTTGTACATTGGCAATTGCACTTGCTGTTTGCGCATTTTGTACTTTTTGCTGTTCTATCAGACCACGTAAAGCTTGAACTTCCTGTCTTAGTTGCTCAATTTCCGTTTGCTGTTGGGTCTGCGCCTGAGCTGCAACACTCATACCACCCATACTCAATGCAATCATGCTCATCATGAGCGTGCGCTGCATTGTTGGTCGAACCGTTGTAGATTGAAAATTAAAAGATTGGGTTAATGTTTTCGCGTTCATCCTAAACTCGCTTGTTATTGTGCCATCAAATTCTAGCAACAGATCACCATCGCTTACGATGGCGATCTATATCATTGATGACGAAAGATTAATTGAAAGGTATAGAAATTATTGGGTTGCTTTTTGTGCAATTGGATTGCTTTCTACCGCAGGCTCTGTAAGGGCTTTCGCATCTACTGAAGCTTTTAAATTCACCATGAAGATCGCTAAAGCAGCAATTACACCTGGAATCGCAATAGCAAAGAAGTTCATTTGGTGCGGTAAATTCATGGTCAATAATGCGCCAGTTAAGACAGGTCCAACGATCGCGCCGATACGACCAATACCTGATGCCCAGCCCATACCTGTAGAACGTACAGTAGATGGGTAATATTGTGCGACGAAAGTATAAAGTAAGATTTGTGAACCAATGGTTGCTGCCCCAGCAACTGCAATTAAGGTGTACAACACAATTTGTGGACTGTTAAAGCCAAGCAGAATTAATGCTGCTGCACCACAGATAAACATAATGGTGAGTACTTTTTTGATATGGAAGCGGTCAGCCAATGCACCACCACCAATTGCGCCAATCATGCCACCAATATTCAGTGCGAATAGGAAGATCATACTTGCACCCAATGAATAACCCGCTTGGATCATTAATTTTGGTAACCAGCTGCCCAAAGCATAAACCATTAACAAGCACATGAAGAATGCGATCCAGAACATGAACGTACTGAACATACGGCCTTGCTGGAACAATGCTTTTACAGGTGCTTCATCGCCTTTAGTCACTTCATTCAGTACAAACTCAGTGTCACCATTTAATTGTTGGCTTGGTGAAATTTTTTGCACAATACTACGGGTTTGCTCAATTTCTTTCTTGTTGGTCAAATACATGAGTGACTCAGGCAAGAATTTCCAAATTAATGGTAAAGCCACCAATGGAATAATTGCGATGTAAAACATGATTTTCCAACCAAACTCTGGCACTAACCATGCACCCAACAATGCTGAAGTCATACCGCCAATAGCATAACCACTAAACATCAGCGCAACCAAAGTACTACGAATACGCTTTGGCGCATATTCTGTCATAAGGGCCACAACGTTTGGCATTACACCGCCAATACCAAGCCCAGCAAGGAAACGTAAAATACCAAATTCAACTGGATTACTTGCAAACGCACCTAAGAATGTAAAGCCACTGAAAATAGCCACACAGATCATGATGGTCTTTTTACGACCTAACTTGTCCGATAAGGTACCGAAGGTCATGGCACCAAACATCATGCCAAACAATGCCGTACTGGCCAGTAAACCTGCTTGTACTGCACTGAGCGCCCACTCTTGCATCAGTAGTGGTAATGCAACCCCATAAATGACCAAGTCGTAACCGTCAAAAATAATGATCATCAAACACCAAAACAATACGCCCCAATGGAATGGCGTGAACTTGGCCTCGTCAATCAAGGTATTAATATTAATTTTATTGCTTTGCATCTTGCTTCACCTCCTAATTGTGAAGTCCGTTACTCCAACTCAGATGCACACAATGAATAATAAGTTAAAATTTGTCCAAAACTGAATAGGCATGGATACATACCTAAAAAGTCTATAGTTTTGTAAGATATTGTTTTAAAATAGATAAAAATAACAAGGCGAAAAAAAATACTGTAATGTGATGCTTAAAAAAGTTTTTTCAGGCAATTCACATAACAGTATTTTGTTAAAAATATCTGTGCTTTTATATAAAAAATATAGTTATAAATATTTGTTTTATATGGCTTTACTAGAATACATTGCGATCATAAGTAAATGCTTCCAAATCATAAACTTGATAAATGCAGTCAAACAAAGATCGAATGTCTTCACTTTCATCCATATTACGAATTGCCATAAACACAGGACTTACAGCCGAGTCATCTAATAAAGGTATAAAGTGCAAATGTGCCAAATGAATATTTTGTGCGCTTTCTGGCACGATACACAAGCCCTCACCTGCAGCAACAAAACCCAACGCCAATTGTAATTCACGCACTTCACGAATTTTGCGAGGTTCTAAACCATACTCAGAAAACACGCCACGAATTTGGGTAGAGAAGTTTGGCTTGTTGTGATTTGGATATAAAAATAGTTGTTGATCAACAACATCCGCCAAATATACACCTTCTTTTTGTGCCGCAAATGGGTGGCTCGAATGTACTGCAACCATCAAGCGTTCTTCACGTAATAAGATACGTTTAACTGCAGGATCAGAAATTCTTAAGCGTCCAAATCCAACATCTATGCGCCCTTCTTTAAGTGCCTGAATTTGGTCATTGGTGGTCATTTCCACCATTTCTATTTTTAAATGCGGATGCTGCTGCTTAAACAAATATACAATTCTTGACAATAAACCGAACAATAAAGAACCAACAAAGCCAATAGTCACGGTACGATCAGCAATACCTACCCGTTTAGTCATCGACTTAATTTCTTCAGCATTAGACAAAAGTTTAACAGCATGCTGGTAAAAAAATTGGCCTGCTTCCGTGGTCTTAAGCGGTCTGCTACCGCGCTCAAATAGTTGAATTCCAAGCTCTTGTTCTAAATTTTGGATCTGTCTGCTCAAAGGTGGTTGAGCAATAAAGAGTTTTTCTGCTGCCTTGGTGAAACTTTGCTCTTCTACAACAGCAACAAAATAACGTAAATGTCTGAGTTCCATAGCTCAAAATACCTTTTAAGTATAAAAAAATGCAAATTTGATCTTCGACCAATGCAATTTATTCTTTTAAGGTATATCACATAACTGTAATAAAGCAATGATATGAAGGGCAAACCATGTATAAGTCAGTAGAAACTTTGCTGGTGGAAATACCAACCATCCGTCCACACAAGATGGCGGTTGCAACCATGCAAACCCAAACCCTTGTATTAGTCAAAATCACCACTGAAGATGGTTTTGTTGGCTGGGGCGAAGCAACCACGATTGGCGGCTTGGGCTATGGTGAAGAAAGCCCAGAAAGCGTAAAAACCAATATCGAAACATATTTCGCATCATTGCTAAAAACTTTAGCTGGCTTGAATGTTGCGCAAACTTTACAGGTCATTAAAAAGAATATCAATGGCAACCGTTTCGCGAAATGTGCCATTCAAACTGCTTTATTAGATATTCAAGCGCAGCGCTTAAACCAACCTTTAAGTGAAATTTTAGGTGGTCGCCTACGCAACTCGGTTCCTGTGTTATGGGTACTTGCATCTGGCGATACAGAAAAAGACATCGCTGAAGCACAAAAAATGATTGCGGCTAAACGCCACAACACATTCAAGCTCAAAATCGGTTCACGCCCAGTAGAGCAAGATGTAGAACACGTATTGGCAATCAAACAAGCATTGGGTAAAGACGTTTCTATTCGTGTAGACGTAAACCGTGCTTGGTCAGAACTTGAAGCAATTAAAGGCATCCAGCTTTTACAAGATGGTGGTGTCGATTTAATTGAACAACCATGTGCAATTGACAACATTGATGCCATGGAGCGTTTAACACGTAAATTTGATATTGCCATCATGGCAGATGAATCATTGATGGGCCCACAAAGCGCTTATCAATTGGCAAAACGTAATGCTGCATCTGTATTTGCAGTAAAAGTTGCACAGTCTGCTGGTCTGATTGAAGGCTGTGAAGTGGCAACGATTGCACAGTTGGCAGGTATCGACCTATATGGCGGTACCATGCTTGAAGGCCCTGTAGGCACAATTGCATCTGCACACGTGTTCTCTACCTTCCAAAATTTAGCTTATGGCACTGAATTATTTGGCCCATTGCTGCTAACAGAAGAAATTTTAAAAACTCCGCTTCAGTACCAAGACTTTGAATTACACCTTCCAACAGGTGCAGGTCTAGGCATTGAACTGGATGAAGACAAAATTGACAACTTGCGTCGTCAGTAATTAGGAGAAACCCATGCTTTTCCACGTACGTATGGATGTAAACATTCCATTGGATATGCCTGCTGAAACAGCCAACGAAATCAAAGCTGTTGAAAAAGCCTATTCACAGGAATTACAGCGTCAAGGCAAGTGGCGTCATATTTGGCGTATTACTGGCCAATATTCAAACATCAGTATTTTTGATGTAGAGAGCAACGAAGAACTGCACAACATTTTACAAGGTCTTCCACTCTACCCTTACATGAATATTGAAGTGATGGCATTGAACCGCCACCCTTCATCAATTCGTGAAGATGACACCTGATTTAATTCGGAAACTGGAGTAAGCACCTTACTCCAGCACCAAAGTAAACATTTAGCAAACCAAGTAAACAAGGAAAGTGGCAGCCAATTATCTCGTTTTTAGTCCAGAGATATTCGCCACCAAAGTACACCTCCAAGGAGAATGAAAATGAATCGCCAAGAAATTGATGCATTAGTTAAGCAAATGAACGTTGATACAGCGACAGGCCCTGTAGATGAACGTGTACAACAAGTTGTTGTGCGTTTATTGGGTGACCTTTTCCAAGCGATCGAAGATCTTGATATTGCTCAGTCAGAACTGTGGAAAGGTCTGGAATACTTTACTGATGCCGGTCAAGCGAACGAATTAGGTTTATTGGCTGCAGGTTTGGGTCTGGAACACTACCTAGACTTACGTGCTGATGAAGCGGATGCTAAAGCAGGCATTACTGGCGGTACGCCACGTACGATTGAAGGTCCACTTTATGTCTCTGGCGCACCTGAAACAGTAAGCTTTGCGCGTATGGACGATGGTTCTGAAGAAGGCAAAATCCCGACGCTGATCATTGAAGGGACAGTGACTGATACTGACGGCAACCGTGTTGAAGGTGCTAAAGTTGAAATCTGGCATGCCAACAGCCTGGGCAACTACTCATTCTTTGACAAGTCACAGTCTGACTTTAACCTGCGTCGCAGCATCATTACCGCTGCCGATGGTCAATATACTGCATTGACGACAATGCCAGTGGGTTATGGCTGCCCTCCAGAAGGTACAACTCAGTTTGTACTGGACAAGCTAGGCCGTCACGGTAACCGTCCATCGCACGTACATTACTTCGTATCTGCACCGGGTTACCGCAAGCTGACTACTCAATTCAATATTGAAGGCGACCAATACCTGTGGGATGACTTTGCATTCGCGACTCGTGAAGGTCTGGTGGCAACTGCGGTTGACGTGACTGATGAAGCTGAAATTGCAAAACGTGGTCTGAAAGGTCCTTTCAAACACATCCAGTTCAACATTGTTCTTCAGAAAGATCAAGCTGGCGTTCCTTCTACTGAAGTTGAACGTCGCCGCGCAAGCGCATAATTTGAAATGGAATCGGGATGTGGTCGTTGCCCCATCCCGATGACTGCCCTCCTTGGAAAGTCGGAGAAAGGACATGCCTCGTATTCCTGTAATTAACACCAGCCACTTAGACCGCATTGATGAGCTATTGGTTGATGATTTTGAATCTGGTGAATTTAAACTACACCGTTCAGTATTCACAGACCAAGCCCTGTTTGACCTAGAAATGAAATACATTTTTGAAGGCAACTGGGTTTATTTGGCACACGAAAGCCAAATTCCAAACAACAATGACTACTACACCACATACATTGGCCGTCAGCCAATCATCATTGCACGTAACCGCAATGGCGAATTAAATGCCATGATCAATGCGTGTTCACACCGTGGTGCACAGTTATGTCGTTACAAGCGTGGTAACAAAGCAACTTATACTTGCCCATTCCACGGTTGGACTTTCAACAACTCTGGTAAGTTGTTAAAAGTGAAAGACCCTGCCGATGCGGGTTATTCAGATTGCTTCAACAAAGACGGTTCACACGACTTGAAAAAAGTTGCCCGTTTTGAAAGCTATAAAGGTTTCTTGTTTGGTAGCTTGAACCCAGATGTTCCTTCTTTAGAAGAATACCTAGGTGAAGCAACTAAAATCATTGACATGATTGTAGGTCAATCACAACAAGGTCTTGAAGTTTTACGTGGTTCTTCTACTTACACTTATGAAGGTAACTGGAAGTTAACTGCTGAAAACGGTGCCGATGGTTACCACGTGTCTGCAGTACACTGGAACTACGCTGCAACAACTCAGCAACGTAAAGAAAAAGAAGCTGGCGACAACATTCGTGCTATGAGCGCAGGTTCATGGGGCAAACAAGGCGGTGGTTCTTACGGCTTTGAAAATGGTCACATGCTACTTTGGACACAATGGGCTAACCCAGAAGACCGTCCTAACTTTGCCAAGAAAGACGAATACACCGAGCAATACGGTGAAGCAATGGCGAAATGGATGATCGAACGTTCACGTAACTTGTGTCTATATCCAAACGTGTACTTCATGGATCAGTTCGGTTCACAAATTCGTGTGTTACGTCCGCTGTCTGTAGATAAGACTGAAGTGACTATTTACTGTATCGCACCTGTGGGTGAAGAGCCAGAAGCACGCGCACGCCGTATCCGTCAATACGAAGATTTCTTTAACGCATCAGGTATGGCAACCCCAGACGATCTTGAAGAATTCCGTGCATGTCAAGCAGGTTACGCAGGTATCGCACTTGAGTGGAACGATATGTGCCGTGGCTCTAAGCATTGGATCCAAGGTCCAGACGATGCAGCCAACGAAATTGGTTTAAAACCAAAACTTTCTGGTATTAAAACTGAAGACGAAGGTTTATACCTTGCTCAGCACCAACACTGGTTAGAACTCATCAAACAAGGCATCGCAACTGAAAAAGAAATTGCGGCATCTACTGAAGGAGAAAACGCATGAGCGACATCACTTTAGAAAAAGTTGCACAGTTCCTTTATCAAGAAGCTCGCTTTTTAGATGATGAGCAATGGGATGAGTGGTTACAGTGCTACGCTCCTACTGCTTCTTTCTGGATGCCAGCTTGGGATGACGATGACCAATTAACTACAGATCCACAGTCTGAAATCTCTTTGATTTACTACCCAGACCGTCAAGGTTTGGAAGACCGTGTGTTCCGTATCAAAACTGAACGTTCGTCTGCAACCATGCCAGACACACGTACGAGCCACAACATCAACAACATTGAAATTGTTGAACGTGATGGCGATAAAGTGACTGTACGTTTTAACTGGAACACCTTGAGTTTCCGTTACAAAACAAACTACAGCTACTTTGGTATGTCACGCTACGAAATCGACTTTTCTGGCGACAAACCACAAATTTTAAGCAAGTACGTGGTGCTGAAAAACGATTACATCAACCAAGTAATCGACATTTATCACCTCTAAGACTGTATTAATTTACAGCTAGGTAAAAACCTTTCAGCCAGATGGAATTTTGGCTGAAAGGTCAAGTTTTAAAGATTTCTATAGGATATTCAGCCATGTCAAACCACAATGTTGCACTTCAATTTGAAGATGGCGTTACACGTTTTATTTCTGTTACAGATGGTGAAACACTGTCAGACGCAGCTTACCGTCAAAAGATCAATATTCCTTTGGACTGCCGTGACGGTGCATGTGGAACGTGCCGTGCGTTTTGTGAATCAGGTTCGTATGACATGCCTGAAGAAACTTATATTGAAGATGCATTGACACCAGAAGAAGCTGAACAAGGCTATATTCTTGCATGCCAATGTAAACCAACTTCAGACGCAGTATTCCAAATTCAAGCCACTTCTGATGTATGTAAAACTGAAATTCATGTATTTGAAGGTACATTGGCACGTGTTGAAAACTTATCTGACTCGACTATTACCTTTGATATTCAGTTAGATGAAGCTCAACCAGACATTCACTTCCTTGCAGGTCAATATGTGAATGTGGGTATTCCTGGTACAACAGAAACTCGTTCGTATTCTTTCAGCTCTAAGCCTGGTAACCGCTTAACTGGCTTTGTGGTACGTAACGTACCAAACGGAAAAATGAGCGAATTCTTAAGCCAAAACGCTAAAGCTGGCGACAAAATGACCTTTACTGGTCCATTTGGTAGCTTCTACCTACGTAATGTAGCACGCCCTGTGGTGATGTTAGCGGGTGGTACAGGTATTGCGCCATTTATGTCTATGCTGCAAGTGCTTGAAGAAAAAGGTTCTGAGCACCCTGTACGTTTAGTCTTTGGTGTGACCAATGACTTTGACTTAGTCGCAATTGAAAAATTAAACGAACTACAAGAAAAATTCTCTTGGTTCGAGTATCGCACTGTAGTGGCAAATCCAGAATCTGCACATGAGCGTAAAGGTTACGTGACTGGCCATATCGAAAACGAATGGCTCAACGGTGGTGATGTAGACATCTACCTATGTGGTCCAGTGCCAATGGTAGAAGCGGTACGTGGCTGGTTAGATGCAGAAGGTGTTAAACCTGCAAGCTTCCTATTTGAAAAATTCTCTGCCAACTAAGTTTGTTATACAGTCTAGAAACATAGTCGGAGAATATAATGAATCGCACAAAAAGATTTGAAAACAAAGTTGTAATCGTGACTGGTGCCGCTCAAGGCATTGGTCGCGGTGTGGCTTTACAAGTGGCAAGTGAAGGTGCCCAAGTGGTTATGGCAGACCTTTCTCCCTATGTAGAAGAAGTGTTGGCTGAAATTGAAGAACACGGTGGCGATGCAGTAACCGTAAAAGCCAACCTTGAAACTTTTGCAGGTGCAGAATCTGTGGTTGCTAAAGCACTTGAAACCTATGGTCGTGTTGATGTGCTCATCAACAACGTAGGCGGTGCAATTTGGATGAAACCTTTTGAAGAATTTTCTGAAGAAGAAATTATCAAAGAAGTGAATCGTTCATTGTTCCCTACTATGTGGTGCTGCCGCGCAGTATTGCCTGAAATGGTGAAAAACCAGAAAGGTACCATTGTAAACGTATCTTCAATTGCAACACGTGGTATTAACCGCGTGCCATATTCGGCGTCTAAAGGTGGTGTAAACGGTTTAACCGCTTCCCTCGCCTTTGAACATGCCAATGATGGTATTCGTGTGAATGCTATTGCAACTGGCGGTACAGAAGCGCCACCACGTAAAGTGCCACGTAATGCCAACCCACTTTCAGAATCTGAAAAAGAGTGGATGCAACAAGTGGTCGATCAAACCATTGATCGTACCTTCTTGGGTCGCTATGGCACCATTCAGGAACAAGTGAATGCGATTCTGTTCCTTGCTTCTGATGAGTCATCGTACATGACAGGTACCGTTGTACCTGTAGGTGGTGGTGATCAGGGCTAAGCCAAGATCATGACCAACTTCAACAGGATCATTGCTTGACGCAAGGAGGCAAATCGTCAATGAGTCACCTGTTCCAAACTTTAAAAAATGACTGGTCAATTTCAGCCACTGTTGCAGGATTCTTAGCAGTGCTGATCTCCTATTCGGGGCCGTTGATCATCTTTTTTCAGGCAGCACAGCAAGCCCAAGTTTCCCCAGACATGATGATTTCATGGATTTGGGGAATTTCTATTGGTGCTGCAGTCGCAGGTATCTTTTTATCAATTAAGTATAAAGTGCCTGTGGTGACCGCTTGGTCTGCACCCGGTACAGCCTTACTGGTCACACTGTTTCCAGATATTTCTTTGAATGAAGCCGTTGCTGCTTACATCACCTCTGCCGTGGTGATTTTTTTGATTGGAATCACAGGTTATTTTGACAAACTCCTGTCTTGGATTCCGCAAGAAGTCGCAGCAGGCATGATGGCAGGTATTTTGGTTCAATTTGGCTTAGGCTTATTTACTGCAACCGATACCCTGCCATACATTGTATTTGGGATGCTAGCGGTATTTTTATTGGCAAAGCGTTTTAGTCCACGTTATGCCATGATTTGGGTGCTTGCTGCAGGCATTATACTCAGCTTAATGCTCGGTAAAATTAACCCTGTCACCACCAATTTTAGTTTGGCAATTCCACAGTTTATTGCACCTGAATGGACGTGGAATTCAACCTTAAACTTGGCATTACCTTTAATTTTAGTCAGCTTGTCTGGGCAGTTTTTACCGGGTATGGCAATTATTAAAATTAGCGGTTATGACATGCCTGCTAAGCCTATTATTAGTGCGACCAGTATCGCTTCTCTTGCCGTTGCGTGTGTGGGAGGAATTACCATTGTACTTGCCTCTATTACTGCAGCATTATGCTTAGGTAAAGATGCGCACGAACTGAAAGAAAAGCGATATATTGCAGGTGTTGCAAACGGTATTTTCTATATTTTAGGTGGGTTATTTGCGGGTAGCATCGTCATGCTATTTAGCCTATTGCCCAAAGAACTGATTGCAGCTTTGGCTGGACTTGCACTTTTGGGTGCAATTGCCACCAATATTTCAGTTGCAATGAGTAAAGAATCACAGCGTGATGCAGCCCTCATCACCTTTTTAGCAACTGCCTCTGGCATGCAGTTTTTAGGGCTAAGTTCTGTATTTTGGGGCATCTGTATTGGTTTGATCGCACATTGGGTATTAACCAAACGCGACAACTCAGCAGCACCCCTACCTTCAACTCAAAGTTCCAAAAGTTAATGGACAGGCAATTGTCTAGGACACATTATGATTGATAAAAGTCAAACTTCTTTAACAGAAGTCCTTTCGCAAATTAAAGATGGTTCAACCATCATGATTGGTGGTTTTGGTACCGCAGGTCAGCCAGCGGAACTCATTGATGGTTTGATTGAACTTGGCATCAAAGATTTAATTATTGTAAACAACAACGCAGGTAATGGTGACTACGGTTTAGCGAAACTGCTAAAAGCTGGCGCGGTACGTAAAATTATCTGTTCATTCCCACGTCAGTCTGACTCTTGGGTATTTGATGAACTTTACCGCGCAGGCAAAATCGAGCTTGAACTGGTGCCGCAAGGTAACTTGGCATGCCGTATTCAGGCTGCAGGTATGGGTCTAGGTCCAATCTATACCCCTACAGGTTTTGGTACTTTACTTGCAGAAGGCAAACCAACCTTAAATTATGAAGGTAAAGACTACGTACTAGAAAACCCAATCCGCGCAGACTTTGCTTTAATTAAAGCACAGCAAGGCGACCGTTGGGGTAACTTGGTGTACCGTAAATCTGCACGTAACTTTGGCCCAATCATGGCGATGGCTGCCGATGTGACAATTGCACAGGTTTCTGAAGTGGTTGAGTTAGGCGCGTTAGATCCTGAACACATCATCACTCCGGGTATTTTCGTTCAGCACGTTGTTGCCGTTGGCGTAAAACAACCTGAACAATCTGCATAACTGTCACGTGAAGGAGAACATCATGAGCTATACCAAATTAACACGTGATCAAATTGCTGAACGTGTGGCGCAAGACATTCCAGACGGTGCTTATGTCAACCTTGGCATTGGCTTACCAACTAAAATTTCTAACTACCTGCCTTCAGACAAAGACGTATTCTTACACTCTGAAAATGGTTTATTGGCATTTGGTCCACCACCACCTGCAGGCGAAGAAGACCCTGAACTGATCAACGCGGGTAAAGAGTTCGTCACCATGCTCACAGGCGGTTCATTCTTCCATCATGGTGACTCATTTGCCATGATGCGTGGTGGTCACTTAGACATCGCAGTACTAGGTGCATTCCAAGTCGCTGAAAATGGCGACTTAGCAAACTGGCACACTGGCGCTCCAGATGCCATTCCTGCCGTAGGCGGTGCAATGGACTTGGCAGTTGGTGCAAAAAAAGTCTTTATTACGACTGACCACGTGACCAAAAAAGGCGAAGCTAAAATTGTGGCTGAACTAACTTATCCTGCAACAGGTTTAAAATGTGTAGACCGCATTTACACAGACTTGTGCGTGATTGACGTCACTCCTGAAGGCATGAAAGTTCTTGAAAAAGTTGAAGGCTTGAGCTTTGAAGAATTACAGTCATTGACTGGTGCAAAGCTGATTGATGCGACTCAGGCTTAATCGTCTTTAAATATAATTTTTAATCCCCCTAAATCCCCCTTTTTCAAAGGGGGACTTCCATCAAGTAATTTTAGGTGGGAATCTCCTCCCTTTTTTAAAGGGAGGTTGGGAGAGATTAAGATATTTGGAAAATAAAATATGAAAAACGCATATATCGTCGATGCCATCCGTACCCCATTTGGTCGTTATGCAGGTGGTTTAGCTCCAGTCCGTGCTGATGACTTAGGCGCATTACCGATCAAAGCACTTATGCAACGCAATCCATCTGTAAACTGGGAACAAGTTGATGACGTGATTTACGGCTGTGCCAACCAAGCAGGTGAAGACAACCGTAACGTGGGTCGTATGTCTGCACTTTTAGCAGGTTTACCGTACCAAGTGCCAGCAACCACTGTAAACCGTTTATGTGGTTCATCGCTAGACGCAATTGCAATGGCCGCACGTGCAATTAAAGCAGGTGAAGCAAACCTGATTATTGCAGGTGGTGTTGAATCAATGAGCCGCGCTCCATTTGTGATGGGTAAATCAGAATCTGCTTATGGTCGTAGTCAAAAAATTGAAGACACCACAATGGGCTGGCGTTTCATTAACCCGAAACTCAAAGAAATGTACGGCGTAGAAACTATGCCGCAAACTGCTGAAAATGTAGCGGAACAGTTCAATATTAACCGTGCCGATCAAGACTTGTTTGCTCTAACCAGCCAACAACGTACTGCTGCTGCACAAGCACGCGGTTTCTTTGACAAAGAAATTATTGCAGTGGAAATTCCACAACGTAAAGGCGAGCCTGTCGTTGTTGCTGCAGACGAACATCCACGTGCATCAACCACAGCAGAAGCATTGGCAAAATTAAAGCCAGTGGTTAAAGCAGACGGTACTGTGACTGCAGGTAACGCGTCAGGTATTAACGATGGTGCGGCTGCCCTACTGATTGCTTCTGAAGAAGCGGTTGCACAACACGGCTTAAAACCACGTGCCAAAATCATTGCTTCAACTGTTGTTGGTGTTGAACCACGTATTATGGGCTTTGGTCCTGCGCCTGCAATCAAAAAATTGTTGGCACAAACAGGTTTGACCATTGAACAAATGGACGTGATTGAACTGAACGAAGCCTTTGCTGCACAAGCATTAGCATGTACTCGTGACTTAGGCATTGAAGATGGTTCAGAGAAAGTCAATCCAAACGGTGGTGCAATTGCTTTAGGTCACCCACTTGGTGCATCTGGTGCGCGTTTAGTCACTACAGCACTGAACCAACTTGAACAAACTGGCGGTAAATACGGTTTATGTTCAATGTGTATTGGTGTTGGTCAAGGTATTGCTTTGATTATTGAACGTGTTTAATCCTCATTAAAAGTCCCCCTTTCATAAAGGGGGATTTAGGGGGATTTATAAGATTAAGGATTTAAAAAAAAATGCCAACTTTTACCTCAAATGATGCGCAAATCAATTACCAAACTTTTGGTGATGCTACAAAACCTGCACTGATTTTTTCAAACTCGCTGGGTACAAACTTCAAAATGTGGCAAGCACAGATTGATTTTTTCCAGCAAGACTTTTTTGTAATTTGCTACGACACACGTGGTCACGGTGCATCATCAGCTCCGCAAGGTCCATATAGCATTGATCAATTGGGTCAAGATGTTGTAAATCTACTCGATCACTTAAATGTTGAAAAAGCGGCATTCTGTGGTATTTCTATGGGCGGTTTAACAGGTCAATGGTTAGCGATTCATCGCCCTGAACGTTTTAATCAGGTGGTGGTGTGTAATACTGCGGCAAAAATTGGTCAAGAACAGGCTTGGAATGACCGTGCCGCATTGGTACGCGAACAAGGTTTACAACCGATTGCTTCGACTGCAGCATCACGCTGGTTTACTGAACCCTTTATCCAAAGCAACGCGACAGTGGTCAACAATCTTCAAAACGACTTGGCAGTTGGCAGCGCCGAAGGTTATGCGAGCTGTTGCGAAGCTTTGGCTAAAGCGGATGTACGTGAACAACTTAAAGACATCACTGTGCCTGTTTTAGTGGTTGCAGGTCAGCAAGACCCTGTGACAACAGTTGTCGATGGTCAATTTATGGTTGAACGTATTGCCAATAGCCAATTGTTTGAAATCAATGCATCGCACATTTCTAACGTAGAATTGCCAAATGAATTTAACCAAGCAGTGAAGCAGTTTATCCAAGCATAAAACTTCATTGTTATTGTTAACCCGAATTACGGATAAGAAAAGCCCTTGAAAAAAAGGTAGTTAGAGCCATTTAGAAAGTTACGACACAACCCAAAGGCTCTAACTACCATGTACGATTTTACAGAAATTTTTTGTATTGTTGAT